>NZ_OY761553.1:2724750-3027500 GCF_963664735.1 uncultured Cohaesibacter sp. | reverse complement strand
GATCATGAAAGACATCGTCAACGAGATTTTCGTCTCCAAACAATTCGCCCAGGTTTGGCTAATCTCCGGCGCTGTTATGGTGATCTTTGTAGCCAAGGGGCTGGCAACCTATTTTCAGACAACCATATTGGCCCATATAGGCAACGCCATTGTGGCAGATCAGCAGCGCAAGATGTATCGCCATTTTCTTGCTCAGGGTGCCGACTTCTTCCATGATTTTCCGTCAAGTGAACTGATCACAAGAATCTCACACAATGCCACTGCCGCCCGTTCGGTGATGGATGTGCTGATCACCAGCGTCGGGCGCGATGCCTTGTCGTTGATCGGCCTTGTCTGCGTTATGGTCTTTCAGGATCCACTCCTTTCGCTGATAGCTTTGGTCGTCGCTCCACCAGCAGTCATTATGATTTCGTTTCTGGTTCGACGCGTAAAGCGCATCGCCAAGGAACAGTTTTACTCCCTCACCCAGACCACTCAGACCATGCAGGAAAGCGCGCTCGGCTTTCGGATTATCCGCACCTTCGGTCTGGAGGCGGTGATGACCAAGAAGATGGATGACGCCATCTATGGGGTTCAGAAACGCGCCAACAAGATTGCAACACTGACGGCTCGTACGAACCCGATGACCGAAACCCTCGGAGGATTTGCGATCGCGCTGGTGATTCTCTATAGCGGTTGGCGCACGATCCTTGGCGGGCAAAGCCCGGGGGAATTTATTTCTTTTTTGACAGCTTTGCTGTTGGCTGCTGATCCGGCTCGCCGGTTGAGCCGCATGAAGGTCAACATGGAGAGCGGGCTTGTCGGCGTTCGCTTGATGTTCGAGATTCTCGATCGGCCAACCCGCCTGATCGAGCGGCCTGCTGCGGGTAGCCTTGATGTGACAAAGGGCGAAATTGCCTTTGAGAATGTGTCTTTTTCCTACGGCACCGATGAGCCTGTGCTCAAGCAGTTGTCACTCACGCTTCCCGGAGGAAAGACTACGGCATTGGTTGGCCCTTCTGGTGGCGGGAAATCTACGATCATGGGGCTCGTTCAGCGTTTTAATGACGTTGATGATGGGCGCATCACAATCGACGGTGAGGATATCCGTGATTGCACCATTGCTTCATTGAACAGTCATATCGCACTGGTCACCCAAGATACGGTTCTATTCTCCGGTTCCATTCGAGAAAACATCCGCTTTGGCCGCTTGGCTGCTACGGACGAAGAAGTGGAGTTGGCTGCAAAAGACGCTTTCGCGCATGAATTCATCATGGCGCAGCCCGAAGGTTACGATACGTTGATCGGGGAAAACGGCACCTCTTTGTCTGGCGGGCAAAAACAGCGTGTCGCAATCGCCCGAGCCATACTCAAGAATGCTCCAATTGTTTTGCTGGATGAAGCGACTTCAGCACTCGATAGCGAGTCAGAAGCAAAGGTTCAGGCAGCATTCGAACGGCTCAGCGAAAACAAGACATCGCTGGTGATTGCGCATAGATTGTCGACCATTCGCAATGCAGACAAGATTTGTGTTATCCAGAATGGGCAACTGATGGAAGAAGGAAGCCACGACGAGTTGCTTGCCAAGGATGGTTTTTATGCCAATCTGGTCAATCTGCAATATAAGAAATGATCAGGCTCTTTGCTTATGGCTTTGCAGCAAGTACCGTCGTTATAGAGGTAGATTGCCCGCAGGGCATTTTTAGGAGACGGGGCTCGTTTGAGGAAACTGCTATCGACCGGTCGGAGATCAAAGTTGCCAGCCTCGGTCTGTCTGCATCATGAAGGCCGAACAATCGAGGTGCGCCTGAAGCAGAACGCTCGAGCCAAGCGATTGATTCTGCGTCTTGACAGCAAAACCGGTGAACCGGTCGCCACTTGCCCTCCGGGGCTAAGCGAAGCAAAGATCCAGTTGTTTTTGCAGAAAAATGTTAACTGGCTGGTCGACCGACAACAGGCCAGAGCGCCGAATGTTCCCTTTGAGCATGGTGCTGTTATTCCTGTTCGCGGATTACTGCATACGCTGGAACATAATGATGTGGCCCGCGGCACTGTTCGCCTGCTGGAGCTTGACGAGGGGCGCATTCTTCTTGTTTCTGGCAATGAATCCCATATGCCCCGTCGTGTGACCGATTGGCTCAAGAAACAGGCCAGAAAGGATCTGGAAGAGGCGGTTGCCCGGCATGCTGCCGCTTTGGGAGTCAAGCCTGCCGCCATCCGGATCAAGGACACAACAAGCCGCTGGGGCTCCTGCAGCGCAAACCGCACATTGTCTTTTTCATGGCGGGTCATCATGGCGCCGTCATTTGTGCTGAATTATCTGGCCGCCCATGAAGTGGCCCATTTGCGCGAAATGAACCACTCGGATCGCTTTTGGAATCATGTCGAGAAGATCTGTCCGAACTATCAGGACGGGCAGACATGGCTGCGCAATAATGGTCGCCGCCTTCATTCCTATGGCGTGGAGAATGACTAGAGCATCCCTTTCCAAGCCGTCATCAGCGTCAAGCATCCGGCCCTAATTGCCAAACAACCGTTCAAACAGTCCTTTGCGTTCCTTGGGCAATGGCATGGTGCTCTGGCCTTTCGGCAACAGATCAGGGTTGATCCACGGCTTTTTCTCGCCGCCAGCAATACGCCGCGTCTGGGCGATCTGCTCCATGCTAACGCCGGGCAAATTTGCAACGGTCATTCCATTGTGAGCGCCAACCATATATTTCTTCCATGTTTCGGCGGGCAAATTACCCCCTGAGGCATGCTTGGTTGGAGAACCATCGTCATTACCGAACCAGATTCCGGTGACCAGATTGGCTGTGTATCCGACAAACCATGCATCGCGGAAATTCTGACTCGTACCGGTTTTCCCTCCGGCCGGACGCCCGGCCAGCATGGCCTTTTTGCCCGTTCCCGTAATCAGTGTTTCTTGCATCATCTGGTTCATCATGGAAAGAATTTCAGGTTTGATGACCAGAGGGCCCGGAATGTCCGGGTTGTTGTAAAGCACCTTGCCTTCCTTGGTTATGACGCGCTGAACGACATAAGGAATGGCGCGAGCCCCACCATTGGCAAAGGGCATGTAAGCGCCCACAAGTTCCAGTGGGGTTACCTCGCTTGTGCCAAGGGCAATGGAGAGATTGTTCTCAAGCTTGGATTGGATGCCCAACCGGTGGGCTGTGTTGACCACCTGATCAGCCCCGACTTCAAAGGTAAGCTGAGCCGCGATGGTGTTGATCGACAGGGCCAGCGCCTTATGAAGGGGTATTTGCCCCATATATTTCTTGGAATAGTTCTGTGGTGTCCAGCCATTGAACGAAACCGGGCCATCCACACGCATGCTATCGGGCGTGTTACCCAACTCTAGCGAAGTTAAATAGACAAACGGCTTGAAGGCACTGCCCGGTTGGCGTTTTGCGTCAACAGCGCGGTTGAACTGACTCTCCCTATAGGATTTGCCACCAACCAGAGCCCGCACGGCTCCTTGCGGGGTGGCGCTGACGAGCGCGCCCTGCTCAACACCGTATTTCTTGCCTTCTTCATCAATCGCGTCAACGACGGCATTTTCCGCCAATGTCTGCATGCGCAAATCGATGGTTGTTTCAACAATCAGATCTTCTTTCACATCGCCAATCAGGTCGGGAAGCTGTTCCATCACCCAGTCACCGACATAATTGAGTGAGCTTGTCCGGTGGCGTGCAACAGTGTCTATGCTTTGTGTCAGGGCCAGTTTGCGTTCTTCTGGCGTAATGAAGCCTTCTCGTTCCATCGCAGCCAACACCAGCTTGGAGCGTTCTAGCGCCGCTTTGGGATGCTTGTTCGGTGCAAGCCTTGATGGCGCTTTCAAAAGGCCTGCAATGGTTGCTGCTTCTGAAAGGGTCAGCATTGAGGCAGGTTTGTTGAAATAAGTCCGAGCGGCAGCGTCCACCCCAATGGCTCCTGAGCCCAGATAAACGCGGTTGAGATACATTTCCAATATCTCTTGTTTGGAATATTTGGTTTCCAGCCAAATCGCCAGAATAAGCTCCTGCACCTTCCGCTCAAGCGTGCGTTTATGCTCAAGAAAAAGGTTTTTGGCAAGCTGCTGGGTAAGTGTCGATCCACCTTGAGAGACACGCCCACGCACGAGGTTGGTCACCATAGCGCGCGTAAAGCCGATGGGGTCGAACCCGAAATGGTGAAAGAAGCGGTGATCTTCGATCGCCACCACGGCATCTACCAGATAGGGCGGCAGGGTGGAGATGCTAACCTTCTGCCCGCCGGTTTTGCCTCGGTTGGCTATGAGACCGCCATCCAGCGAAACGATCTGCACATTGGGCGGACGGTCGGGAATCTTCCAGTCTGTGGATTGAGGCAGTTTGGCACCATAATAGAGAATGATACCACCAGCGACGATAGATCCCCATATGCCAGCAATGATCAACCAATAGACAAGGTGCCGACAGAGCTTGAAAAACCGGCTCAGGACCGATGGTCTTGGCGCGCGTCTTCTACCTCCAGATGGGGGGGCGTTTCGTGGGGGGCGCCCTCCGCCGCCGCCAGACCTGTTGCCACCAGAGCCATTGCCCGCTTTTTTGCCGGAGCCTTTTGCCTTGCTGCCTTGTTGCGCAGGACTGCCATCGGGACGCATTTTCCGTTTTGCTGGGCGTTTGGAGGACATAGCTGGATGGCTTCTGTCTTCCTCGCTTAAGCGAATGTCACTAAAAGAGCCCGATTGTGAAGAACTGCGTTTTGGCGTCATGATCTTTGGCAAAATCTCTATTCTTGTTGGCCTTTGCGAGCGCAGACAAAGGCAGCTATCAGTTTCATCTATCGGCTTACGCTGGAGCCTGGGAAAGTTGGCAACAAACTATGGTCATATATTGAGGCAAATTCATGGATGGAGCGGCCCCGATTGTGCGAATTGGCGATTTATCATAGTGCGTTGATCCCGAAGGTCTTGTTAACAATGATTGCGGCTACAGGCGCCATACACAAACAATTTGTCTATCTGGGACCAGAAAAAGGTTGGCAACCAAATAGAGACATTTGCAAAATTTATAGTTAACCAATCATGAACGGTTGTATTTCAAACTTTTATAAACACCGCATTATCTCATCTTTTCAGACGCATAGCGCAAATATTAACGTTAAGGTAATAATTAGAGAGATTCTTAAGTAAAAATACCCCACTATGTTAATATAACTTTAATGAGAATATTTCATCGCCTGTTGGTGATATACATGGAGCGGGGCATGGCAATTCAAGCAAGCAAAAGAGACGCCCATATTGATTGGGTGGATCTAACCAAGGGATTGACGATCCTGTTGGTCGTAGTCATGCATTCCATCAACGGGGTAGAAAAATATATGGGTAGTGAGGGTTGGATGCACCCCATACTGGCCTACGCCACCCCATTTCGTATGCCTGTCTTTTTTGCCGTCGCGGGTCTTTTTGCTGCCAAAGCGATTGTCAGGGAATGGTCCGTCTTTGCCGACAAGAAGTTCGTCCATTTCGGCTATTTCTATTTCCTTTGGATGACAATCGAGTTCATTTTCAAGACACCATTCTTCATTCAGGAGTTCGGTGTGCATGGAACTGCGTTTTACTATTTGATTTCTTATGTGCAGCCCTTTGGCCCGCTCTGGTTTATCTATCTCCTGCCCTTCTATTTTCTTGCTTTGCGCCTTACCAAACCGCTGCCGATGTTGCTGCAATTTGCCATCGCGATTGCTTGTAAATTTCTGCTGACATCGACAGGTATTTTCGTCATTGATGACTTGTCCAAATATTATGTCTTTTTCCTTGCCGGGCATTTCGGTCGTGATATCTGGTTTGCCCTTGCCAATTCTGCTCGTGACAAGAAACTGATCTCCGCTCTGGGGCTTGGCGTATGGGCTGTCATGAATGGACTGGTGGTCTGGATGGGCTATGGCGAGATTGTGCCGGTGGCCATAATTATGGGCATTCTCGGCTTCATGGCAGTGGTCAACTTCATGGGAATGATCAACGAGTTCGCTCTCGGGCGGGTGCTGGCGCGGGTCTTCCGCTATCTCGGCAGCCATTCTCTTCCCATTTATCTCGGTTTCTTTCTGCCCATGGGTATTACGCGAATCCTCGTCATGAAATTTGGCAATGGCGACCCGGGGCTTTCTGCTTTCATTGTTTCGTTGGCCACCGTAATTGGTGCTGTTGTCATGTATGAAATCGTTATGCGGCTCAAAATCGGAACGTTCCTTTATGTTCGTCCGGGCTGGGCAAGGCTCAAAAAAAAGCCTAAAAGCCTCGCCTTCGCAGCTGAATAGTCAAGCTTGCTGAGGACTGCTTTCTTAACAAGAGCTCCCCGATTGTGCGATCAATCCGGGAGCTTTTTCTTTTGCTCTTTTCTTTGCCCTCATCCATGCGCTAAGGTCACATGACAGTATGATCATGGTTTGTTCGCCATCACCGGCGCGTCCAGCAAGGCTATAAAGGGAAATTCCAATGTCCGAAAAACCGCATCTCTTTTTGATTGACGGGTCTTCCTACATTTTTCGAGCCTATCACGCCCTGCCGCCGCTGACGCGCAAGAGCGACGGTCTGCCGGTTGGCGCGGTTTCGGGCTTCTGCAATATGCTCTGGAAGCTTATCTCTGATGGAGACAAGGGCATTGTTGGCGCTAATCCCACCCATGTGGCGGTGATTTTCGACGCCAAGGGCGATACCTTCCGCAACACGATCTATGATCAATATAAGGCCCAGCGCCCGCCTGCGCCGGAAGATCTGGTGCCCCAGTTCGGCCTTATCCGCGATGCCGTGCGGGCCTTCAACATCGCCTGCATCGAGCTGGAAGGCTATGAGGCGGATGATATCATTGCCACCTATTCCGAAATGGCACTGGCCGCAGGCGCCGATGTGACCATTATCGGTTCGGACAAGGATCTGATGCAGCTTGTGCGCCCCGGCGTCATGATGGTCGACACCATGAAGAACAAGCGCATCGGCGAAGAGGAAGTCGCCGAGAAATTCGGCGTCACGCCCGACAAAGTGGTCGAGGTGCAGGCGCTCGCTGGTGATTCCGTTGACAATGTGCCCGGCGTACCCGGCATTGGCATCAAGACCGCCGCCCAGCTGATCAATGAATATGGCGATCTGGAAAGCCTTTTGGAACAGGCCGACGGCATCAAGCAGAAGAAGCGTCGCGAAAATCTCATCGAATTTGCCGAGCAGGCCCGCATTTCCAAACAGCTGGTCTATCTCAAACGCGATGTGCCGCTGCCGCTTGGCCTTGATGCGCTGGTCTGCTGCGATCTGGAAGGACCGAAGCTGGTTTCCTTCCTCAAGGCACTGGAATTCACCACGCTGACCCGCCGCGTTGCCGAAGCGACAGAGACCGAGGCCGCCGAGGTGGATGCGACCAGCCTTGAGGTCGCTGGCTGGGAGGCCGAAAGCCCGCAAGCCGCCAGCGATGGCGATGAGACCGAAGCGGGCGACAAGACACCCGGCCCGCTCGATCTGGCCGCAAGAATGGCCGCCGACATCGGCGCCTTGCCGATTGACAATCAGGGCTACCAGACCGTGCGCACCATGGACGAGCTGCAAGTCTGGCTTGATGAGGCAAAGCGCATCGGCCATGTGGCCGTGGATACCGAAACAGACAGCCTTGATGCCATGCAGGCCAATCTGGTTGGCGTGTCGCTGGCAACCGAGCCGGGCAAGGCCTGCTATATTCCGCTCAACCATATTTCCGGCGAGGGCGACATGTTTGGCGGTGGGCTGGTGGAAGGCCAGATCCCGATCACCGAGGCGGTCAAGGCCCTCAAAGGCATGCTGGAAGATCCTTCCATCCTCAAGATCGGCCAGAATCTCAAATATGACACCCTGCTGCTCAGCCGCTATGACATAGAGATCGCGCCCTTTGATGACACCCTGCTGCTCTCCTATGTTCTGGATGCCGGCAAGCATGGCCATGGCATGGACGAGCTTTCCGAGCTTTGGCTTGGCCACAAGCCGATTGCCTTCAAGGAAGTGGCAGGCAGCGGCAAGAGCCAGATCACCTTCGACAAGGTCGAGATCGAGAAGGCGACGCCCTATGCTGCTGAAGATGCCGATGTGACCTTGCGCCTCTGGATGATCCTCAAGCCGCGTCTTGCCGCCGATGGCATGACCACAGTCTATGAGAGGCTGGAGCGCCCGCTGCTGCCGATCCTGCGCCGCATGGAAGCGCGCGGCGTCTCGGTCGATCGCCAGATCCTGTCCCAGCTTTCAGGCACCTTCGCCCAGGGCATGGCGCGGCTGGAAGAAGAAATCCACGCCCTGGCAGGCCAACCCTTCAATATCGGCAGCCCCAAGCAACTGGGCGATATTCTGTTTGGCGAAATGGACCTTCCCGGCGGCAAGAAAACCAAGACCGGAGCATGGTCGACCTCGGCCAGCGTGCTGGAAGATCTCGCAGCCGAAGGCCATGAGCTGCCCAGCAAGGTGGTGGAGTGGCGCCAGCTTTCCAAATTGAAGAGCACCTATACTGACGCACTGCCGACCTTCATCAACCCTGAGACCAAGCGCGTCCATACCTCCTATTCGCTGGCAGCAACAACCACCGGACGGCTGGCTTCATCTGATCCCAACCTTCAGAATATTCCCGTGCGCACCGAAGAGGGCCGCAAGATCCGTACTGCCTTCATTGCCGAGAAGGGCAACAAGCTGGTCTCGGCCGACTATAGCCAGATAGAGCTGCGCGTGCTGGCCCATATGGCCGATATCCCGCAGCTGAAAAAGGCCTTCGAGGAAGGGCTCGACATTCACGCCATGACGGCCTCGGAAATGTTCCATGTGCCGCTGGCCGATATGGACGCCGCCACCCGCCGCCGCGCCAAGGCCATCAATTTCGGCATCATCTATGGCATTTCCGCCTTCGGGCTGGCCAACCAGCTCGGCATTTCCCGCGGCGAGGCCAAGGATTATATCGACACCTATTTCGAGCGCTTCCCCGGCATCCGCGACTATATGGAAGCCACCAAGAAGGCCGCCCGCGAGCAGGGCTATGTCGAAACCATTTTCGGACGCAAGATCCATTATCCGGAGATCAATTCGAAAAATCCCAACATGCGCAATTTTCAGGAACGCGCCGCCATCAACGCCCCCATTCAGGGCTCGGCCGCCGACATCCTGCGCCGCGCCATGGTCCGCATGGAAGATGCCCTAAGCGATGCGTCCCTCTCGGCCCGCATGCTGCTGCAAGTCCATGACGAACTGATCTTCGAGGTGCCCGAAGCCGAGGTCGATGACACCATCAGCATCGTCCGCACCATCATGGAAAATGCCCCCATGCCCGCCCTGCAACTAAGCGTCCCCCTAAAAGTAGACGCCAACGCCGCCGACAACTGGGACGAGGCGCATTGAGGGGAGACGTTATTGCAGCTTATTGAAATGTTTGAAAAGGGTGCGGAATTATTACTGATTGAAATGATCTATTATTTTTTCAAAGGATTTAGCCAAGTCAGTTAGTTTTGGTAATGCATTTATAGAGCCGTACCAGAGGTTCCGAATTTTTTTGATATCTGGATTTGTCTTTAGTATTTCTTTTTCGAGACTTGCAAATTCCTTTGGCTTTTCCATATTATTCTCCAGGAATTTCTTATTTGCAGCTTCGGAAAATTTACTAATTTCATTTTTTAGCTCGGAATCATTAATAATATTAGCGGTTTGAGTTACATTGCCGAGAACTGTGCTTCTTTCAATTTTTTGCGAAATTTTGTTCATCAAGCTTTCCTAGCATTTTGAGATACATTTCCGAAAATATTTGAGCCTGTAATTTCATTTATGATACTTTGGTCATTTAAATTTATTGTATAGTCAATACTACTTTCCTGGTTTTCCATGGCGCTATGGACTAGAGAAATTATCTTGTCAATAAATTTGCTATTTGTACTGGAAAATAAGCTTTTGCTAGCAGCACTTGTTTCAAGAACGAGACTGTATTTTGGTTTTTTTCTAAAAAATATTCCAAATATAATAAATGTTATTGGAATTAAATAATAAAAAATAGATATTTCTTCAGATTGAGAGATGGTGATTAATGATATAAAAATTATAATTCCAAAAACAATTGCGTAATTCCTTTCTTTGTTGTTAGCATTTTCTTTGTATTTTGAGAGTTTTGTAAGATTTTTAATATTGTATATTTCATTTCCCGCAGATATTGTGTGATTGGTTATTTTAAACTCGAAATCTTTTTTCTTCATTGAGCTTCCTATCCAATATTGAATAAATTTAACAAAAGCACTTTATGGGAGTTTTTGAATTAAATAAACTATTAAATTGTAATTCTGTTGCAGCTTCCTGCATTGAGAATTTAGTTTTCACCCCAACACTAAAATCAAAACGCCACAGACAATTAACCCGCAGCCGATGAGCTCAAGCCGGTTGATCTTCTCCTTGAAGATGAAGACCGACGAGGCGAAGGTGAAGAGCATTTCCACCTGCGCCAGCGCCTTGACCAGTGCCGACTGTTGCAGCGTCATGGCCATGAACCAGCCAAAACTCGCCGTTGCCCCAACAAAACCAGTGGCAAGCGAGGGCCTCCACGCTCGCGCCACGGCGGTCCACTGATCCCGCTCGCGAACGGTTATCCATATGCCCATGAGCACGGTTTGCACGATGATGGCTGTGGCCAGCGTGAAGCTTGCCTGCAAGATATAGTCCGGCGCGGCCATGGTGGGTTCGAGCGCCAGCGACGCCTTGCGATAGCTCGCCGCAGTAACCCCGAACAGGAAGCCCGAAGCAAGACCGATAAGCGCAGTGCGGGAGAAGGTCGACGTGATCAGCGTGCGGATGGAAAGGGTGGTGCGGGCCACTGAAATCAGCATCACCCCGAGCACGGCAACCCCGATGGCCAGCAGAGCTGACATTTTCAGCGTTTCGGAGAAAAACAGGAAGGCAAACAGCGCTGCCTGTGCCGGTTCGGTGCGGCTATAGGCCGTCCCCACCGTGAAATTTCGGAAGGAAAACAGATGCACCAGTAGAAATTGAGCGCCAATTTGCCCCAATGCGGCCACCAGAACCCAAAACAGGAAGGGGCCGTTGAAGGCGGGGACTTCCTGGTCTGATAGCCAAAGATAGCCGAACAGATAGAGCAAGGCGAAGGGCACCCCGAAGGCAAAGCGCACAAAGGTTGCCCCCGTTGTGCTCAGCGCCCCTTTGAGGTGCTTTTGCAAAACAGAGCGGATATTTTGCAGAAAGGCTGCAGAAATGGTGATCAATATCCATGTTGGCATATAAAGCCTTTAGCATGAATGGCCGGGCGGGCCAATAGAAAAGCCCCGCCGATGAAATATCGGCGAGGCTTGATGGCTGGGACATGGGGCAAAGGTGTCGGGCTTACCAGTCCAGCTCCAGAGCTTCCCAGATTTCGTCGAACATCGCTTTGCAAGCCCGTGGGCTAATGTTGTTGAGTGGATCGATGGCAAAGCCGGCAAAGACCAGTTCCTTGTCTTTATTCATGACACCGTCAAGCACAAGCTGCTGGATTTCGATATTGCGATCTTCCAGCGCTTGCACCGCTTCAGGCAGAATGCCACAGCCGATTGGCTCGACCTTGTTTTCGGAAATCAGGCCGTAGCTTTCGACAATGGCCCCCACCGGAGCATCAGGGTTCTGGCCCATGTTCGGCATGTTGAAGTTGGTCCGCACCAATTCGCTCGTGGCACCGGCCAAGGCTTCAAGCAGCAAAACGCCTTCCTCACCTGATGGAGCCAGATCGTCAGCGAGATATTTCTGCCGTGCTTCATCTGGATTGTTGGCCCGTTTGACGCGCCATTCATAAGGAGTCATGCAAACGCCCCAGCTGTTGATCTCTTTCTTGGAGGAAAGATACCAAGGCACGAATTCGGCCAAGTGCCGATCACCGGCCGCACCCAGAGCGCCAAAGCGGGAAAGAAAGCTTTCAGCGATCTTGAATTCAGAGGTGAACCATTCTTCGTTGGCTTCGCGGTCCAGTGCAATCTTGCTTAGCTCTGCCGGATCACCTTCCTGCATGGCGGCGGCAAATTCGGCCAGAATGCTCTTGCCCTTCCAAACCGCATCCGTCGCAAAAGTGAAGTGATTGACGCCCGAGATATCGAGCTTGATCTCCTGTCGGCTGGGCAGATCGACCCCGTAGGTTTTGGCAATCCATTTGGCCAGCATTTCCTGAGTGTGGAACACCTCATGGCAGCAACCCAGCGCCTTGATTTCCGGCTCTGCCGCATAGAGCGCACCGGTGCACCATGCCATCGGGTTGGTATAGTTGATAACCCATGCGTCAGGACAGATGGCCATAATGTGATGGGCAAACTCGGCCATGGTCGGGATCGAGCGAATGGCACGTGCGATCCCGCCCGGACCCGTCGTATCGCCAACGGTTTGGTAGATGCCATATTTTTCGGGGATCTTCAAATCAATGAAGCGCTTTTCGGTTGGCCCCGGCTCAATGGATATAACCACGAAATCGGCATCCTTGAGCGCATTGTCCAGCTCGTCTTCGACTTCTACGTCGAATTTGCTCAGCACGCCCGGTTTACTGAAAATCTGAGCGCTGATCTCTTTGTTTTTTACCGCTGCGGCATGGTCAATATCGTAGAGTACAAGGCTACCGGTCAATTTGTCGGAGAGGGCCAGATCGGCCATCAAACGCAAAGCCCACTGTTGGCTGCCACCACCGATATAAGTAATTTTCACTTGTTTCATCGCTAAATGCTCCATGTGCCTTTCAGGTTGGGCAATTGCTCTCATCACCTTGCAAGAGGCAAACTAACTGAGTGGATGCAAATCCGAGTGTTGCAGGCGCTTTAAGCGCAAATCCAAAGAGAAGACAGGATAGGCTTGAGGTTAGGATGCTTCTTGATTATGCCTAACTGGCATATTAGTGTACAAGACAATTCATATAGCCCAGCCTAACAAACTGCAATCGGGAATTTAAGAAAGCTCTTGGCATTTATAAATATATATAACTTATGAATTTTTAAGGTAAATGAAATTTTAACCACTAGCCTTGATGCTCGTTTGCTGTGGACTGGATTTGTCAAACTTTGACCGCATTTTCAAGGCACATCATTGGACCGTAGCCTCGAAGGGTATCGATAGGCCACAAACCTTGTAAGCCTCTGCTGTTTGCAGTCGATGGAATCTCGTGGTTATCTCGGGGCAAGCCCGTAAAAATGATAATAATTAAAAGGTCAACGGTATGAAATCCCAAACCGGCAAACTTTCGCTCGCGCTGTTCCTTGCGGTAGCTTGCGCCTATCCGCAAGGTGCTTTCGCGATGAGCAACAAGATGCGAGCTTGGCTAAAAGACATGGCTCCGCAGGAACGCATGTTGCAGGTGTGCAATATGGAAGCGATGGGCAAGCTCGATGCAGACCGACTGGTCGACTATACCTTTGCCAGCCCCCAGATAAAGGATACACTGGTTACCGCCAAAGGCGCAGCCTATCGCCGCAACGGGCATTGGTACAAAGTCAGTTATTCATGCAATACCAGCAAAGATCAAATGAGTGTCGACAAGCTTTCCTTCAAGAAGGGCGATGAAATCCCAAAAGCTGACTGGACACAGTATAACCTGTTCAATTGATCTCGACAGAATTCACGACCATCAATTGGGCAATTGAATTTCCATTTCGGTCATGACCATGTCGCCATCTTCCTTGAAACAAACCGCATAATGCTGGGGGACTTCAACCCAACATTCCGATTGCCGGTCTATCGGTTCTGAAACGAGCACCACATCGCCATTCTCATAGCGTCGATAGTAAAGCGAAGGTGCCAGATCATCTGTTGAACAGCGAAAGCCACACAAGCGCTTGCCATCAGAAAGACATGAGGTAAAGCGCAGGGCCGTGGTAATGCCTTTTTGGGTCATGGCCTTGTAAACCCGATTGAGCACCGAGCGCATGGCTTTAACCGGACAATCCTGCAAGTCTTCTTGCATGGCCAACAGAAACAACAGCTCTGAATCTGTGCTGCCATATCTGTGTTCATAATATTCATCGGACAGTTGCGCTTCAAGACAACGGCGAACCTTCTCATACTGGCCGATCTGACCATTATGCATGAACATCCATTTTTTATAGGCAAAGGGATGGCAGTTGCATCGGTTGGTGGCTGTTCCTGTAGAAGCGCGCACATGAGCGAAAAACAGCGGCGACTGAATTTGAGCTGCAAGACTCTTCAGGTTGCTATCGTTCCAGGCAGGCAAGATCTCGCGATAGATGCCCGGCTTTTCCTTTGCCCCATACCAGCCGATGCCGAAGCCATCACCATTTGTAACGGTCTTTCCTCTCTCCGCATGAAGACTCTGGTGGATGAGGGAATGATCGGCGGTGGTAACATAATGCTCTAGAAATACAGGCTGTCCCTTATAGGCTACCCAGCGGCACATTTTCGGCTCCGACAAAAAGAAGTGATCTAAAGTCTTTTATATCCAGAAGGCGTCAAGGGAAAGCGATCTGCTCTCCAAAAGTTGTTTGGCGAACAATAACCTGCGGTTTGAGAGTGTGTGCGACGCCACGGCTGGCCCCTGCCGGTTAGTTCGGGGAAAAGGTCACGTCCCTGTCATC
The DNA here is from genome assembly GCF_963664735.1 of uncultured Cohaesibacter sp. Taxonomy (NCBI): domain Bacteria; kingdom Pseudomonadati; phylum Pseudomonadota; class Alphaproteobacteria; order Hyphomicrobiales; family Cohaesibacteraceae; genus Cohaesibacter; species uncultured Cohaesibacter sp. The sequence continues at coordinate 3,012,974 of NZ_OY761553.1, read as the reverse complement.
TCTCTTCGCTAAAGCAAATGGCAGATTCAATCGCTACCCACGAGGTTCCCATGCTGAAATCTGTTTCCAAAGCCCTGCTTGTCACCAGCTGTTTTGCGCTGCCACTAACAGGCCACGCCTATGCGCTCACCCTTGAGCCGATAGCCACACACTCGGCCAATGTGTTTGATGAAGGCGCCGCTGAAATTGTGTCTTACGACAAGGCCGGCAAGAAGCTTTATGTTGTCGATGGTCACGACAAGGCAATTGATATATTCGATATTTCCAATCCGGCCGAAGTCAAGGAAGCCGGAACGCTCAACGTGACCGATTTTGGCAAGGGAGCCAACTCGGTTGACGTTCATGGTGACTATGTTGCCATTGCGGTTGAAAACAAGGACAAGCAGGCAAACGGCAAGCTTGTGCTTTACAAGACCGATGGCACATTGGTCGGCAGCGTGGAACTGGGCGCTTTGCCAGACTGCGTCGTATTCGCTCCAAACGGTGAATTCGCCATGGTTGCCAACGAAGGTGAGCCATCAGATGATTTCAAGAATGATCCGGTTGGTACGGTCTCGATTGTTGCTATTCCCTCGCTTGACGTGAAAACGGTTTCCTTTGCCGATCTGAAAGCTGAAGATTTCGGCGAAGACTTCCATACGGCCGCTCCTGAGGGCATTTCTTTCGAACAGCAGATCGAACCGGAATATGTTGCCATCACACCAGACAGCAAGACCGCATTCGTCTCACTGCAGGAAAGCAACGCGATCGCAGTGATCGATACGGCAACAGCCAAGCTCAAGAAGGTTTTCTCTCTGGGCTTTCAGGACTATTCCAAGGTTAAGGCTGACCTGTCGGACAAGGATGGCAAGATCAACCGCCAGAACTGGCCTGTGCTCTCCTTCCGCATGCCGGATACCGTAAAAGCCTTTACCAAAGATGGCGTCAACTATGTGGTCATGTCCAACGAAGGTGATAGCCGTGACTATGACGGCTATTCCGAAGAGGAACGGCTGGGCAAGGTCAAGCTGGACCCGACAGCTTTTCCGAATGCAGAGGAGCTGCAAAAGAAGGAAAATCTGGGGCGCCTGAAAATCACGACGTCTCAGGGTGATACCGACGGAGACGGCGATTTCGATGTGATCTATGGTTACGGTGGCCGGTCTTTCTCCATCTTCAATGAAGACGGTGAAATGGTGTTTGATTCCGCTGATGAAATCGAAGCCAAATTGGCTGAACTGGTTCCAAGCGCTTTCAACAGTGAAGGTGCAAACGAGAGCTTTGATAGTCGTTCTGATGACAAGGGGGCTGAGCCAGAAGCTTTGGAACTGGCTGAGATCGACGGCAAATTGTATGCCTTTATCGGTCTGGAGCGGATGAGCGGTATCGTGGTTTACGATATCACGGACCCGGCGCACGCTTCTTACGTCACTTATGCTGCCAATACCAAGCTGGAAGGTGAATCCGAAAAGCTGACCGCTGGCGACATCGCGCCCGAAGGCATCAAATTCATCGCGGGCAAGGATAGCCCGAACGGCAAGCCGATGATTGCCGTCGCCAACGAAGTATCCGGCACCACAACCTTGTGGGCAATCAAATAGGCGATTGAATCGGATCCGAAATTATGAAGGCCTGCCCTTTATTATGCGGGGCAGGCCTTTTTGCGCTCGAGACTTGCTCTTCTTTTTGCGAAAGACTTGCGAATGGGTGAGCAAATGCGCTAGTGATGACCGAAGTTTAAACTCGCTTTTAGACAGGCATCCTTCCATGATCGTAAAAACAGAAGAACAGCTTCAGGGCCTTAAGGCCTGCGGCAAAGCCGTTGCACGCGCCATTCGAGAAATGGGGGCGGCGCTTGAGCCGGGAATGACATCACTGGAGCTGGACGATCTGGGCAGGCGCATTCTGGAAGAGGAGGGGGCCGTCTCTGCTCCTGAATCCGTTTATGATTTTCCCGGTGCCACTTGCATTTCAATTGAACCGGTGATCGCCCATGGTTGGGCGGACAGTCAGACGGTAAAACCTGGCGGTCTGGTCAACATCGATGTTTCAGCCAGCAAGGATGGCTATTTCACGGATGCTGGTGCGACCTTCATCGTTCCCCCGGTAACTCCCTTGAAGCGTGCTTTGGTGGACGCGGCTAAGCGGGCCCGTGACAGTGCGATTTCTCAGGCCCGTGCAGGCCAGCTGATGCAGGTGATCCCGCGAGCTTTCGAGAAGGAAGCAAAGGCTGGCGGCTACACCATCATCGAGAATCTCCTCGGCTGCCATGGAGTGGGCTCGACCTTGCATGACAAACCGGAAATTCTGGCAATTACCGATAGAAAAGACCGGCGCAAACTTCAGGAAGGCATGGTCATCGCAGTTGAGCCTTTCCTTTCCACGGGCGCTACTTATGCTACCGATGGGGATCGCGAGTGGGAGCTGTTTACAACGGGATGCATGACGGCACAGTTCGAGCATACGATTATCATCGGTAAAAAGGGCCCGATCATCGTCACTCTCTGATCAGGTCAGGTCTTCACTCCATGCCTGTTCAAGGGCATCTGCATTACTGTGAGTTTCCATGAGAATAAACATGGCATATCCCCAGGGCACCTATTCGTTAGGGCGATAGGTCCATCGGGTTTCTTTGGAGAAATGCAGTAGACGGAGAATGGGCATTTCATTTTGAGGCCCATAAAAAGCAAAAGGCCCGCCGAAGCGGGCCTTCCGAATTTTCTATACTGATCTGATCAGCTTAGGCTTTAGGGCCAGCAGCTTTCACAGCGTCGTCGACGTGTGGCAGATAGTATTTGAAGTTTTCTACGAACATGCCAGCCAGCTTCTTAGCCTGTGCGTCGAACGCGGCCTTGTCAGCCCAAGTGTCGCGTGGGGTGAGCAGGGTGGTGTCAACACCAGGAACAGCTACAGGAACTTCAACACCGAAGACTTCGTCTGTGCGGAATTCTGCAGAAGCCAGAGAACCATCGAGAGCTGCGGTCAGCAGAGCGCGGGTTGCTTTAATTGGCATACGGGAACCAACGCCATAAGCACCACCGGTCCAACCGGTGTTAACCAGCCAGCATTTAACCTGATGTTTTTCCATCATTTCACGCAGCAGGTTACCATACTCAGATGGGTGACGAGGCATGAAAGGAGCACCGAAGCAGGTAGAGAAGGTAGCTTCAGGATCAACAACACCCTTTTCGGTACCAGCCACTTTAGCGGTGTAACCGGACAGGAAGTGATACATGGCCTGTTCTGGGGTCAGTTTAGCGATCGGAGGCAGAACACCGAATGCGTCAGCGGTCAACATGATGATGTTTTTAGGCTGAGGAGCGGTACCGGTTTCCGAAGCGTTCGGGATGAAGTAGATCGGATAGGAAACACGGGTGTTTTCGGTTTTGGAACCGTCTTTGAAGTCTGGTTTATCGGTGATTGGATCGATAACCATGTTTTCTACAACAGCACCGAAGGTATGGGTGGTTGCGTAGATTTCTGGTTCAGCTTCAGCAGACAGGTTGATGGTTTTAGCGTAGCAGCCGCCTTCGAAGTTGAATACGCCGTTTTCGCCCCAGCCGTGTTCGTCGTCACCGATAAGGGTGCGGTTCGGATCAGCAGAAAGGGTGGTTTTACCAGTACCGGACAGACCGAAGAAGATTGCGGTGTCGTTATCATCGCCAACGTTTGCAGAGCAGTGCATTGGCATGATTTTCTTTTCAGGCAGCAGGTAGTTGAGAACGGTGAAGACAGATTTCTTGATTTCACCAGCGTAGGAGCTACCAGCAACCAGAATGATTTTCTTGGTCAGGTTCAGTGCGATGCAGGTTTCAGAACGGCAGCCATATTTTGCAGGGTCAGCCAGGAAGCCTGGGAAGTCGATAACGGTCAGTTCCTGAACGAAAGAAGCGAGTTCTTCATGTGCAGGACGGATCAGCATGTTGCGGATGAAGTGGTTCTGCCATGCCAGCTCGGTGATAACACGAGTAGGAAGACGATGTTCTTTGTCAGCGCCGCCGTACAGGTCCTGTACGAACAGTTCTTTGCCTTCTGCATAAGCCATCATATCTGCATAGAGCAGATCGAAAGCTTCAGGAGTCATGGATTTGTTGTTATCCCACCAGATGGTGTTTTCGGTGGTAGCGTCGCGAACAGTATGTTTATCCTTTGGGGAACGGCCGGTATGTTTGCCGGTATCAACTGCGAAAGCACCGCCTTCGATCAGACGACCTTCCTTGCGAGCCAGCGCTTCTTCTACCAGCTTAGGAAAACGATAGTTGTAATGTACGCTATCGAGATTGCGAAGACCGAGTTTGTCAACGCCGTTGGATTCGTTCCACGTGCCGAATTGTTTCACTTTTCAAGCCCCTTGAGACACACTTAGGTTGTGGGAAACTGACAGTATCTGTCAGTCCGATCATTGCCTGAATGGTTATGACCGGAGGTTCGATTTAGGTCTGTGGAGGTCCATCCATTTTGTCGGATTTTTCCGCTCTTATATTTGACTGACCTCCTGTGAGTCTGCTTGGCCTTGTCCTCTACTCCCGGCGGCAGCCTCGAAACAGTCCTTTCGTCGAACTCGCGCATTTCATAACGACCCTTCAAAAGCGTGTCGTTGATATTTCGCAAAGTCCGACAGGAACCGTGTCCCGTGACCATTTCCTCTTATAGCAGGTCAAAAATTTTGAAAAGCTGGTCTTTTGTGGGGTTACCGTCATTTTTAGAGCCGCTCAATACTGGTGAATTTTGTACCACTAAAGTCGAAAACCGCAGAAACTGGGCGTTTGTGGTGAAAAGATAAATTTTGTCCTTCAGCTGTGAACAAAATTGAGTTGCCACAATTTTGCAGCTTTCAGAATTTAGGTCTGCGGAAACTGATTGAAATGTGATTGTTGCATGTCAGGTAGGTTAATAATGCAAGGCTTGTTCGGGCAACTTTGCAGAAATCGGCGCACTTATCCCTGAAGGCTGTTTCCAAAGCGAATAAGTGCCGCGAAATTTTATGCCTTGGCGTGGGGTGGCTTCATTCCTAAATAAGTTCAGGAAAAGCGTTGATGGCCAGCCAAGGGGTTCGTCAAATGCCAGTTTGGCTGAACGGTAGTTCTAAGGGCATAAAGGGTGTACAGTGAGCCCGATTGATCGGCAGGAGTTGATCGAGAGATATGTCACTGACAGCAAATGATCCAAATATGATGCTTGTGGTTTCGCCGGCCAATTTGTGAGCGCACTGGGATGGAAAGAAGGAAGGGAAAGACATGGCAACGATTGCCCTTGTCGATGATGATCGCAATATTTTGACCTCGGTTTCAATTGCATTGGAATCTGAAGGCTACAAGGTGGATACCTACACGGACGGGGCATCTGGTCTGGAAGGTCTGCTTCATGCTTTGCCTGATCTTGCTATTCTAGACATCAAGATGCCGCGCATGGATGGCATGGAACTTCTGCGTCGTCTGCGCCAGAAGACCGATCTACCGGTTATTTTTCTCACTTCCAAAGATGATGAAATAGACGAATTGTTCGGCTTGAAAATGGGGGCTGATGATTTCATTCATAAGCCCTTCTCCCAACGCTTGCTTGTTGAGCGCGTCAAGGCGGTCCTGCGCCGTGCTCAGGCGCGCGAAACCTCAGTGAAAGCGGGTGGGACGGTTTCCAAGTCTGATTTGCTGGAACGCGGATTGTTGGCGATGGATCGGGAACGTCACACCTGCAATTGGGATGGCAAGCCGGTAACCCTGACCGTTACCGAGTTTCTTATTCTTTACTCGTTGGCGCAGCGTCCGGGCGTGGTGAAAAGCCGTAACGCCCTGATGGATGCTGCCTACGAGGATCAGGTTTATGTTGATGACAGAACCATCGATAGCCATATCAAGCGCCTGCGCAAGAAATTCAAGGCCGTGGACGACAGCTTCGATATGATCGAGACCCTTTACGGTGTCGGTTATCGGTTCCGGGAAGAATAATATTGGCGGCGTTGCAGTTCTGTCAAAGCTTTGAGCCTTGGAATGCCCGCTGCCTTTATATATAGACACGATCATTGAGGGGCTCGAAATGGGCTCGCCAATGATCGTGCATTTGAAATGAAGCGCCGAGCAATCGCGGCTCCATTTCGTTGAGAGACATATGCTGTTGCGTAGTAAGCCAAAAGAAAATCTCGGAAAGCCCGGCAAGAAAGGATCCCGAAAGGGCCTATCCCTTCGGCGTGCCCGGCTGTATTTGGCCCGTCTGTCCGAGATCATTGCCTTTTCTTCTCTTACGCGGCGCATTGTATTCTTGAACCTGGCGGCGCTGGGTGTTCTTGTGCTCGGTATCCTCTATCTCAATCAGTTCCGGGAAGGCCTGATTGACGCGCGCGTCTCATCTCTGCTCACGCAGGGCAAGATTATTGCCGGAGCAGTTGCCGCCTCGGCCGCTTCTGATACCGATGCCATCACCATAAATCCCGAGCGCCTTTTGGAATTGCAGGCCGGGGAGAGCTTTTCGCCCGCCGACGATACCTTCAGCTATTTCGAATTCCCGATTGATCCCGAGCGCGCCGCACCCATTTTGCGGGCGGCCATATCGCCGACAGACACGCGAGCGCGAATCTATGATCTTGCAGGCAACCTGATCGTGGATTCCAACCAGCTGCATTCAGATGGCATTCTGCGTTTCAATCTGCCTGAGCCGGAAACCACGAAAAGTGATAGCTGGAGTGATCGCTGGGACCGTTTCGTCAGTTGGCTCCGCCAGGTGGATTTGCCACTTTACAAGGAGATGGCAAACACTGACGGCCGTCAATATCCCGAAGTTGCGAAGGCCCTCGACGGGTCTGATGCATCCATTGTGCGCGTCAATGATAAAGGCCGCCTGATTGTTTCGGTGGCGGTTCCCATTCAGCGCTCCCGCATCATCACCGGTGCCTTGCTATTGTCCACCCGTGATGGCGATATCGATACCATCGTTGAGGCAGAGCGCTGGGGTATTCTGCGTGTTTTCCTGATCGCGGCGTTGGTAACGGGAACGATGTCGATCCTTCTGGCGGGTACGATCGCTGGGCCTGTGCGCAAATTGTCCGAAGCCGCAGAGCGCGTCCGGCGCGGCGTAAAGGCCCGCGAGGAAATTCCTGATTTTTCCGAACGAAAAGACGAAATCGGCCAGCTCAGTCAGTCCCTGAGGGATATGACCAACACGCTTTATCAACGCATGGATGCGATCGAGGCTTTCGCGGCCGATGTTGCCCATGAGTTGAAGAACCCGCTGACCTCCTTGCGTTCGGCGGTTGAAACACTGCCTCTTGCCAAAAAGCCTGAAGCGAGGGAACGACTTGTCAGCATCATCTTGCATGATGTGCGCCGTCTGGACCGGTTGATTTCCGATATTTCTGATGCCTCTCGTCTGGATGCCGAATTGGCTAGACAGGAATCAGATGAAATCAACCTGCGTGCCCTCATCGAAACTATCGTGTCCATTCAGGATGAAATCGGATCTAAGAACAATATCCATGTCTCGCTGAGCATCGATGACACCGTCGATAAGCACGACAAACCGTTCACCGTCAAAGGTAATGACAGTCGTCTTGGACAGGTTTTTGTCAATCTGATGGATAATGCCCGTTCCTTCACCCCGGAAGGAAAAGAGGTGCGGGTCAGCCTCAGCCAGAAAGGACATCGGGTTATCGTTCATGTGGATGACGATGGACAAGGTATTCAGGCCGAAGATGTCTCGCGCGTTTTCGAGCGGTTTTACACCGACCGGCCGCAGAGTGAAGATTTCGGTCAGAATTCTGGGCTCGGCCTATCCATTTCTAAGCAGATTGTCGAGGCCTACAATGGCGACATTATTGCCTCCAACCGCTACAAAATGAATGAGGATGGCGAGCCGGAACAGGTACTTGGGGCCAGATTTACCGTAGAATTGCCTGCCGTGGGGCAGACTGCGACGAAAAAGCCTGAGCCCAAACCTGTCCATCCAGCCTAAACTGTAGCAAGTGCCCAGACTCAGAGGAGGATGCAATGTCCCTGTATTTTGATCCCGACAGTGATCAAACCAGCGCGGGGCCGATTTTCGACCTGCCTGATTTTCTCGAAGCGTCCTGCCAAACAGAAATCATGCATGCAGCAGCCATCGTCATCGATTCTTTCGGCATTCTTTTGCGTGGACAAAGTGGGTCGGGAAAGTCTCTTCTGCAACGCACCCTGAGGCGCGAGGCTCAGGCAATGGGGCTGGAGGCGGCATTGGTAAGCGACGACTATGTGAAGCTCGTCAGAATGCCAGCAGAGGCCGGCGCTGGTGCAGATGCTGCCAGCCAACCGCAACTGCGCGCTTTTTGTCCCGTAGCAACCAAAGGGCTGCAAGAAGTGCGTGGCTTGGGGATCGTGTCTGTCAGCCCGCGCAATTTTGTCGATCAGGCACCCATGCATTTGCTTGTTGATTTGCGCCCGCACAATGAAATACAACGGATGCCCCCGGATGAAGAGCGCAAAACCCTTTGCCTTGAGGCTGAAATCGCGCATTTGTCCGTTCCGCAATTGTCTGTTTTGGAAGCGTGCGATCTGATTTTTGCTCTTCTATCCACATGGAAGGAGCCGCTTTAGCGAACTGCCTGCAACTTTTGGGCTTGCGTTCGTTTAATCAGTGGTCATGATAGATAGCATGTCGGGGAGCGGCTTAGTTTGGAACACCGGGGCGTTAGTGAATGAAGCCTGAGAGCTTCGCCAAATAGGAGAGCAAACGCATTATGATTGGTCTTGTCCTTGTAACCCATGGTCGATTGGCCGAGGAATTTCGGGCCGCACTTGAGCATGTAGTCGGACCGCAAGAGCAGATCGAGACCATTTGCATCGGTCCCGACGACGATATGGAGCAGAGACGACAGGATATCCTTGATGCAGTGGATGCTGTAGACAAGGATAAGGGGGTCGTGCTGCTTACGGACATGTTTGGTGGTACGCCGTCCAATATGGCAATTTCAGTCATGGACGAAAACCGCATTGAGGTGCTCGCAGGCGTCAATCTTCCCATGTTGATCAAATTGTCCAGCGTCAGGGCCGATCGGACCTTGTCTGAAGCGGTGAATGAAGCCTGTGATGCGGGCAGAAAATACATAAATATTGCAAGTAAACTGCTTTCTGGTGAATAATCCAGAACGATTCTAATGAGGGGTAATCATCCAGCCCGGCAAACTGCTTGCCAAAGTGGATGGAGTTTCGATGTACCAACGATATCGGTAACACGGCTCGATTGGTGGCAAGAACAAGAACAGATAGAAAGTTATCAATTTCCGTGTCCCAGATTTCTGTTTCCGACCGGTTGATTATCAAGAACAAGCGTGGTCTGCACGCTCGTGCTTCGGCAAAATTTGTGCAGTTGGTTGATCGATATGATGCAACGGTGACCGTATCCAAGGACGGACAGACCGTCTGTGGCAATTCGATCATGGGGCTGATGATGCTTGCCGCCGCACCAGGCTGCGCGATTGATGTAGTGGCGGAAGGTGAAGAGGCGCAGGCGGTTCTGGATGCGCTCGACGCCTTGATTGGCGATCTTTTCGGAGAAGGAGAGTAGCCGCTTGCAAAATTGAGGCTTTGACCTTCCTGCGCATCAGAACTTGCGGCAAGGTCCAACTGAATGCCTATATTTTGCCACAATTAAAGTTGGCTCCCTCCCGGTTCGAGAAAACTCAACAAGTAATATTTCCGATAATGCGGCTCGTTCCCCAAGCTTTCATGGTGCCAGTAAAGCCGGATCGAAGACTTGCCAGACCCACTTTGGGCGCTGTTTTGTGCGCGTCAGATGAAAGTTTGCATCTCGTATTATTCCATTGTGCAAAAATATATCTACCTTAGTTGGAAGAATAGATTAAATAAACTATCTAAATGCGCGATCAAAAATCGATTTTGATGAAATAGAATCATAGAAAAATTAGCGAGAGATAAAATCAGAAATTCGAAATTACGAATTTCCTATGAGTCTTTCATTGACGTGGGGTTGTGAGAATTGTTAAGTTGCGGAGTGTTGAAAAAATCTCAACCACTTGTCGGCCTATTTTGACTGATTATGAGTTTGAGATGCGGACTTTATTATTTTAAACGCTGTGCCCATTGTGCGCGGTGGATATGTTGCGCTTGATCGTTAGGATCATCGCCCTTTTGAGTGGAGGAGCGCACCTTTGTGGAGTGTTGCACCTCTTAATGTGTCACTTCGATTGCCACCCCTGGAGGTAGAATATGAAACGCCTATTAATCGCTGCACTGATGATAACTGGCTCGGCCTTATCCGCTCAGGCAGCTGAATGCGGCAAAGTTACCATCGCTGATATGAACTGGAATTCAGCGACGTTAATCGGCAATGTCGACCGGATTATCCTTGAAAGCGGTTTCGGCTGTGAAGCGGAGATGGTCCCCGGTGACACCATGCCTACGGGCGCATCCATGACCGAGAAGGGAGAGCCTGACATTGCTCCTGAATTCTGGTCGAACTCCATGCGTGAGGCAATCGACAAGGGTGTGGCTGAAGGCCGCCTGGCTATCGCAGGCAAATCCCTGTCAGACGGTGGCGAAGAAGGTTTCTGGGTTCCTGACTATATGGTCAAGAAAGATCCTAGCCTGGCAACCATTGAAGGCGTCATCAAAAACGCCAAGCTGTTTGTTCACCCTGAAGATCCCGACAAGAGCGCATTTTATGGCTGCCCGGCAGGATGGAACTGCCAGATCAGTTCCGGTAATCTGTTCCGTGCCTTGAAGCTGGACGAGGCAGGCTTTGATATCGTTGATCCGGGTTCAGGGGCAGGCCTTGCAGGATCGATTGCCAAGGCCTATGAGCGTGAAGAAGCTTGGTTCGGCTACTACTGGGCTCCAACCGCTGTTCTTGGCAAATACAAAATGACCAAGGTCGATTTTGGTTCTGGCATTGATGAAGCCATGTTCAAGACTTGCATCACTCAGGAAGATTGCATGGATCCTAAACCAACCATGTATCCGCCATCCCTCGTTCAGGCTGTGACGACCGGCGAGTTCGCCAAGACGCATCCGGAAATCATGGAATTCCTCGGCAAACTGTCTTTCAAGAACAGCGACATGAACAGCCTGTTGGCTTGGATGGAAGAGAATCAGGCAGATGGCAAATATGCTGCAATCTACTTCCTGCAAGAATATGAAGACATGTGGACCCCATGGCTGCCGGAAGACATCGCTGCAAAAGTGAAAGCAGCCGTCGCGGACATGTAAGGTTTGATCTTCAAGAAATGAATGAACCCCGGGTGGATTTTTCCTCCCGGGTTTCTGCGTGGTGGGGTCAACTTTTCTGTCCTCAGCCAGCAAATATGCAAGGGCTGAAGCTGGATACAGATAAGTTGACCGGTCAATATGTTGAAACGGTCACGGCAAAGATCAGAATAATATCGTGATCGACCCCGTTTCATGAAAACTGGAGACACTATATGGCGGATGCGTCATGGCTAACCTCATTCCCTCAGCTAAGTCGTATGGACTTGCTGGCTATTCGCAAAACACTCGACGGTGCTTACAAGGCTTTCTCTCGAGAATACGGAGACGCGATCGAAAGCGTTTTTCATCCCGTTCTGGCTTTTCTTGTCTGGTTTGAAAAACTGTTGATCAACACCCCGTGGCCGATCATCATTCTGGTAATCGGAGCAATCGTCTATTTCGCCAGCCGCTCCTGGAAGCTTCTCGTTGGCGTGGTGATATCGCTTTTTCTGGTAGGCATTTTCGGAATGTGGGAAGACACCATGTCGACCCTGTCCATGATCACCGTCTGTACCCTGATCTCTATTTTGCTTGGCATACCGATCGGCATCGGGATGGCCCGGTCTGACCGGTTCCAGAAAATCATGATGCCGATTTTGGACGTGATGCAGACAATGCCTGCGTTCGTGTATTTGATTCCGGTGGTCATGCTGCTCGGTATCGGCAAGATTCCGGGGCTCATTTCTGTTGTGATCTATGCTATCCCGCCCGTCATCCGCTTGACCAATCTTGGCATCAGGCTGGTTGACAAGGAAGTGCTGGAAGCAGCCACGGCCTTTGGGGCCAACGGCTGGCAACGCCTGTTCAATGTGCAGATTCCTCTGGCAATGCCAAACATCATGGCGGGCATCAACCAAACCATCATGATGGCTCTGGCAATGGTTGTTGTGGCCTCGATGATTGGCGTGAAGGGCCTTGGCCAGCCGGTGTTGAAATCCATTCAGAACCAGTATTTCACGCTCGGCCTGTTCAATGGTCTGGCTATTGTTGCGCTCGCAATCATTTTCGATCGCGTATCGCAGGCTTATGCCAAACGTAGCCAGAAGCATTTGAAGGGAACCCACTAATGAGTAACACTCTTATTGAAGTCAAAGGGCTCTACAAACTGTTTGGTCCCAATCCCAAAGTGCATATGCCGTTGGTTCATGAAGGTTTGGGCAAAGACGAGATTCTGGCTCGCACAGGCCACACCCTTGGCCTCAAAGACATCAACCTGTCCATCAAGGAAGGCGACATTTCGGTAATCATGGGGCTTTCCGGTTCAGGAAAATCCACCCTTATTCGCCATTTCAACCGGCTGATTGAGCCAACCGAAGGACAAATTCTGGTCGGTGGCACAGATGTCATGAGCCTGTCTGAAAAGGAGTTGGAAGAGTTCCGTCGTCACAGGATGTCTATGGTTTTCCAACGGTTTGGTCTTTTGCCGCATCGCACGGTGCTCGATAACGTGACCTTCGGGCTAACAATTCAGGGTGTAAAAAAGAAAGACGCCAATGAACGCGCTATAGAATGGCTCGAAACAGTTGGTTTGGCTGGCTATGAAAATCAGTATCCGGCGCAACTTTCCGGCGGCCAGCAACAGCGTGTGGGCTTGGCTCGAGCGCTGGCAACCAATGCCGACATTCTGCTGATGGATGAAGCCTTTTCAGCCCTTGATCCTTTGATCCGATCTGAAATGCAGGATCAGCTGATCGAGCTGCAGGAGAAATTGCAGAAAACCATCATCTTCATCACGCACGATCTGGATGAAGCCCTGCGTCTTGGCAACAATATTGCCATTCTCAAGGATGGCGAGTTGGTTCAGGATGATAAACCTGAAGAGATTCTGCTTAATCCGGCAACCGAGTATGTGGAAGCATTCGTCCGCGATGTGAACCGCGCACGAGCCCTGAATGTTGAAACGGTCATGCAGCCATTGGGCTTCCGCTTGACGGCAACGACGATCGAAGAAGCTCTCAAGCAGATGCGTGCTCAAAAGGATGACTATGCCTATCATGTAACAGATGATGGTTATCAGGGCATGCTGTCTCAGGAAAGCCTTGAAGAATACTATCAGGAAGACAAAACTGCAAAATTGTCTGAAGAGCATTATGAAGATCTGGAGCCGATCGCTCCTGATGCCGCTCTGGAGGAAGTGCTGCCTGAAACTCTGGCCTCGGACTATCCTGTGCCGGTTGTCGATGAAGAAGGCGAGTTGATGGGAAGCCTTTCCCGTGATGCGCTGGCTGACATTCTCAGCCCGGATACATCATTCGGTTCTGACGATGAGCAAGAGGCTGCATCTGATACAGAAGAAAAGAGTGACAAGCAGCAGGAAGCAAAGCCTGCCTAGTGCTGCCTAACGGCTCGTTTTCTGAAAATTGGCATGAAAAAGGGTGGCAATTATTTTGCCACCCTTCTTTCATTGACCATGCTGAATGGTGTCAGCTGGCTTTTGTTGTGGCACTCATATTCTTTCTCATGGACACAAAGCGCATGGCGCGCTGAGCTGATGAGACTTCAATATCTTTGTAGGAAGCAACACAGCGACCTGTTTCCCCGAGGCTTTTATTGAGCTTTTCAGCTTTCAAGCCCATCAGTTTAGCGAAAGCGGGCGTGTTGATGCCAATGGATTTGCAAAGCAGGCTAATGGGTTCATCACTGTGCTGGTAGAGTGCGTTCGAAACCAGAGGGTCATCCAAATCAGCCATGGCTGCCAGAAACATGACAATATCCGGTCCACGATTGGTTTCAACCAACTGACAAAGAGCTTCTGATATGTCCAGCTTGCCTTCTTTTACGCTGGCGATCACCAGCTTGGCTTCCAGACGCTTCTGTCGGCCAACGATCTTTTGTTCACTGACAGCCTTTCTGGCATTATCAACCAACTCGTTGGCCATATCTGCATTATCTTGAAACAGTTTCGCCAAACGGGCCTTGCCTTCGGCTGGCAGCAAGGGAAGCAGGCGTTTGGCGGCGTCCTCGGTGATATCCGGGCGTGCAGAGAGATTGTTCTGAAGAATGCTATCTCCCTCGGCATTGCTCACCAGCTTGTTAAAGCCTTTTGAAGTGATCTCGGCGCCCTTGTTCTGCGAGACTTTGTGCCAGACAGCGCGAGTACCATTTTCGATCAGCGCATCAGTAACGACGCCGCTTAGTTTATCTCTTTGCGCGATGCTTTCCAGATGCGTTTCAGGCAATGTTTGGGACAGCTGTACAAAGTCTTCATCGGTCAACACCGGACTGTGTTGAAGCATGGGACCGGCTACAGAAACATCATCGCGCGCCATTTCAAGAGCAACTTCATTTGGAAGGCGCTCTTCAGTCGCCACGCGGTTTGAAAACTCGCTCCGTCCTTCAAGATCGACATCGTTGAGCATTTTCATGACGATATCGCGAAAAATCAGGGCGCCTTGCTCTGTGTGATTTTCTGCTCCATCAAAGAATAAATCGGCAACATGTCCAAGCAACTCGCGTCTTTTGTCGCTAGATCTTTCTCGGGCAAGATCTGTAATAGTGTTCAGCATGGCTGCCCCTCTTATTTGACGATTATTAACAACCATAACTTCCCGCTTCTAAGATTGAGTTAATACCAAAATTCGACATGGTGTCTTATATGCTCCGAGCTTTAGTCGGAGTATTTAGAGTTGATTGCATGGACATCTAAAAGTTGACCCGATCAATGTTTTCCAGCTCTATCTGGCTGCCATCTGTGAAATCGATTGTACCGACTGCATCGTCCGAGAATATGATCTGATCTGAACCATCGACGAGTGTTGCCGTGCCTGTTGTCAGGTTGATTGTCCAGTCGACATTATATTCGGTCGTCGCCGTTCCATCAGATGCATAGATTTGCAAGGTGTCGGTCCAGTCACCTGCTGAGCCACCATCGATAACGTCGTTTCCATCTCCCATGGCATAATAGAAGGTGTCATTGCCTTCGCCACCGTTGAGATAGTCATCTCCGGTTCCGCCTATGATGTGATCGTTGCCGGAACCGCCATAAATGGTGTCATCGCCAGCTTCGCCGAAAAGGACGTCGTCATCTTCGCCGCCATAGATGGTGTCTCCACCAGCGCCACCATAAATCCAGTCCGCGCCGGCTTCACCATGCAGAGAATCTGCACCGGCGTTGCCATGAATGACATCGGCTCCGTCTTCACCATTGATGAAGTCGTTTCCTTCGCCGCCCGATATTGTGTCTCCATCGTCACCGCCGTAGATGTCGTCATTTCCGTCTCCCCCGGAAATACTGTCCGCGCCAGCACCGCCATATACGATGTCATCGCCTGCGCCTGCATCTATCGTGTCTGCGCCAGCCAACCCCGAGATATTGTCTGCATCACTTGAGCCCGTCAGAGAGTCATTTGATATCGTCCCGGTTATGGCATTGTAGCTGGAGGTATCGTCAACATCGCCGACCTGAATATCAAGTGTTTGCGTGTCGGAAAGTCCTCCACTGTCTGTAACAGTTACTGAAACAGACACATGGGAAGCCGTTTCATAGTCCAGACTGACGCCATCAACCAGTTTGAGAACGGTTTCACCATCTTGCACCACGACTTCGAAGCGGTCGTCACTTGTGGTGTAGGTATAAGACTCGCCACTATCCGGGTCTGCGACGCTCAAAACAGCGATTTCTGCACCTTCTTCATTTTCCAGAACACCGTATCCGTCGCTGTCGTTGATCTGGACGTTGTCGATCAGGGTGCCATAGCTGTTTTCAGAACCGATTTCTACAAAGCTTATGGTGTCGGTTCCATCGCCAGAGCCTGCGATGAGGTCCAGCGTATAAGTGTTCCAGCCCAGACCATCTTCTGCCGGATCAATCGTGGCGATCACTTCGCCGTTCCAGATAACCTGAACCACGCTTTGGCCAAGAGCCTCTTGTGCTGTTCCTGTTACCCCATCTCCGGTGGAACCTCGCGATTTGAGGTCGATGGATAGTGTGTAGGTATCTCCGTCTGTCAAGCCTTCCATTTCTCGTGTGAGCGTGCCATTGGATGTTTCGGCCAGGTCGACGTGATAGTCACCATCGGTTGCTCCAAGAGACATATGACCGGATTCGTGGATATCGATGTCGCTCTGTTCCCAGCCATCGATATAGGCATCTTCAATCCACCCGGTCCCATCCCCGCCATAATGGGTGCCTCCATTGAATATTTCAAAGCTGCCATTATAGAGGAAGTTATAGGAGCCTTGTGCCGATAGAGCCGGGGCTTCATTGACGTCATTGACCGATATAAGCAGATCTTCGCTATAGGTTCCGCCATTCCCATCATTCGTGGTTACAGTAACGGTTAGCGATGAATCTGTTTCGTAATCAAGGCTTTCTCCGTCCTTCAGCTTGAGAACAGCATTCCCGCTTTCATCTTCGACCACTTCAAACCGACTGTCTGAAACGGTGTAGCTGTGTGTGTCTGATGTATCGGCATCGGTCGTCGTCAGAGTGCCAACAATTGCGCCATCTTTATTCTCGTCGATGCTGGCATTTGAAATTGCTATGTCTGTTGGCGCATCATTGGCACCATTGACCGTGATGGTAACGGTTCCTGTATCCGTTGAACCATTCTCATCTTCTGCATTATAGGTGAAGGATACTTCGCGGCTCTCGTCTGCGGCCAGATCATCAAAGTCAGTGCCGGGGTCAAAGCTGTAGGAACCATCGGTGTTGACGGTGATGGTGCCTTCGCTTGTGCCCGTGTTGAGACTGTAGGTAATGTCGTCGCCATCAGCATCAGTTGCGGCAAGGGTGCCACTGATGCTCGCATCTTCAGCGGTGCTGACTGAGCTGTCCAGAGCAACAGGTGCATCATTTACGTCACCCACATAGACAGTCAGCGTCTGGCTGTCTGTCGCCCCTTGACTGTCTTCCACCGTAACCGTGACATTGACAGACTGTTCGCTTTCATAATCGAGGCTCTCTCCATCTTTGAGTTTGAGAACCATCTGTCCATCTAGCTCGACAACTTCGAAGCGAGTGTCAGATACGGTATAGGTCTGCGTGTCTCCGTCATCAGGATCTGTAACCGACAGCGTTGCGACTTCCGCGCCCGCTTCATTTTCCCAAACGCCAAAACCATCACTGTCCGTAATCGTGATATTGTCTACGAACGTTCCAAGGGCGTTATTGGTGCCTACCTCATTGAGTGCAAGTGTATCGGACGCATCGCCTGAGCCTGCCGTTAACTCAATGGTGTAGGTGTGCCAACCTGATCCATCAGTTGCGGGGTCGATGGTGGCGATAACCGTGCCATTCCACACGATTTCGACAACAGATTCTCCGACTGCACCGCGCGATTGAAGGTCAATGGTCATCGTATAGCTATCGCCGTCCTGCATGCCTTCTATGGTTTGGCTTATGGTGCCATTGTCATTGTAGGCCAAATCAAGAACATAATCACCGTCCGTTGCTCCGCCAGCCGCGCGGGCAGATTCATGAACATCGACATTTGTTTCTTCCCAGCCATTCAGGGAGACGTCCTCATACCAGCCCGAACCTCCGCTCGACTGATAAGTCCCGCCACTAAAGTCTTCAAAGCTGCCATTCTGGAAGAAGTTATAAGATCCGCTGGCACTGAGGGTTGGACCTTCATTAAGGTCGGCAACAGAGATATCAAAGGCTTCGGATGTTGAAGCCCCGTTATTGTCTGTCGAGGTAACGGTTACGGTGACGGATGCCTCGGTCTCATGGTCAAGGGATACGCCATCCTTGAGCTTGAGCACATAGTCGCCATCCTGCTCGACAACCTCGAAACGGGCATCATCAACGGTGTAGCTGTGGGTGTCATTGGTGTCCACATCGGTGGTGGAGAGGGTGCCGATGACGGCGCCCGCACTATTCTCATCCACGCTGGAGGCGGAAAGATCCACCGCCGTGGGGGCATCATTGGTGCCGGTGACCACAATGGTGACGGTGCCCTGATCGGTTGAGCCATTGCCATCACTGGCGGTAAAGGAGAAGGAGACTTCCCGTGTCTCGTCAGCGGCCAGATCATCAAAGTCGGTGCCCGGCTCAAAGCTGTAGGAGCCATCGGCGTTGAAGCTGACCGAGCCCTCGGCTGGCTGGCCATCAAGGCTGTAGGTAATGCTGTCCCCGTCAAGGTCCGTGGCCGTCACCGTGCTCGAAAGGGTCGCATTCTCGGTGGTGCCCTCGGTGCTGTTATCAGCGGTGACCGCTTCATTAAGGTCGGCGACGGAGATATCAAAGGCTTCGGATGTTGCAGCCCCGTTATTGTCTGTCGAGGTAACGGTTACGGTGACGGATGCCTCGGTCTCATGGTCAAGGGAAACGCCATCCTTGAGCTTGAGCACATAGTCGCCATCCTGCTCGACAACCTCGAAACGGGCATCATCAACCGTGTAGCTGTGGGTGTCATTGGTGTCCACATCGGTGGTGGAGAGGGTGCCGATGACGGCGCCCGCACTATTCTCATCCACGCTGGAGGCGGAAAGGTCCACTGCCGTGGGGGCATCATTGGTGCCGGTGACCACAATGGTGACGGTGCCCTGATCAGTTGAGCCATTGCCATCATTGGCGGTAAAGGAGAAGGAGACTTCCCGTGTCTCGTCAGCGGCCAGATCATCAAAGTCGGTGCCCGGCTCAAAGCTGTAGGAGCCATCGGCGTTGAAGCTGACCGAGCCCTCGGCTGGCTGGCCATCAAGGCTGTAGGTAATGCTGTCCCCGTCAAGGTCCGTGGCCGTCACCGTGCTCGAAAGGGTCGCATTCTCGGTGGTGCCCTCGGTGCTGTTATCAGCGGTGACCGCTTCATTAAGGTCGGCGACGGAGATATCAAAGGCTTCGGATGTTGAAGCTCCATTATTGTCTGTCGAGGTAACGGTTACGGTGACGGATGCCTCGGTCTCATGGTCAAGGGAAACGCCATCCTTGAGCTTGAGCACATAGTCGCCATCCTGCTCGACAACCTCGAAACGGGCATCATCAACCGTGTAGCTGTGGGTGTCATTGGTGTCCACATCGGTGGTGGAGAGGGTGCCGATGACGGCGCCCGCACTATTCTCATCCACGCTGGAGGCGGAAAGATCCACCGCCGTGGGGGCATCATTGGTGCCGGTGACCACAATGGTGACGGTGCCCTGATCGGTTGAGCCATTGCCATCACTGGCGGTAAAGGAGAAGGAGACTTCCCGTGTCTCGTCAGCGGCCAGATCATCAAAGTCGGTGCCCGGCTCAAAGCTGTAGGAGCCATCGGCGTTGAAGCTGACCGAGCCCTCGGCTGGCTGGCCATCAAGGCTGTAGGTAATGCTGTCCCCGTCAAGGTCCGTGGCCGTCACCGTGCTCGAAAGGGTCGCATTCTCGGTGGTGCCCTCGGTGCTGTTATCAGCGGTGACCGCTTCATTAAGGTCGGCGACAGAGATATCAAAGGCTTCGGATGTTGAAGCTCCATTATTGTCTGTCGAGGTAACGGTTACGGTGACGGATGCCTCGGTCTCATGGTCAAGGGAAACGCCATCCTTGAGCTTGAGCACATAGTCGCCATCCTGCTCGACAACCTCGAAACGGGCATCATCAACCGTGTAGCTGTGGGTGTCATTGGTGTCCACATCGGTGGTGGAGAGGGTGCCGATGACGGCGCCCGCACTATTCTCATCCACGCTGGAGGCGGAAAGATCCACCGCCGTGGGGGCATCATTGGTGCCGGTGACCACAATGGTTACGGTGCCCTGATCGGTTGAGCCATTGCCATCACTGGCGGTAAAGGAGAAGGAGACTTCCCGTGTCTCGTCAGCGGCCAGATCATCAAAGTCGGTGCCCGGCGCAAAGCTGTAGGAGCCATCGGCGTTGAAGCTGACCGAGCCCTCGGCAGGCTGGCCATCAAGGCTGTAGGTAATGCTGTCCCCGTCAAGGTCCGTGGCCGTCACCGTGCTCGAAAGTGTCGCATTCTCGGTGGTGCCCTCGGTGCTGTTATCAGCGGTGACCGCTTCATTAAGGTCGGCGACAGAGATATCAAAGGCTTCGGATGTTGAAGCTCCATTATTGTCTGTCGAGGTAACGGTTACGGTGACGGATGCCTCGGTCTCATGGTCAAGGGAAACGCCATCCTTGAGCTTGAGCACATAGTCGCCATCCTGCTCGACAACCTCGAAACGGGCATCATCAACCGTGTAGCTGTGGGTGTCATTGGTGTCCACATCGGTGGTGGAGAGGGTGCCGATGACGGCGCCCGCACTATTCTCATCCACGCTGGAGGCGGAAAGATCCACCGCCGTGGGGGCATCATTGGTGCCGGTGACCACAATGGTTACGGTGCCCTGATCGGTTGAGCCATTGCCATCACTGGCGGTAAAGGAGAAGGAGACTTCCCGTGTCTCGTCAGCGGCCAGATCATCAAAGTCGGTGCCCGGCTCAAAGCTGTAGGAGCCATCGGCGTTGAAGCTGACCGAGCTCTCGGCTGGCTGGCCATCAAGGCTGTAGGTAATGCTGTCCCCGTCAAGGTCCGTGGCCGTCACCGTGCTCGAAAGGGTCGCATTCTCGGTGGTGCCCTCGGTGCTGTTATCAGCGGTGACCGCTTCATTAAGGTCGGCAACAGAGATATCAAAGGCTTCGGATGTTGAAGCCCCGTTATTGTCTGTCGAGGTAACGGTTACGGTGACGGATGCCTCTGTCTCATGGTCAAGGGAAACGCCATCCTTGAGCTTGAGCACATAGTCGCCATCCTGCTCGACAACCTCGAAACGGGCATCATCAACCGTGTAGCTGTGGGTGTCATTGGTGTCCACATCGGTGGTGGAGAGGGTGCCGATGACGGCGCCCGCACTATTCTCATCCACGCTGGAGGCGGAAAGATCCACCGCCGTGGGGGCATCATTGGTGCCGGTGACCACAATGGTGACGGTGCCCTGATCGGTTGAGCCATTGCCATCACTGGCGGTAAAGGAGAAGGAGACTTCCCGTGTCTCGTCAGCGGCCAGATCATCAAAGTCGGTGCCCGGCTCAAAGCTGTAGGAGCCATCGGCGTTGAAGCTGACCGAGCCCTCGGCTGGCTGGCCATCAAGGCTGTAGGTAATGCTGTCCCCGTCAAGGTCCGTGGCCGTCACCGTGCTTGAAAGGGTCGCATTCTCGGTGGTGCCCTCGGTGCTGTTATCAGCGGTGACCGCTTCATTAAGGTCGGCAACAGAGATATCAAAGGCTTCGGATGTTGAAGCTCCATTATTGTCTGTCGAGGTAACGGTTACGGTGACGGATGCCTCGGTCTCATGGTCAAGGGAAACGCCATCCTTGAGCTTGAGCACATAGTCGCCATCCTGCTCGACAACCTCGAAACGGGCATCATCAACCGTGTAGCTGTGGGTGTCATTGGTGTCCACATCGGTGGTGGAGAGGGTGCCGATGACGGCGCCCGCACTATTCTCATCCACGCTGGAGGCGGAAAGATCCACCGCCGTGGGGGCATCATTGGTGCCGGTGACCACAATGGTGACGGTGCCCTGATCGGTTGAGCCATTGCCATCACTGGCGGTAAAGGAGAAGGAGACTTCCCGTGTCTCGTCAGCGGCCAGATCATCAAAGTCGGTGCCCGGCTCAAAGCTGTAGGAGCCATCGGCGTTGAAGCTGACCGAGCCCTCGGCTGGCTGGCCATCAAGGCTGTAGGTAATGCTGTCCCCGTCAAGGTCCGTGGCCGTCACCGTGCTCGAAAGGGTCGCATTCTCGGTGGTGCTTTCACTATCGTCCTGGGCAACAACGGGGTTGTTCGCAGCATCTGCTTCATCACTTTCCGCGACAGGCGCGATTGACCCACCAGACGCCGAACCGGTATCGCTTCGACCGCTTTGCATGGTCGGCAGGACAACCCCGGCACCATCTGACAAATCCACATCGGATATGGGTTCGTTCAGGGAAGCGTTGTTGATCGATAGAATCGGGCTTTGCGGCTCATCTGCGATCGCACTATCCAGGGCTGACAATCCGGAAAGTGACGATGGTGCAGTGGAGGCAACCGCGTTCGAGTGTAATGCAGTTAATGTGTCACCCGAAGAAATCGGGCTGGATGAGGTGTTTGCAGCCCCGGTCTCTGCCGAACCGGATTGGGAATCTGGTAACAGAACTTCGTCTTCATTGAGAAGTCCGTAATGAAGGTTTGGATTCAGGATATCCTGACGTAAGGCAATACGATCACCGGTATCGTAATCACTCGCTTTGCTTACTTCTGCTTTCTGCAGATTTTGTTGAACTCGGTTCGACTCAAATTTTTGTAAGGTCGCTTCGGTTTTTGCGTCATGGGTTCCGGTGTCAGCCATTGCCAGTTTTCCTTAACAGAATTCCGCCTTCGATCACAAGGCATATGGCTTTGAACCTATAGTGGTCGTGCTTAATCGGCTGTTTCGGAAGTTGGTTAGAATTGGGTTAAGGGGGGATTTGAGGTGCGTTTACTTCTGAAATGTCTAAAAAAATGCAAAGTTGGTTAAGAAAAGATCAAGAGAGTTGGCTTCTTATAGAAGGAGTTTGGAAACTACTGTTAACACACCGCCCTGCTTGAAACCAAAATCAGCAGCGAAAAATTGCATGAGCGCTTGAATGACGACTGGTTCCGAGGCTGAAAGATCGAAAGGCCCAATCGCTGCTTTCAAAGCAGGCGTTTTGCGCTTTCATGACGTATTTCAGCCGCCAAAATCCCTGAAAAGCACCTGGTTTGCTGAACAGGTGCGTGTTCCTAAGCGGATCATGGCAGCCTCCTTTGTCATCAACATGCTTGGTCTTGGGATGCCGTTGGTCATTCTTCAGATTTACGACCGCATCATTCCGAATCATTCCTACTCCACTTTGTTCTATTTGATATCAGGTCTGGTTGTCGTGCTGGTCGTGGACACCCTGCTCAAGGTCGTTCGGTCTCACATTTCAGGATGGTCTTCTTCCTATATCGACTATATTTCCGGCGTCGAGGCGATCCAGCGCGTCTTGAACGCGACCCCGGAAGCTTTGGAAAAGAATCCAGCCAGTACCCATATTGACCGTATGAATGCCCTTTCGGTAACAGCCAGAATGTTTGCCGGTCCAGCGCGCATGGGCTTGGTGGATCTGCCCTTCATTTTCATCTTTCTTGGCGTCATGGCGATTGTCAGCCCGCTGATCGCGGGGCTGCTTGTCTGCGTCTTCTCGCTATTTGCATGGCGCTTGCTTGTGCGGGCAAGGGCAATTCAGGATTTGCAGGATGAGCGCCAGCAACTGGATCGCAGAAAATATGACTTTGTCATCGAGGCGCTGTCCGGCATAGAAGCCATCAAGACGATGGCCTGCGAGCCCCAAATGATGCGCCGTTATGAAAGGCTGCAAGAGTCGATTGCTGTTGCGTTTCACCGCTCGGTCAAGCTGGACGGAGCGACACAGTCGCTCAGCGCATCCTTCGCTTCCATCACCATGATAACGATCGTGTCAAGCGGGGCCCTGCTCGTGATCGAAGGAACGCAATCCATCGGTTCGCTGGCCTGCTGCCTTTTGCTTGGCGGCCGTGCTGTGGAAGTGTTGGTCCGGTCCATTCGTTCCTGGAGCGAGCTGAGCAACTTTGATCTGGTCAAACAGAATGTCGATGAATTGCTGTCGATCAATCCGGAGCCAAACAAGATCAATCCAAAAATTGAATTGTCCAGCGGGGATATCGAGCTGAAGGATGTGGTCATCAAATCCCGTATGGGTGATGAACTTGCTGATTATCACATTTCGATGACCATTCCCCACGGAGCCATTATCGGCATTCGGGGCAATGAGGTGAGCGACGACCATCATTTTCTTCGCATGTTACGTGCCAAGGTCATGCCGGATGCGGGCCATGTGACCATCGGAGGCCAGCCGCTTGACGCGCTGGTCGCTGCAAATACAGCAAGAGAGATTGCCTATGTGCCCAATAGCCCGGCGATCTTCAGCGGTACAATTCTTGAAAATCTCACTCTGTTCAATCCGAGGGAAGGGCTGCAGCAAGCGCGATATGCAGCTCAGTTGATCGGTTTGGAAAATGATATCCAGTTGCTGCCCTATGGCTATGACATGACGCTGGGTATGGGGGGCAACGAGGCTTTACCGCCCAGTTTCCGCCAGAGAATCTGCATTGCCCGTGCCATTGCCCAAAAACCGCAGGTTCTCATTTTGGAAGAGGCAAATGGACTGCTGGACCAACGCTCGGACGCCCTGTTGCGCAAGGGGCTGGAAGAGTTGCGTGGCAGTATGACGATTGTCTTCCTGTCAAACAGACCGTCCTTCCTGTCGCTGGCTGATGAGAAATATATTCTCAAGGACGGAGGTTTACAGATCCTTGATACCGCCTCACTGCCTGCAAAAGCACAGGCTCAGAGCCCTGCCGAAGCGGCCAAGTCTGCGCTTGGAGGTGCCGCATGAGCGAGGATAGGACAAGGATCGACGAGGCTACGGGGAACCAGTCTTTAAACGACGTCACTCCCAAAATAGATATCAAGCCGATTGTTCCTGCCAAACGCAGCAACAAGAGCAAAAAGCGCGGCAAACCGCTATTGCTCAAGCAGCCTTCAAAGAATGACCTTGAGGGAGCGTCCTTATCTGATGTTGCCCATAGGCTTGGGGAAGGCGACATAAGCCTGTCGGAGCTGGCGGACTATTCCGCCGATCATCATCTGTCTGAGGATCTGGAGACTGGCGAGCCTCGTGCCGCCGTGCTTCATCATGATGATGTTACGCAAACAAGCGAGCAAGGCCTGATATTTGACCAAGGGGATGACGCAATCGAGCGCCCCGATTATGACGATCAATATGCTCAGCAGGTGCCATTTTCGGATTTCGAACAGCGGCTGGGCATTTCCGAACGATGGTCGGGCATAGATTATCAAAGCTCTGCGGGGCGCTGTGTTCAGGTCCTGCTTGCTTTGGTTGGATGGGGTGGCAGCGGCAGACATCTGGCGCAGGTGCTTCCGCATTTCAACACAGTGCATGACATCACCGGTCTCAGGGCGGTTTTCACGCGGCTGAACTATGTTGCCATTGCAGATGAAGTGCGCCTTAACCGGTTGTCGGAAGAAAAGCTTCCGTGCCTCTACAAAGATGAAACCGGTATTGTCCGCATCATTCTCTCGGTTGACTATGGCGCAGAAACTGCGGTTTGCTTCAACGGGCTGACGGGTGAGGAAGAGACCATTGCCTGTCCATCCCAGCCAGAAGTCATCTATCATGTAAAACCGCTTGATGTTTCCAATCGCACGCGCTTCATTCAGTCCTTCGGCTGGGTCACCCATGCGGCAGCATCGTTCCGCAAGCTGTTCTTCTCTTTGTTCGTGATCAACTTCGGAATCAACCTGGCGGCGATGGCCGTGCCGATTTTCATCATGACTGTTTATGGCTATGCGATCCCGTCAAAAGCTCCTACCAGCTTGATGATGTTCGTCTTTGGCGTCGGCATGATTGTCGCCGCAGACTATGCCTTAAGGGCGCTGAGAACCCGTATCCTTGCCTATATCGGAGCAAGATTTGATACCGCGCTTTCGGTCGAAGTCTTTCAAAGATTGCTCTATCTGCCTTACACCATGGTTCAAAACGCCTCCATGGGGTCGCAGCTGGCACGCCTGAGGCAGTTTGAAAAACTGCGGGAAATCTTTTTAGGCTCGTTCGGAACCGCAGTTCTGGATCTGCCCTTCGTTCTGGTTTTCATTACGGCCATCGCGCTGATTGGCGGCTGGATCGCGGCTATTCCGTCCATGCTGGTGGTCCTGTATGCGATCCTTGCCCTGGTTACCGTGCCCATCGCCAAACGCCAGACCATGCAATCGGGTGATGCCAAGTCGAAGAAACAGAACATCATGATGGAACTGTTTCTGATGCACCGCGAAATCAAGAATGTCGGGGGAGAGGAAATCTGGCAAAAACGCTATGAAGATGCATCGGCCAGCTTTGCCGCATTAGATTTCAGAGCCCTGCATTTTTCGCGACAGGTGCAAACCATCAGCCAGGCTCTTTCCATGGCAGCCGGTATCACCACGCTGGGAACGGGTACCATCATGGTCATGGAAGGGGATCTTGGTGTTGGCGGTCTGATTGCCATCATGGCTCTGATCTGGCGTGTCCTGGCTCCTCTTCAGAACGCATTTCTCAGTTTGTCCCGTATTGGAAAACTGATCGAAGCGGTGCGCATGGTGAACAACCTGATGCGCACGCAGCCCGAGCGGGTGCCGGGCGTGGTGCCGAGTATTTCACGGCAATTCAAGGGGTTCATATCAACCAAGAATCTTGCTTTCCGATATCCTCAGGCTGCCGATGCCGCGATCAAGAGCGCCAACATCGTGATCAACCCCGGAGAGATCGTCGCCATAACCGGGCCAAGCGGCGGCGGAAAAACCACACTCCTCAAGCTGTTGGCCGGCCTATATCGTCCGGTTGCTGGTGCTGTTGGGTTTGACCATCTGGATATTCGGCAGATCGATCTGGGCGAGCTGAGGTTTGAAATCAGCTACCAACCGGATAACGCGACTTTCTTCTATGGCACGGTGGAGCAGAATTTCCATCTGAACGATCCGCAAACAGATCTTGCCAAGATGAAAGATCTGATGGAGACGTTTAACGTTCCGGCCGATCATCCGGATTTGCCCGAGGGCCTGAACACACGCCTCAAGGCAGAGGTTGTCCATCAGATGTCGGATATGCTCATGCAAAAGCTGTTGCTTTGCCGCAGTTTCAGTAAATCGGCGACCTATTATTTCCTGGACGAGCCTGCCAACTATCTGGACTTTGAAACAGACAAGAAATTTATGGCGCATCTGGACCGCCTGCGAGGCAGCGCGACAATACTCTTTACGACCCAACGCCCAAGCCACATGAAGATGGCAGACCGTATTCTGGTGTTGCATGAAGGGCAGATAATCATGAACGGCCCTCCCGATAAAGTCCTGCCACAGCTGGATTCTTTCAATAAATCCGTAGCCTGACGAAGATTCCGGATTTGTTGCTGTTTTTGGGCAAGAATGTATTAACCCTAGAAGAGCTATTGTAGAGACGGGTGTGGTGGCGTGCGCTTGTTGCAAGTGCGCGGGATCACTCTCATCTGGGTAAGCGTGATATGAAAAGAGCCTTGCATCCATCGTTCATTCGCGAGGGAAGGCTTTTTCAGGGTTTAAATCTGTGAAGTTGTTTGTGTCTAAAAACACCGGTCTTGATTCCAAGACATTGACACTGCCGCTGGCGCTGGAGGCTGAGCAGCCTCCGCAGCTGTTTGCCTATGTGGTAACGGGCTGTTTGGTGTTTCTGGGTGTGTTCATCGTGTGGGCATTCGTCACTTCCGTGCTTGAAGTGACCCATGCTGGCGGGCAGATTCAACCCATTGGTTCCGTGCAGACGGTTCAGCATCTGGAAGGCGGATATATCGATCAGATTCTCGTTCGCGAAGGCGATCGGGTCAAGGCCGGGCAACCGTTGGTCCGGTTGCGTCCAACGGCTACGGAAAGTGAACGCGATCAACTCGCCATTCGGTCTGCGTCCCTGCGCATGTCCGTGGCAGCGCTTGACGCTCTCCTGCAAGAAGAACCAACCCTTTCTCTGGCGGCGGATGCGCACTTTGATAGCGACGTAGCCAATGCCCAGATGCGTTTCTTTACATCCGAAAAAGAGCGCATCAACCGTGAACTTGCCAAATATGCCTCGCAATTGGCGCGACGGGAAGCCGAATATCGCGCAGCCTTGTCCGAACATAAAAGCGCAGTGAAGCGCTCCGAAATTGCCCAAGAGCAATATGAGATGCTCAGTGGCTTGTTCAAGCAGCAATATGCCTCCAGGCGCTCACTGCTTGAGGCGGAAGCGACACTGGAAGAAGCGCATTCGCGTCTCTATACCCTTGATGGCAAGGTCTCCACGACAAAGGAACAGGCCAGAGAAGCCCAAATCCAGCTCGACGAGGCGCGCGCCAAAATATTCAGCGATCTGGCCAAGGAAAAAACCAAGAATGCCAGCGAGCTTGCTGAGGTCAACCGTCTTCTGACCAAACAGCAGGACCGAGTGTCCAGCCTGGACTTGACTGCGCCAACCGACGGGATCGTTCAGGAACTGCCAATCAATACGGTGGGTGCTGTTGTCCGGTCTGGAGAGGTCGTCGCACGCATTGTGCCGGATGATCGCAAAATTGTTGCAGAAGTGCGCGTTAATCCCAAGGATATCGGACATATCGCACTGAATGCCGAAGCCAAGGTTACGGTTTCTTCCTTTGATCCCTATGTGTTTGGTTCATTACAAGGCAATGTAAAAAACGTCTCGGCCAGCTCATTCGAGGATGAAAACGGTCAGCCATATTTCAAAGTGCAAATTGCGCTCGATCAGAATGAGTTCAAGCGAAAAGGCATGGCTTATCCGGTGCTGCCGGGTATGGTTGTGACGGCTGATATCGTCACAGGATCAAAATCCCTCGCACGCTATTTGCTTAAACCGGTTTATCGGTCCATGGATGTCGCTTTCTCTGAACGGTAAAGCGATACAATCAGCAAAAATCCTAATATCGGCCCCTGTTTCATCTGCACCACTCCAGCGGAATAGTTATTTTTACCGATAAGCTATATAGGTACTCGGGAATTTTCCCTTTGTTAACCATAATTTTCTAAAACTGTAACGAGGTAGATCGTGAAAGCGAATTGGACGATTCCGTCCTCTAGGCTGGAATAAACAGTTATGTGTAGCAGAAGCAACCGGGTACGGGCAGAAGAAGTCAATGATGGCGCAAGTGCGCCTTCGATGACGATGCGGGCATGCAATTTGCTTGCCGGGGCAATGCTTCTGGCCAGTGTTTCTTTTGTGGCGGCACCTGTCCGGGCGGATAATCTGGCACAGATGCTCTATGACGTTTATGACAACAACCCCGATATTCAGGCCGAAGAAGCCGGGCTGGAAGTGAAGAAAGCTCTGACGCAAAAGGCCAATTCAGCCTTTATGCCGCAGGTCAGCGCTTACGCCGCCCAGTCAATGGTCGAAGAAAAGCTCAAAGTCGGATACACCGAGCGCACGAGAACCAGCCAGTATGGCATCAAGGCCAGTCAGCGGCTCTTCAATGGCTTTCAAACCCGAAACAATCTGATCAAGGCCAAATATGAAGAGAAATCGGGCTATTATCAGATGCGCAATCGGGAGAGGGAAATCCTTCTTGAAGCGGTAAAGGCTTATATGGATGTCTATGCCGCCCGCCAGATGATCGTTTTGCGGCAACAGCATGTGGCCAATCTCGAAAAACAGAGAAGAGCAACGAAAGCCCGTATCCGTGCTGGCGAGTTGACAAAAACCGATCTTTCCAAAACCGAAGCACTTCTTTTCCGTGCCCGAGCCTCTCTGGAAGGGGCTCATGCAGACCTTGGCGGCGCGTCAGGGCGCTATGAAGCTTTGGTTGGTTACAAGCCCGGCGAGTTGATCTATCCGCAAATGCCGGTGAACTTCTTGCCCCAGACACCGGAAGAGGCCGAACAGAAGGCCGTCCGCATGCATCCGGATCTGAGAGCGTCCAGAGCTACTGACAAGGCTGCCGACTATGCCGTGAAATCTGCGCAGGGCGCATTTCTGCCCACGCTGGATCTGACGGGCGAATTCTCCCAGAATGTCGCATCAAGCGCCGCGGAAACCAACAAGTCGGACCGAAGCCTGTCCTTGCGTTTGAGTCTGCCACTGTTTGATGGCGGCGCACGGCTTGCAGAGGTGCAAAGGGCTCGGGCTGCCAGAAGCCAGCAGGTTCATCAGACCAACGCGCTGGCAGCCAGAATAAAGGCTGGCGCTCGCGAGCAGTTCCTGCGCTACAAGGCTGCGGTTGCCTCCGTCAAGCAAGCTTCCTCGGAAGTTAATGCTGCAATCAATCTTTTGCGCGGCATAAAAATGGAAGAGAAGGCCGGACAACGCTCTTATCTTGATATTCTGGACGCCGAAGTCTCGCTGCTGGATGCCAAGGAATTGAAAATCTATTCGCAGGCTGACAGCGTTATCGCCATTTACAGCTATCTTGCAGCAACGGGACAATTGACCGTTTCCGGCAGTCGCAAGGAATATGTTGCCCACGATCCACAAGCCGCTGCCGTGGTCGCCAAGGCTCGCCAGATCGCTGCACTCGAAAAGCAATCCGCTAAAAAAGTGGGCAAGGTGCGATCTGATGATCCGTGGAGTGGTTTGCGCTGATCCCGCCTCAAGCCACAGCCATTCGTGAAAAGCTTGTTAATCCAGCGCGCATATCAATGGATTATTTACGTTACCGCCAGCTTTTAGCGCTCTAAGCTCTGCAATCAGAATTTTTGGCCTGTGCCATTAACATCTTTGCCCTAGTCTAGCGCCATTATCGTCAAAGCCTTCGCTCTTGGGGAAGAGCGAATTACGCATAGGGGACACGCGGGGCTCGAAATGGCACTTATATTGATCGTTGATGATCAGAATACTAATAGACAGATTTATGCTCAGATTGCTCGGCGTATTGAAGCCGATATTGAGGTAGTCACTTGCGAAGGGCCAGCAGAAGCGCTCAGCTGGCTGGAAGCCAACAGTCCGGATTTGATCCTGACGGACTTCAGCATGCCCGGAATGCAGGGAGATGACTTTATCGGCCAGATCCGGTCCGATCGAAAGCTGGCAGATGTTCCGATCATCGTTGTAACTGTCTTTGAGGATCGCCGGTTGCGTCTCAGAGCACTGGATGCTGGTGCAACAGATTTGCTCATCAGCCCGGTTGATCATCGCGAATTCATAGCGCGTGCGCGAAACTTGCTGAAAATGCACAGGCAGAGCAAGGTCCTGTCAAATAGGGCCAATTCGCTTTTGGAGTCCCTCAAAAAGAGCGAAAGCATTCTGGCCTGGACGCAGCGGGAGAGTGAATCCCGCCTCGTTAATGTGATCAACACGCTGCCTGTCATGGTGAGTGCCACGGATCTTGACGGCTGCTATCTGTTCATGAATGTCAATCAGGCCAACTATCTCGGTCTCAAGGTGGAGCAGGTTGTCGGCCGCTATAGAGCAGAAATCTTTGGCTCCCAGATAGCTGACCGGTATGATTCAATCGACCAGCTCGTCATCGCCTCCAATCACGGTATTCGATCTTTTGAAGAAGAAATCGCCGGTGCAGACGGCAATAAACGCGTCTTTCTGACCACCAAATCACCGCTCGTCGAGGGCGAAAAGGTTGTTGGTGTTGTCACCTCATCCCAAGACATAACAGATCGAAAAGCCGCAGAAACACACCTGCATCATTTGGCCCATCATGACACGCTCACAGGCCTTGCCAACAGGGCGCTGCTGCGTGATCGCGTGGAGCGGGAAATAGGCAGATGTCGCCGTGGTGACGGGCGTTTTGCGCTGCATCTGCTCGATCTGGATGGTTTCAAGCAAGTCAATGACGTGCATGGACATGCGATCGGTGATGAACTGCTCACGCGCGTCGCTGATGGCTTGAAACGGATTGCCTCAGAAGATGATGTCGTTGCGCGTCTGGGCGGAGATGAGTTCGCCATTTTGCAGTCAAACATCACGTCCGATACCCAGATTGAGGATATGTGCAAAGCGATGATGCACGCCATGCCGGGCGCAATTGCGGGCATCAAGCTGTCTACGCCGGTCACGGCATCGGTCGGAATTTCTGTGCATCCCGAAGATGGCAATAGCTATGAAAATTTGATGCGCAATGCTGATCTGGCTATGTATCGAACCAAGGCAGCCAATGGCAACGGCTTCAGTTTCTTTGTCTCCAATATGGACGCCCGTGCAAGGGAAGAACGTCGGTTGGACAATACCTTGCGCGAAGCTCTGGAGAATAATCGCTTCGAGCTGCTCTATCAGCGGCAGGTGGATATTAAAACCGGCTACATCATTGGTTGTGAAGCCCTTTTGAGGATGAATGACGGACATGGTGGTCTGGTCTCTCCAAGCGAATTTCTGGCGCGAGCCGAACGCAACGGCCTCATTATGCCCATCAATGAATGGGTGATCCGCGAGGCCTGCCGACAGGGCGCCTACTGGCGTGAAATGGGTCTTCCGGAATTCACCATCGGGGTGAACCTGTCTCCCGTTCAATTCCAGCGGCAATCGGTGCCTCTGCTTGTCGCCCGCATTCTGTCCGAAACGGGTATGCCGCCGCATCTTCTCGATTTGGAACTGACGGAAAGCATTGTCCTTCATGATCGAAAGCAAGTGGCGCTGCAATTGCAGCAGTTGAGGGATCTGGGGGTCAAGATTTCAATCGATGACTTTGGTACAGGCTGTTCTTCTCTATCATACGTGAAGCACTTCCCTGTGGACCGACTCAAGATCGATCAGTCATTTGTGCGTGATCTGGTCGATAACCCGTCTGATGCCGCCATCGTGCGGGCAACGATCAATCTGGGGCATTCTCTGGGCCTGGAAGTGATCGCAGAGGGCGTGGAAACAGAAGACGTCGTTCAGCATCTGGAACTTGAGCATTGTGACAAGGCGCAAGGCTATTATTTCGGTAAGCCGCAATCAGCAGAAAAACTGCAAATGGCCATCCAGTCACAGACCGACCGCAAAGCGGTTTGCAATGGTTGATCCTGATTTGAGTGGTCCTATATGAAACGACGGCTTCCACTATACCGGTCCCTTGTTAAACAGTTCGGCCGCTTGCGGACATTTATGCAGGCAAGGCCGGATAGCGAGCATATGGCAATTTTCCTGCGCTTTGCCGCTATTTGTGCTCTATGGCTATATCTCGGGTTTGACTATTATTTCCAACATGGGTTGGCATCGGGAGCTTATGAGGCCATTGTTGCGGCTACCGGGGTCTATGGCCTTGTTCTGGCGCTAGAGGCGACACATCTGGCCTTTTCTCCGGCGGTCTCAGCTGGGCGCCGCCTGATTGCAATCGCTGCGGATCAGGCGCTGTTAACGCATTTTACTTTCTTGCTTGGCCCTTCAGGTGGCGCGCTTTATCCCTTGTATGTGTGGTTGATGCTGGCGACTGCTTTTCGCTATGGGGCGACCTATCTGTTGATTTCAGCAATCATCACAGTGAGTGCGCTATGGAGCCACTATCATCATTTCGGCTTGATGCAGTCCGCGCCGCTCGTTGGCCTTGTCCAGATTGCTTTCGTGATTGTTCTTGCTCTGACGATGCTGTCCTTCTTGAAGACCATAAGAGCTGCCATTGACACGGCCCGGAATGCAAGCTCGGCCAAATCAGCGTTTCTGGCTGAGATCAGTCATGAAGTGCGCACGCCCTTGCAGGCCATCAAGGGGTTGAGTGATCTTTTGGAAGATACCAGGCTGGATCCGGAACAGCGCCGCATGGTGGGCACGATCTCTGAATCCGGCAGCACCCTGCTTGTTCTCATCAACTATCTTCTGGATTATGCCCGAACTGAAAATGGCAAGATGCCGGTCAATGAGACTGATTTCGACCTGTTTGAAATGTCCGGACGCTTGTACCGGCTTTTCTCCGTGCAGGCACATCAGAAATCGCTGCAGTTGAATATTCACTTCGATCCTGCTCTGCGGCGTCTTTATCACGGCAATCAGCGTTTTCTGGAAGATATACTGACGAATTTTCTCAGCAATGCCATCAAGTTTACCCATGCGGGCCAGATTACACTGCGTGTTCGACTCTTACAGGAGAGCTACGGCAAGCACAGAGTGAGCTTTGATGTGATCGATACTGGCGCAGGTATTGACGAGGAAGCGCAGCAACACATATTCGACAGGTTTACCCAATCGAGCGACGAAGTGATCACCAAGTTTGGTGGCTCAGGCCTGGGGTTGGCACTTTGTAGCCAATATGCCGACATTATGGGCGGGCAGATCTGGGTTTGCTCTGCACTGGGAGAAGGAAGCACCTTTTCCTTTGTTGCCCCATTTGATTTGAAACTGCGCGATGGTCATGCAGATGCTGCAATTGGGGAAACAGGAACTGACAAACGGCCGCGTGCCATGCTGATTTCGCAAGACCCTTCTTTGCAGGCGCAGCTTCCTCAAAACAAGATACGATGTGATCGCTATGCTGATCTGAAAACAGCACTGCAAAAACTGGCATCCAGCAGAAATGAAACCTTGCCATCGCTTCTGCTTATTGATCGTCAGGCTGATGATTTTGATATAGCCATCACACATAAATATATTGCTTCGGCCACGCAGAGTAATTTGCCGCTCATTCTCTGGATCTGCCGCGAAGACGAAAAGCCCTCGAACCTTGCCATTGTCAACCCGCAGCATGGCTTGGCCTATGTCAGTCGCAGCGATCTGCCGCATCGTATTGGCAAACTGCTCCGCCTCGCCGGGCATTTTCATCACCCGGTTGGCCACATCAGGGCAAAAGAGGAAATTTCCGTTTGCAGGCAAGAGGATCGCCTCAAGATTCTGGTCGCAGATGACAACCGCACCAACCAGATGGTTATTGAGAAAATGCTTGGCAGTCTTGGCCATCATGTAGCCTTGGCTGAAAATGGAGTTGAAGCGCTGGCGGCATTGAAAGCCAACCACTTCGATTTGGCCTTTTTTGACATTCGCATGCCTGTTCTGGATGGCGTGGAGGCTGCCTCTCGCTGGAGGCAGGAGCAATGCAATAGTCGCGTTGCGTACAAGACGCAGATCTTTGCTCTAACAGCGGACCCTAGCGCCGAAATGGAGCAAAGATGCCGTAAGGCAGGCATGGAAGACTGCCTGCTCAAGCCAATCGAAAGAGAACGGCTCAAGGAATTGCTCGATCAAGTTATCGAAGCAAGAAAAGTGAATATTAAAACTACTCATGAAAAAGATATTTCTGACAATTGGGGGTTAGAAGAAATGTTTACAACTCAGATTATTGAAGACCTGAGAGATCTTGGTGGGGATCGTTTTGTTGTCGATCTTGCACATCAGTTTAGCGAAGATGGAATTCTCGCACTGAAACGCCTGAACAGGGCGGTGGAAGATCGCGACGATGAGGAATTCCGAAATGGTGCCCATGCCCTGCGGTCTGCCGCAGCCAATATTGGGGCGCGGTCCGTCTTCGACTTGTGCCTTTCCTGGCGCAATATGACTGCTGCCGAGCTTGATCAGGAAGGCGTCGGGCACATGCTGCATTTGGCAGAAAATCTGTCCGAAGCGATTGAAGATCTTGAGCATATTCTTGCTGTGACACTGCCCAAGCCCGATCTGGACTATGAAGACATGCCGCTGATGGCCAATCAGGTTCGGCATTAAAGGCTAAGGCCTTTCGGGTTATACCTTGACCTGAGGTTCTCTCTCCCCTAT
Source organism: uncultured Cohaesibacter sp. (assembly GCF_963664735.1). NCBI lineage: Bacteria > Pseudomonadati > Pseudomonadota > Alphaproteobacteria > Hyphomicrobiales > Cohaesibacteraceae > Cohaesibacter > uncultured Cohaesibacter sp. Next base: position 2,977,637 of record NZ_OY761553.1, on the reverse strand, counting down.
TGGCTGAAGGCTAAAAGGCTCATCGGTTCGATAGGGGGCGAGGAAGCTATGTCTGAAAACAAGTTCGCCAAACGAGAACTGGCTGCATCAGAAATCAGTCCGAGGGTCGCTGGAATGGATACACCAGATGCCTCCGGGCCAAAATGCTGGGATGCGATCATCCTTGGGGCCGGTGCTGCAGGCCTCATGGCAGGCATTGTCGCTGCACGGCGAGGCAAACGGGTTCTGATCCTCGACCATGCCCGTAAGGCAGGCGAAAAAATCCGCATCTCTGGCGGTGGACGCTGCAACTTTACCAATCGGGATGTCAGCGCGAAAAACTACCTGTCGCAAAATCCGCGCTTTTGCATTTCTGCGCTGAAATCCTTTACGCCAGCGGATTTTATCAAACTGCTCACCAGCCATGGCATCGAATGGCACGAAAAGACGCTCGGCCAGCTGTTTTGCAATGACAGCGCCAAGGACATCGTTACCATGCTTCTGTCTGAGCTGGATAGCGCCGGCGGTGTGCTGCAGCTTGCAACAGAAATCAAGTCAATCGAGAGAAGGGGCGAGCAATTTATTGTTGCCACCAGCCGTGGCAGTGAAAGCGCCCGCGCTTTGGTCGTGGCAACGGGTGGCAAGTCGATTCCCAAGATGGGAGCAACCGGCCTTGCTTATGACATCGCCAAACAGTTCGGACTTGAGGTGCTTCCAACCAGAGCAGGGCTTGTGCCGCTGACATTCTCCGATAGCCAAAAGGCTTTTGCAGCAGGGCTGGCCGGGTTGTCGGTGGATGCCGAGGTGAGTTTTGCAAAGACGCGCTTTCGCGAAGGTCTGCTCTTTACGCACCGCGGGCTCTCTGGACCTTCCATCCTGCAGATTTCATCCTATTGGCAGGAGGGCAAGCCGATCATCGTCAATCTGGCTCCTGAAGACAATTGCGATGAACGGCTGATGGAGGCCCGAAAGAGCAATCCAAAGCAGGACGTTGCGACCTGTTTGTCTCTGTTGCTGCCCAAGCGCCTTGCCAAAGCGATTGCCGAGCGGGAAGGGGGCAAAGGCCATGTTGCCGAGTTGGGTGACAAGACCATTCGCAAGCTGGATGAAGCAGTGCATCGCTGGCAGGTTCTGCCGGTTGGCACGGAAGGGTATCGCACGGCTGAAGTCACCCTTGGTGGCGTTGACACCAGGGCCCTTTCCTCAAAGACCATGCAGGCCAATGATGTGCCGGGGCTGTTCTTCATTGGCGAAGCCGTTGATGTGACTGGCCAGCTTGGAGGGTATAATTTCCAATGGGCTTGGGCTTCTGGTCATGCCGCTGGCCGGACGCTTTGACTGTAGCTGTTCATTGGCTTAGGGTTTCAAGGGTCAAGAAGCAGACCTGCCGCAAGAATTTGAGCCAAGAGAAACATGAGCAAGATGATCAAACCTGACCTCTCCGCTCCCGTGGACGGTCGACAGTCAGAGCGAGCGCTTGAGATCCAGCGCGGCACAGGACGTCTTCTGCGCAGGCACGATTTTGTCTGCATACCGGAGGTAACCCTGAAGTCGGGCCGGAGAGCCGATTTGCTGGCTATCAATTCCAAAGGGGAGATCTGGATTGTCGAGATCAAGTCTTCGCTGGCGGATTTTCGCGCCGACAAGAAGTGGCCTGATTATTGGGACTTCTGCGATCGCCTGTTTTTTGCGACCAATCAGGAAACCCCGGAAGAAATCTTCCCTTCAGAGGCTGGATTGATTATTGCCGACGCGCATGGCGCAGAGATCATAAGGCACGTTGAGGCGAGGAAGCTGGCTGCAGCCAGACGCAAGGCGCTGACATTGCGCTTTGCCCAGATCGCAGCCTCGCGCCTGCACGCCATTCATGATCCCGGCGTGCCTGCGCTTATTGAGCCAACGAAATTGTGAGCCATCGATTCCCGCGAGGGCAACAAGGCTTAGCGTGGAGCGCGTTTGGCCAAGATGCGTTGCAGCGTACGGCGATGCATGTTGAGGCGTCGTGCCGTTTCAGAGACGTTGCGATCACACAATTCATAGACTCTCTGAATATGCTCCCAACGAACGCGGTCTGCGGACATTGGGTTCTCTGGCGGTTCAATCTTTGCTTCGCCATCACTCATCAAGGCTGAGAATATGTCATCCGCATCCGCAGGCTTGGCCAGATAATCCAGGGCTCCCAACTTAACCGCGGTAACGGCCGTTGTGATGTTGCCATAGCCGGTGAGCATGATCGTGCGAGCGTCTGGATTGGCATCCTTGATCGCTTGCACCACGTCAAGGCCATTGCCATCGCCAAGGCGCATATCAACCACCGCATATTGAGGTGGATCCAGTTTAACTGCGGACAAGGCATCGGCGATATTGTCGGCAGATTGCACGCAAAACCCTCTGCTTTCCATTGCTCGTGCAAGACGAATCAAAAAAGGGCGATCATCATCTACCAGCAAGAGATAGCCTGGCTGAGTGCTTACTTCTTGTTCAATTGCTGTCATTGGGTTCGTCCTGTATCATGATTGCACGATGTCCATGTCTCAAAGTACGATATCAAAGGGGGTGTGGCAATCGGTCTCGTTTTTAATGTAGCATCAAATTTACCGCTTTTATTGATCTGCCTCAAGCAAAGGCCGGGGCCAAGTAATTTCAATTACTGCTCCACTGATTTCATTTATCTTTTCGGGAAAGATTTCGCTTTGAATATTTCTATTTTTACGTATCGATACTTTTGCACCACTACGTTCCAATAGTGTCTTCGCAATAAAGAAGCCTAACCCCAAACCGCCTCCACTTATGTTTGCTGTCTGCTGAGCTGCAAGATCTGGCCCGGAGGTTGCATCTTGAACCGATTGTGCTTTGTTCATCCTTGTCGATACAAACGGATCCCCAAGTCGATTGATGATGGCATCAGAAAAACCGGGGCCGTCATCTGCGATGATGAGTCTGACGAAACTGTCGTTCCATTCCGACACGATTATGACTCTGCTACGGGCAAAATCCAGTGCATTTTCGACCAGATTTCCCAAGCCGAACAGTAAGCCGGGATTTCTCAACAAAACTGGTTGGTCTTTGCGATCCTCTGGAAATATACGATCGATCTCGATCGACAGATTATCGAAAGGCTCAACAATTTCGGAAATGAGCGCTTCGAATTTCATCTTTCTGAAGTTGTTATGGTCATCGCCGGATAAGGAAGTCAGTTTTCCAAGGATATCCCGACAGCGTTCGGCTTGGGACCGGATGAGCGTAATGTCTTCATATATCGGATCATCTTGCAGCAGTTCATGCTCCAGCTCTTTGGCAACAAGCTGGATGGTTGCCAGAGGAGTGCCCAATTCGTGCGCCGCAGCGGTTGCCAGTCCATCAATGCTGGTCAGATGTTGCTCATTGGCAAGGATCAGTTCGGTTGCAGACAGCGCATTGGCCAGCTGGTGTCCTTCCTGTGCGATACGTGCCGTGTAAATACTCAGGAAGAGCATGGTGATGAGGATTGCCACCCATATACCGAAAACATAGAGCTTGGGAAAACTGGGAGGTGTGGAATCCGCCCATGGCAGGGGCTGATGGATAAATATCAGCACCGTTGCAATTGTCGCGATCAAAAGAGAGAGAAAAGCGGTGAAGCGGGAAGGCTGCATGGTGGCCGATACCACCGCAGGCACCAAAAGCAAAAAGGCAAAGGGGTTTTGCAATCCCCCGGTCAGACATAAAAGCCCGCCAAGTTGTGCAGAATCATAGGCGAGTAGGCCCGTGGCAGGAAAGGGAGCCAGACGAACGGGCTTGCGGAATTGCAGTTGCAGGAAAAGATTGAGAATGGCCGAACAGCCGATAAGCAGAAAGCACAGATAGGCATTGAAATGGTATTTCAGTCCAACCCAGACAAAAACGACAGCAATGCACTGGCCGATTATGGCCAGCCAACGTAACCGGACAAGAGTGTCCAGTTTTATTTGACGATGGGCAAATATCGGATCAGATAAGGAAGCAAAAAGCATTATATACCGCGCTTTAAGTGGCCGCAGCGGCGACCTCGGAGGCCAAATTACGATTACTCTCCCGATAAGAAACCATAATTCGTTGAGTTTTGAGCAATCCATGATTGCTCAAAAAAGAAGGACACTTAGGTGTTTTAGACCAATTCACTTTGGTCGGGAATAGAGGAGCCCTAACTGTTTGTTGATAAATATCGCAGATTTTGGGGCTTTCTCAGACAAAAACCGACAAAGTCCCTCTTGACAGTCAAATGGTAATGTTTTCGCCATTTCAAGGCCTGAGATCAAAAATATATTTAAAGAAAAATATCTTGAACTCGTAGTTTTACTTTCCCATTTCCATTGTTGTGAGAGCGTGTTGAACAGAGAAGAAATATTCTTGACTGAATACTTCAAGTTCAATGCAACAATGAGACGTAACCGAACGAAAGGGAGACAATGTCACATAGTGCAACAGCCAAATCATCTTGGAAGGGTTCTCATGTAGCTCTGATGATACTTGGCTTTATTCTCTTCTGGCCGCTTGGTCTTGCTATGTTGGCCTATATAATCTGGGGTGATGAGATGCGTGAAATGTTCAAGGATTTCAAAACGAGAATAGACCGCGAATTCAAGGGCTCCGGTTGTGGCCATCGCCGTCGGTCGCACGGTTTCGAGAGAACCGGCAATGTGGCTTTCGATGAATACCGCAAGGCAGAGCTGGAACGTCTGGAAGAAGAGCGCCGCAAGCTGGATGCGCAAAGAGAGGAGTTTGAAGAATTCCTTGCCGAGCTGCATCGGGCCAAGGACAAGGAAGAGTTCGATCGCTTTATGGCCGCCCGCCATAATCATCGTCCGACATCTTCTTCCCCAGACCAGTCCTCTGAAGGTCATTATCAGGGCTAAAGCAAACTCCGATCATCGATATCCGGAGTGCTTTTCTCAAAAGCAAACGGGGCGGGACATTGTTCCCGCTTTTTTGTTTGGTATAAGCAATCGAAATTTGTCATTGATGCTATTATCAAAACGACACTTGCATTTTTCTACTGTTTACCCCATTTTAGCTCAGCTTTGCCCAATTAACTTGGGTAGGCTTTGTTCTCGGGGCGGGGTGAAAGTCCCCACCGGCGGTAACTGGCCCAGACCTTGGTCTGCCATGGCCAGAGAGCCCGCGAGCGCATTTACCATCTGGCGAGCCCGGTTGTTCGCTATGGTGTGAATGGTCAGCAGATCTGGTGTAATTCCAGAGCCGACGGTTAAAGTCCGGATAAAAGAGAACGAGACAGTGTGCGGTCCATTTGGAGCCTCTCTCCGGTGGAGTGCGTGCGCGCTGTCCGTGCGTCCTGATTCTTTTGGCTTTGTTTCTGAACGGAATGCTCTGCATGCGTGACAGAAGCACTCTAAGGTATGCGAAATGAATCAGATTTCCCAATCTTCCAATGCGTCTTCCCTGCCGGTCATGCGATCCGGTGCCGTATGGGGCGCGATCTATATGATCTTGGCCGGGCTTGCTTTTGCTCTGGTCAATCTGTCAACGCAATATCTGACCATGAAATTGGGGATCAGCTCCCTGATCGTCGCTTTCGGACAGTATTTCGTAGCTTTTTTCTTCAGTTTGCCATGGCTTTTGAAGGTCGGCCTTGGGGCCGCGCGCACAAATCAGGTGGGAAAGCATGTGGTGCGTGTCGTCTTCGCCGTGCTTGGCACGCAGGCTTGGACCGCCGGTCTCGCCTATGTTCCCATTTGGCAGGCAATTGCTCTCATCATGACATCTCCGTTTTTCGTCACGTTGGGCGCTTATCTGTTTTTGCATGAAAAAATAGGCCCCCATAGGCTCGCGGCCACATTCGTCGGTTTTGTTGGTGGCATGATCATTCTGGCGCCTTGGTCAGACGCTTTCACCTGGCATGCGCTCTGGCCTGTCGTTGCTGCGGCCTTTTGGGCCGCGACCTCGGTCATGACCAAGACCTTGACGGGAGAAGAAGCGCCGGAAACCGTGACCATCTATCTGCTTTTGCTGATGAGCCCGGTCAATGCCTTCATGCTGCTTGGCAGTGATCTGGTCATGCCATCGATGCTGGCGCTGGCTGTGATCCTTATTTCGGGATTGTTCGTCTATCTGGCCCAGCTGCTGTGTGCTCGCGCCTACTCGGTGGCCGATGCGGCCTATGTGCAGCCGTTTGACCACCTGAAGCTTGCTTTTAACGTATTGTTCGGCTGGGTCGTGTTCGGCTTTGCGCCGGTTGGGCAATTCTGGATTGGTGCCCTGCTCATTGTCGCTGCCTCATTCTATATCTTGCGGCGAGAAGCCAAGCACCAGTAAAGTTTTTGAGCGAATTAGTTAGGGAAGTCTTCCTGTCGCTGATCAATCCAGAAGTTGCGCCAAGAGGTATAGTATCGGGCTAATCCCCATCATGGCGTGATAGGCTCCGCCTTCAAGGATGGTGAAGCAGTCTGAAGACTTCTATTGATGATGTCTGAACCCTGTCACATGCGCGTGGCAGGGTTTTTATGCGCCTTTGTTCCCTTATTCATATGAACCAGATCGTGCCGATGCCTGCCAGCGGTTGCTCAGTTGCCGGTTGATGAGGCGAGGATAGTCTTTTCTTTGCCGCAAATTTGCTTAAAAATCCGATAGATACTCGGTGAGTCCATGAGGCATGAAATGACACACAATAATAATAACTCTCAATTGATCCTCAACAGCGAGTGGATAGATGATGGCACCCCAACGGGTAAGATGCGGTTGAGCCTTATGGCTGCCCCTCACGCCACTTATCCTGCTTCTGTTCGTCTGGCCTACACCGCGCTGACGCGCATTCCGCCCAATACGGAGATGGAAGGGGCTCGCTATCTTTCGCGAACGGCCAATTATCACGAACTGGGACCGCTTCAGGCGTTGTCCGCTGATGCTGATGGGCTCTTGTGGCAAATTACGATCCCTGCATTGTCACACCGCCCCGGTCACTTTACCGATGGCCCCTCGTCTGCTTTTCTCATTCTGGCGGATAAGAGCACCGAAGATATCTTTTGTACGCCATTTACCGCCCGAAAGTCTGGCTCTGAAGCGGCTGTCAAAGTTGATGTGTCCGTGAGTAGCGAACCAGACCTCACAATAGAAACGCAAGGCCCCCAGCTCGGCTTGCTGCCACTCGCCAATGAAGCTCGCATTTCCGAATGGTTTATCGAGGTTCCCACAGCCTTGACTTTGCCAGAGCAACTCTTGCCTGCGGGCAAAACCGTCAATGATCTTTATGAAAGGCTTTTTGCAGAGCAACCTCCTTTCGCCGCAGATGCAAAGGCATTGCCCGTAAAGCTTTTTCCTGCGGCTGATCTGGATAAGGCTTCTGTCGAAGGAAGCTATAAGCTCGAATTTGCATCCAGCCACATTGCTATTCATGCAGAAGGGCACGGGGTACAGGCCGCACTGATCGCTCTGGCGCAAATCTGGCGGGCAGCACAACATAACCCATCACAGTTTGCTTTTCCCGCAAGGGGAATGGTGTCTGATTGGCCTGCCCATGATTGGCGCGGCATGCATCTGGATGTGTCCCGTCAATTCTATGAGGTCAATGCGGTGAAGGCTTACCTTGACTGCCTCGCGTGGCATAGGTTTAACCGCTTTCACTGGCATTTGTCAGATGATGAGGGCTGGCGTCTCGAGAGCCACGCCTATCCTCGCCTGACGGACTTGGGTGCCTGGCGAGGTCATGGGCTGGTCCTGTTGCCGCAACATGGCTCTGGCGCGGCCCGTTATGGCGGCTTCTACTCCCGTCAGGACGTGCAAGGCATATTGGCCCATGCTGAAAGTCTGCAAATCGAAGTCGTGCCAGAGATCGACGTGCCGGGGCACTGCCATGCTGCGATGATGGCCATGCCAGAGTTGCTTGACCCGAGCGCAATGCAGGGTGGGGCTTCTGTGCAGGGCTATGTCAACAATGCTCTCAATCCGGGCCTTGGCTCTACATGGTTGTTTCTGGAAACCGTCTTCGGAGAGGTCGCGGATCTGTTTCCCGGGCGCTATGTACATATTGGCGGGGATGAAGTGGCCGAAGCCGCTTGGTCAGCTTCTCGCTCAGCCAACAGTTGGGCGCGGGCAAAAGGTTATCTGAACGAAGAGGGCAAGGCCGATACCATGAAAATGCAAGCGGCCATCCTGCGATTTGTTGCAAACCATCTTGTTGCTGCGGGCAAAACTCCGCTTGCGTGGGAAGAAGCAGCCAGGGGTGGAGGGCTTGACCCTGAGAAAGCCATTCTGTTTGCCTGGACCAAAGCGCAACGCGCCAATGAACTGGCCAGCATGGGATATCGTGTCATCATGTGTCCGGGCGAGATATGCTATCTGGATATGGCCCAGTCTGATCAATGGCAAGAGCCGGGGTTGAGTTGGGCCGGCACGTCAAACGCAGAGAAGACCTATCACTTTGAACCAATCAGCCAGTTGGCGGAGAATGCCGACAAGCTATTGGGCATTCAGGGCTGTGTCTGGAGCGAAACCCTGACCAGCCGCGAGCGATTCAATCATATGGTTTTTCCGCGCCTCTCGGCGATAGCGGAAACCGCATGGACAGAAGCGCCCCGCAAGAATTGGCAGGGCTTTGCAGCCCGTCAGCGTCTTATGCCAAAGCTTCCTCTTTTGCGCGGTTGATTGGCCTCATATTGTCCGCTCGGCCTGTATGACCACAAATAGGTTGGAATAATCGCCTCGACTGCAACGGGGGAGATGCCAATCCCCTCAAAGGTCCGGCCAGCGGCGATGGCTTCTTCAGAAACCACATTGTCGCTTTTCAGAAGCGTCACCTGATCGCGCGTTAAAACCGGCCGCATGGGCAGCTTTTCAAAAATCCAGCCCATGGATGACGCTGCCCAGAAAGGCAAAGGCATAAGGAGGCGCTTCAGATGGGTCTCCTTAAGCGTCAGCTCCAGAAGCTGTTGGAAGCTCTTTTTGTCTGGACCACCCAGCTCATAGGTTTCTCCGGGTTTGAGTGAGCCATTGATACCAAGGGCAACCACTTTTGCTACATCACCCACAAACGCGGGCTGAAAAAGCGTTCTGCCACCGCCAACCAGCGGTAAAAATGGGGATTGTTGCGCCATGGAGGCAAATTTGTTAAAAAAGTCGTCTTCAACACCGATCAGCAAGGAGGGCCGCAAAATAACAGCCTGCGGGATCGCTTGCAAAACAGCCAACTCCCCTTTTGCTTTGCTGCGGGCATAACTGGACTGTGAGCCAGTATTCGCACCAATGGCTGACACCTGAACAAAACGAGAGATGCCAGCCTTGGCTGCTTCCTCCGCAATCGTTCTGGCACCGATATGGTGGACCATATCAAAGCTGGCCTTTCCCTTTTCAAACAGGATACCAACAAGATTGACGACCGCATCACTGCCTGCGACAGCATTGGCGATGGAGGCTCGATCACGCAAATTGGCTTGCACCGGTATGATCTGTCCAACAGAACCAAGAGGCTGCAAAAAGCCGGCAAGATCAGGTCGTCGCACGGCAACGCGAACACGGTATCCCTCTTTTGCCAGAGCGCGAACAACATGGCGCCCAAGGAAGCCTGACCCACCAAAAACTGTGACGATTTCACCTGCTGTTCTGACCATGATATGTTTCCTGTATCCCGGTTTTGTGGCTGACATTATCTTGACTATACGAAGCTGCCGAGAGTTCAGATCGCTTCTTGCGTCATCCAACAAGATTCGGCCGAACCCTTTATACGCAATTTTGCTTCCATGCACATGAGCCTAAAGTGAAAGTCAGGGAAAATCGATTTAGCCCCTTCAGCCCTCGTTGCTTTTTCTAGTTGGGAACAAAAAATTAGACGAATGGTGTGAATAGTGCGTTTTTTCAAAATCTATGCGTTGACAATGGCATGCGGTAGCCGTAAATACCCCCTCACACCTTAAGTGCCCAGGTGGCGGAACTGGTAGACGCGCTAGCTTCAGGTGCTAGTTTCTGTATGGAAGTGGAGGTTCGAGTCCTCTCCTGGGCACCATTTAATCTTCCCATAAAATCCGAGTAAGTTTGAAAAGCCTTGAATTGTCTGGTATTTTTAACGCCATTCAATCCACGGGCGTTTTGTCATATCCAGCTATATCCAACCCAAACAGGGGTAACTTTCGGGGTAACTGCAACAAGATTGGCGTTCCGGCTTGAGAGACAGCTCTACAGCCATACAAATATATGTGGGCAGCCTTCAATCATGCGTCGAACAGCCAATGCTATAGCAGAAGATCTTCCGCAAGATTTTCCTGCCGAAGATTTTCGCTAATCAGCCTGCATGCATATGGTGGTATGCAGCATTGCAGCATTGAGCCCTGAGATCAGGTACTAGTCAAAAAGCTCTGATGTTGAACCGGCCCTTCGAATGGCGGTGTCTCGGTCTGAACTACTCGCCCCCTATCTGCAATATGTTTGTAATTTCTCAGCTCAGGGGATATTTATGTTGGAAACAATAAATCAGATACCTTCCCATTTGTTTGTCTCCTGCTAGAGAGCGTTCCCGCTGCCTCTTGGCAAGGCTCTCAGATTCTCGGGGCCAAACAGATGCCTGTCAGGAAATCACCCTGTCCAGCACCAAGAAACGCCGTCCGCTCCCTTCGGAAATGTGGTTCAATGATCTCTCCAATCCAGAGATGACCGCGATCTATCTCGAACATTATCCCAACTATGGTCTGACTCTTGAGGAGCTTCAGGCTGGTAAGCCGATCATTGGTATCGCTCAGACCGGCTCTGACCTGTCTCCCTGCAATCGTCACCATCTGGAACTGACCAAACGCGTACGTGACGGTATTCGCTCGGCAGGCGGGATCCCGATGGAAATACCGGTCCATCCCATTCAGGAGACGGGTAAGCGGCCAACAGCCATGCTGGACCGCAATCTGGCTTATCTCGGGCTCGTTGAGGCCCCGCATGGCTATCCGATTGATGGCGTGGTGCTCAATATCGGCTGTGACCAGTATCTTGATATAGGCAACACCACAATACCGCGCCATAGCCACTAGATCATACAAAGGCGATGAGCCCGGAACGGTTCAGTCCTTCGCCTTAGGCTAAGGACTGAATTGCTGAGCCTCTTCACCTTCTCATGTGCTTGAAGCCTGCCGAATACGGGGCAACAGCTGGCGCAGAATTATCGGTGAGATGATAACAAGCCCCACTGCTGTTGCGATCAGGTTCGGCGCCACCAGAAGCAGCGCGGCGACAACCAGTATCAGGCGCTCGAACCAGTAAAGCGGGGCAAACAGCCAGTTGGAAACAGCCGATGCCAAAACCCAGATTCCGAGCACGGCACCGCCAAAAGCCAATGCGAATGCTTCCCAGGTGAAGCCATCAGTCACGATCAGAAGCGCTGGCTGGAAGGCAAAGACGAAGGGGACGAGCGCCTTGCCCATACTCAGGCGGAAGGCTGTGTTTCCTGCCCTGAAGGCGTTCGCACCCGCGATCCCGGCGCCGGCATAGGCTGCCATGGCCACCGGCGGTGTCACATCAGCAAGCACTCCGTAATAGAAAACGAAATAGTGGGCCACCATCTGCTGCACGCCCAACATGCCCAAAATCGGAGCGGCGACAGCGACCATAATGATATAGTTGGCGGTCGTAGGAATGCCGCAGCCCATCAGAATGCAAACCACAGCGGTGAGCATGAGGGTGAACAGAAGCGTGAGAGAAGGAACCGTCATCAGCTCAAATGGCAGGAAGGCGATCATGTCGTGCAGAGATACTGCCCAGCCCTGCGCGATGCTGGTGACCATATAGGCGATCTTGAAGCCAACACCGGTGAGCGTGACCACCCCGATGACGACCCCCACCAGAGCTGCTGCGGCTGTTACCGATAGGGACTGTTTGGCACCCAGAATGAAGCCTTCGAAAACTTCCTGTGCCGTTCCCTTGATGCCTCCGATGAGGCCTGACTTCTGAATTTGCTGGATGGCCAGAACGACGATGCATGCCGAGATGGAATAGAAGGCCGCGGCAAAGGGCGTGCGCCCGGACAATAGAACGGCGACCAGAATGGCCAATGGCAGGACCGACAACCAGCCTTCTTTCAGGACTTTCCATGCATTCGGCAATTCAGAGGCCGACATGCCCCTAAGGCCTAGACGACGGGCTTCAAGATGGACCTGAACCAGAACACCAAAGAAATGCATGAAAGCCGGAACAAGCGCTGCGGTCAGGATCGTTGTGAGCGGCACATTGAGATATTCGATCATCAGGAAGGCGACCGCGCCCATGACGGGTGGCGTGATCTGCCCACCGGTGGAGGCAGCAGCTTCAACTGCGGCTGCGAAATGGCGAGGATAGCCGATGCGGATCATGGCCGGAATGGTCAACGCTCCGGTGGTCACCGTGTTGGCGATGGAAGAGCCCGAGATCGAGCCGAGCATGGCCGAGGACAATACGGACACTTTCGCCGGTCCTCCGGCATAGCGCCCGGCGAGGGCCGAAGCGACATCGATAAACAGCTGTCCCAGCCCGATACGCGTGGCCATGACACCGAACAGCACAAAGTGGAATACATAAGTAGCAATCACGCCGAGCGCCGTGCCATAGATCCCCTGCGAGGTAAGATAGAGATGGTTGACGATGTTGGCCCAACTCGCCCCCGGATGAATGAGAATGCCCGGCATGGATTTTCCGAAATAGGCATAGGCAATGAACAGGATTGCGATCACCGGCAACGGCCATCCCATGGAACGGCGCACCGCTTCGAGCAGCACCACGATCATAATCGTTCCCATGAAAATATCGATAGGCAAAGGATTGCCGACGCGGAAGGCCAGCTCGCTATAGATCCACGGAACATAAAGCGCACTGAGAACCCCGGCAATGGCAAAGATCCAGTCGATAATGGGCAATCCAAAGGGCGCTTTCCAATTTGGCGTGACAACCCGGTTGCCGAATGCGGAGAAACTGAGAAAGACAACCAGCAATGTTACGCCCAGATGCAGACCCCGATGAACGGTTGCCTGAGGGATGCCGAAGCCAGCTGTATAATAGTGATAGCACGAGAGGAGAAACAGGATCGTTGCCGTGATCAGCGTCAAGGGCCAGGCCAGTGTCCGGAAGCGGAGTTCCGGATCGAATTCTTCCTCGATAGCCTGAAGTTCTTCGGCTGAAAGATGATGGATTTCCTCGCCATCGTCCTGTTTGCTGCGGTCCTCGGTCATCCCATGCGCTCCTGTCGGATAGTGGAAAAGGGGGACGAGATCTGCCTCGCCCCCCTCGGAAACTGTCTACGACTCGAGATCTGACCCGAGCCGATAGGGCTTATTTGAGCAAGCCTGCTTCTTTGTAGAATTTCTCAGCACCCGGATGCAGCGGAATGCCGACGCCATTCAGGGCAGTGTCTTCGGTGATCATCTTGCCTTTGGCATGACCCGCATCCAGAAGCTTCCGGGTATTCTTGTTCCAAAGAGCCTTGGTGATGTTGTAGACCAATTCTTCTGGCTGGTCAGCGCTCGTCACCCACTGGGCACCGACGGAGAGCGTTTTTACGCTGTCTGCATTGCCTTCATAAGTCCCGCCAGGGATGGTGTCTGGACCGAAGAATTTGAAGTCTTCGCAGATTTTCGGAGCTTCATCACAAGTGATCGGGATGAGTTTGACATCGTGCTGGCTGGCCAGTTCGGAAATGGCACCCGCAGGATAGCCACCAACGAAGAAGAAGGCATCCATCGCACCGTCGCGCATCCGGTCGGCAGCCTGATCAGGTTTGAGATATTCCGGCTTGATATCGTCTTCGGTCAGCCCGTAGCCGTTGAGGATGATTTTTGCATCAACAAGGGTGCCTGAGCCGGGCTCGTCCATGGAAACGCGCTTGCCCTTCAGATCGGAAACGCTGGCGATGCCGGAATCAGCGCTCACCACCAAGTGAATGCTTTCAGGGTAGAGGTTGGCGATGGCGCGCAGTTTTTCAACAGCAGGTTTGCCTTCCCAGATGCCGGTTCCAGTATAGGCCCAGGTTGCAACGTCAGACTGGGAAAAGCCAGATTCAAGAGTTCCACCAGCAATGGCGTTGATGTTGGCAACAGAGCCGTTTGCCGAAAGGGCTGAAGCAATCAGGCCCGGAACACCACATGAGCCGCCTTTGTCACATGGACGCGACCCCGGAGGGTTTGAAATAGCATTGGCAAGGAGGCCTCCAATAGGGTAGTAGGTGCCAGCAGTGCCACCTGTGCCAATACGGAAAAATGCCATATCTTGAGCCATGGCGGCCGTAGCAGCCAAGCTGAGCGCAAATGCGACTCCAGTAAAAATCTTAAAGTGCTTCATAAGTATCTCCTATCCTCGACAGCCGTGATTAGAAAAAGCTACCTCAAGGAAATTGCAATCTCTAGTCCGCGATTACACTTTGCAGTTTTAGCCATGTATATTATGTGGGCAAATCGTGGGGTGCTTAAAATTAAGGCAGTAGCAATGAGAAAGAAAGGGGCGCGGTCGATCAGGCGATACGGTTTCGCCTAATCCGCGATTGGGGCAATCGGGAGTTTTTGGGGGGGAAGGGGCTAGTGCCGAATGCTTTCAAACGCCCAGAACCCAGAACCCAGACCTCAGACCTCAGACCTCAGATAAGGGTGGAGCATTGGCATTTCTGCTATGAAGGGGAATAACTTTGGATTGAAGGCTGGTTGCCAAGGCATCTCAGACAGTAATGACTTCGATGCCTTTTGCCTCAAGCACCTTGCGCATTTTGGGATCTGCGTCATTACCGGTGATGACGATATCGATTTCTTCCAGACCGAACACGGGGATGCCGCTATCATTTCCCATTTTGTCAGATCCGACAAGCGCAACGACCTTTTCGACGTGGCGGTGCATCCGCTTTTCTTCCATATAGGCCAACATTGCTGTCTTGGTTAAACCCGCTTCGCTTAAACCATCGGCATCGACAAAAAGATAGCGTCCCTGAAAATTCAGCTTGGATGGTGGCGAGACGAGAATCCCCTGACTCTCGATATGCTGACCACCGAGCACCACCAGATGAGGGTAAGAGGTGCTCAGCAGCTTGATAATCAGAGGGACCGCATTGGAATAAACCTGAATGCTGGTCTTCAAAAGATAATCATGCATGAGAAAGGCTATCGGGCCGGTTCCGACATAAATGCTGTCTTTGGTTTTACACAGGGCGACGGCCTGCTCCGCGATTCTTTGGGCTTCCTGATAGTCAAAATAGTCAAAATTGATCGAAATTTGATTGCTTGAGTGATTAGATATGATTTTTTGATCGTCAGAAATCCGCTCTGCACCATTACGGATTTTCCTCAATTTTCCAAGGTTGTTAAGCTGATTAATATCGCGCCGAATCGTGGCAGGGGAACTATCTAGGGCTTCAACAAGCTGTTTAACCGTAGCAACCTCTACTTCTCCGAGATGTTCCAGCAATTTTTTTTGTCTGACCTGCGCGAGCATGATCGTTCCTGATTTTTCAAATAGTTCTCATCACAATGATTACAATATATACGCAAGAAGGTCAATTTTTCATGATTAAATTGATTATTTATGATTGCTTATGATTTTTTTGTGTGCCATATTTGATCGCAGAGGGAGGGAATCGACATGGCATGTCTTGTTTGCAAGCCGCTGAAGTTGCTTTCCAATGGTAAGGTGAGGGCCTGCGAGAGGAGAGTATACTGTGACAATTAAGGTGGATCGGGAGGCCATCTGGTTAGATTTTCCTGGCGCCTCGCGCGAGGAGATTATCAAAGGCATATGCCTCAAATTAAGCGAACTCGGTAAAACCACCAATTCTACCGCGCTTCTGGACGACGTAATGCGCCGGGAGGAATTGGTGAGTACCTTTGCAGGGCATGGCACCGCTATCCCTCATGTCGTTACCAAGCACATTTTTGGTCCGGTTTTGTGTTTTGCAAGAGCTGCCGATCCGGACCTTGTCTGGCATGGAAGCAGCGAAAGCGTTGTTTTTGTTGCTTTTTGTGCAGTGCCTGAAAATGAAGGCACTTCAGCAATAAGAGCAGACCAAAGCCAGATCTTCAGTGCTCTTGCGCAATTGATCCGAACTCCAGACGTAACAGACAGGTGGCGGGCAACAGCTGATGCGGCGGTAATCCAAGAGGATCTAAATCAAGCACTCAATTAAATTGTTCAAAGCTTCTCAAGGGAGGAATTAATGCTAGAGAACAATCTTAAGGTGGGGGTCCAGTCATTAGGACGAACCCTCAGCGGGATGGTTATGCCCAATATCGGGGCCTTTTTGGCCTGGGGCCTTATCACCGCGCTTTTCATTCCAACAGGTTGGATACCCAATGAACATTTGGCCAAATTTGTTGGCCCGATGCTTACCTACCTATTGCCACTGCTGATTGGCTACACGGGCGGTAAGATGGTTGGGAAAGATCGGGGCGCTGTCGCAGGTGCAATCACGACCATGGGTGTGATCATCAGTGCCGACATTCCGATGTTTCTGGGTGCCATGATTGTTGGGCCTCTCGGCGCCTATGCAGTTATGGAGTTTGACAAGCGCGTTCATCACCGCATTAAGCCCGGCTTTGAAATGCTGGTCAATAACTTCTCCCTTGGCATCATAAGCATGATAACCGCAATCATCGCCTATCTTTTCATGGGGCCAGTGGTTTCTGCTTTGACTACCGCGCTTGGAGCCGGTGTTGCATGGATCGTTAATTTAGGCCTGTTGCCATTGGTCTCGATTATTGTGGAGCCAGCCAAGATCCTGTTCCTGAACAATGCGATCAACCATGGTGTCTTCACGCCACTTGGCGCGCAACAATCAGCTGAAGTCGGAAAGTCGATCTATTATTTGATTGAAACCAACCCTGGTCCAGGTCTTGGTGTTTTGCTCGCCTATATGCTGGTTGGTAAGGGCAGTTCTCAAAAATCCGCTTATGGTGCTTCCATCATTCACTTCTTTGGTGGCATTCATGAGATCTATTTCCCATATATCCTGATGAAACCCCGCCTTGTCATTGCTGTTATCGGTGGTGGTATGGCTGGTCTTGCCTTTAACATGATCATGGGCAACGGCCTTGTCGGTCCTCCTTCTCCGGGTTCTGTTTTTGCAGAAATTCTGATGTCTACCAAAGGCATGGGAGTGGTCTTGACATTGGCATCCATAGCTGTTGCTGCTGCCGTTTCCTTTGCAATCAGTGCAATAATCATTCGCGGAAGCCAAGATAGCGATGAAGATCTGGAAGCTGCCAAAGCTCAGGTTGCTGCAAACAAAGCAGAATCAAAAGGCATGATGGCAGCTGCCGCAAAGGACTTCTCCTTCAGCAGTGTCAAAAGCATCGTTGTTGCTTGCGATGCCGGTATGGGGTCATCCGCAATGGGGGCTTCGGTGCTGCGCGACAAGGTCAAGAAGGCAAATCTTGCCATTGATGTCAGAAATCAGGCGATCAATGATCTTGAGGACGCTGACATCGTTATCACCCAGAAAGAGCTGACCGCCAGAGCCCAGAAGAAGTTGCCGAATGCACTTCACATGAGCATTGGAAACTTCATGGACGGCGATTTCTACGATAATTTGGTCGAGAAGCTTTCTTAATCACTCAAGACGAACTGCGAGGGAAACCAATGTTTTCCAGATTCACGAAAAAACTCTCCAATCGCGCTCCAAAAGACGTATCTGCGTCTCTGCCGATTAATGGACAGGACGATCTATCAAGGGAAGCAGTTTCTCTCGCAGAATCTCAGCCAGAAGAATTCTCCATCCAGCGTGAAGCGGTTCTGGTGAAGCAGAAGATCGCTCAGCGCAAAGATGTGCTTAACCTGATTGCCCAAAAGATGCTTGAGCTTGGCTATGTGTCTGCCAGCTATGCCGAGGCGCTTGAAGCGCGGGAAGCCTCTGTCAGCACATATCTTACTAACGGCATCGCTATCCCTCATGGTGTCAATGAGGCAAAATCCCTCGTTATCAAAACCGGTATCGTCATCGTCCAGCTGCCTAAAGGCGTGGTTTGGAACGACAATGGTGACATGGTTCATTTGGCCGTGGGCATTGCAGCCAGTGGTAACGAGCATATCGAATTACTCCAGAAACTGACCGGCGTTGTCATGGACAAGGACCGGGCCAGAGACCTTGGAACCATCGCCGACGCAGAAACTATCGTTGCAGCCTTGGGCCAATCCTTGCCTTCATCACCAACTGAAGCGGTTCGTGAAGATTTTGATGCAAGTGCATCATGCACGATTGTCGATGCGTCTGGTCTTCATGCGAGGCCTGCCACCATATTGGTTCAAATGGCAGACACATTCGCCGGGACAGACCTTTGGATCACCAAGGGAGAGACTCAGGTCAAACTGGATTCCATGACCAGACTTCTTTCCCTCGGTGGTGTTTGTGGCGATGCGATCAAGGTTTCAGCCAGCGGTCCGCAGGCGCAGGAAGCGGTCGACCAAATCGCACATGCGATCAATCAGGGGCTTGATCCGGTTGATGAAGGCGCCCAATCAAATAGCGATTATAAACCGCTCGAAGATCTCATCGAGGTGACCGACCCAAAAGGGCGCGCCATTCTCAAAGGCATTCCTGCCTCACCGGGCATCGCCTTGGCAAATGCATTCGTACTCGACAGCGCAAGCGAATATCATATCGAGAAAGCTGGCTCGGGTACCCAAGAGGAGCGCGCTTTACTGGACGAAGCTCTCGTTACTGCCAGTAAACAGCTTCGCGCTTTGCACGATGACATGACGACCTCATCGCCACAGGAAGCCGCAATCTTTCTGGCGCAGGCAGAGCTTCTCAAGGACAAGGATATTCTTTCCGATGTCCATGCCAAGATCGCAACTGGTGACAGCGCCGCCTGGGCGTGGCAACAGGTTGTCGATGGGCAGGCCATCGCATTGGAAGACTGCGCCGCAGAACGCATCCGTGCCCGCGCCGCTGATTTGCGCGATGTGGCGCGCCGTGTCGTTTGCATCCTTCAAGGAGGGGCTATCGAGCCGTCTTGGCCGGATCACCCCTTCGTTTTGATCGCCAAGGAATTGACGCCGTCACAAACTGCGGAACTGAGCAACAAACCGGTTCGCGCCATCTGCACCGAGCTTGGCGGCGCCACCAGCCACATGGCTATTCTGGCCAGAGCCCTTGGCCTTCCGGCATTGGTCGGCGTGGGAAACACCCTACTTGCAACAGTAAAGAGCGGAGAGCCGGTCGCGGTGAATCCGCAGGCTGAACAGCTCATTCTGAGCCCGGATCAGCAAACGACCACCAAGGTTGAGGATTGCATTGCGCATTGGCTGCAGGTGCAGGAAAGAGAATTCGCCAGCAAGGATGAACCTTCCATCACCAGAGATGGTGTCTCAATTGAAGTGGTTTGCAATATTGCCTCCGTAGAAGATGCCAAAAAGGTGCTGCAAAACGGTGGGGCGGGTGTGGGCCTGTTGCGCACAGAATTCCTTTTCGAAACAGCCAAAGAAGAACCCTCTGTTGGAGATCAGGTTGAAAAGCTGAGTGCGATTGCCGATCTGCTTGGCGCCCACACCCTCATTGTCCGGACCTCCGATATCGGCGGAGACAAGCCTGTCAGTTGGCTGCGCCAATCCAAGGAAGACAATCCGTTTCTCGGTGTGCGCGGCATTCGCCTGTCTTTGCGCCATCCTGAGATTTTCAAGCGGCAATTGGAAGCCATTTATCTTGTCGCCAAAGGACAAATGGAAACACTGGGCAAGACCGGCATCCATATCATGTTCCCGATGATCAGTTCCCTTGCCGAATGGCATCAGGCCAAAGGCCTTGCCGACGAGGTTCGGCTTGCGCTTGATGCGCCAAAGGTTCCTCTGGGCATGATGATTGAAGTCCCCTCTGCGGCTCTGCTGGCGACCCATTTCGCTAAAGAAGCCGACTTCTTTTCCGTGGGGACCAATGACCTGACCCAATATACCCTGGCGATGGACCGCATGAATCCGGTCTTGCTTGAACCAAAAGACAATTACAGTCCCGCGCTTTTGCAAATGCTTGCCATGACGACCAATGCGGCCAAATCGGCCGGAAAATGGGTCGGAGTTTGCGGCAACCTCGTTGCAGAGCCGGACTTTGCAAAAATTCTGATTGGCCTTGGCGTGACAGAGCTTTCTGTCAGTCCGGTCAATGTCCCTGCGGTTAAGGAACTTGTTCGATCAATCGACCGCAGCGATCTGGAAGAAGTCGTACGAAAGGCTTTGGGCGTCGCGACCCCCGAAGAAGTCAAACAAATCATTCGCGACAATAGCCTCTAGCCGCAATCGTCCTAAAGAGATTTGACCTTAAAAGTCAAAAACGGAGTAATGAAATGACCTCAGCCAATTGGACTTGGAACATGTATGGTGCCGGTTTGGAAAATATCGGCAAAGATGGACATCCAGAGAGCATTGAAATTCCGCAGCCGAACAGCGACCAGCTTTTGGTGCGTGTGGATGCCGTCAGCCTGTGTTTCTCGGACGTAAAACTGATCAAGCAGGGCGGCAAACACCCCAAGCTTTACAATCGGGATCTTACCAAGGAGCCGGGGCGTCTTGGTCATGAGGCAGCTTTAACCGTTCTGGAAGTTGGCGACGAGCTCAAGAATCAGTTCAAGGTTGGCGAGCGCTATGCGGTCCAGCCGGATATTTACCAGAATGGCATGAGCACGGCCTATGGCTATACCATTCCGGGCGGCCTCATTCAGTACCATCTGATCGGCAAGGAGATGATGGAAACCGACCACGGCGTCTGCCTGCTCAAACTGCCTGATTCCATGGGGACGGTTGAATCTGCGCTTTTGGAACCTTGGGGCTGTGTCTGGGCATCTTATACCCAGCGCCGCCGTCTGGAGCCGAAAGAGGATGGTATCCTTTGGATTCTGGGGCAGGGGAGCCACGAGCGCACCTATGAATTCTCCAAAGGGCTTGATGCCGCAGGCACGATTATTCTGACCGACGCACCTGCGGAAATCAAAGCGCTTGCCGAGAAGACCGGCAGCAAGGTCGTTGAAAGAAACGGTCTTGGTGTTGCTGATTATGATGCTTTGTCAAAAGAATTTACCGAGGGCAAAGGCTTTGACGACATTGTTCTTCTGGAGCCGAAATCTGCCGAACAGGCAACCGAGGTAGCGCGTCTGATCGCCCGTCGCGGCACCATGAATATGGTTGGTACAGCCAAGCTTGATGGTCTTGTCGATGCGGATGTTGGCCGCCTTCACTATGACTATATTGCCTTCATCGGCACCAATGGTACAGATATCGCCGCATCCTATGGCGAAGCTCGCAATCGCTGCGATTTGCGAAAAGGGGGCACGGCAGTCTTTATCGGTGCTGGCGGACCAATGGGCCAGATGCATGTCCAACGCGCCATTGAAATGGTAGATGGCCCTGCAACAGTCATCGTAACCGACATCAATGATCAGCGGCTGAACGAAATTACCTCGCGCCTCAAGTCTCTGACTGAAGCCAATGGCTGCGAGCTGATTGCCATCAACCCGTCAAATTCCAGCCAATCCCTTCTCGATTGCGTCATGCAACACTCCGGCAATAAGGGGGCTGACGACGTTGTGGTTTGCGTCCCAAGTGCAGCGCTTATGGAAGAGGCTGCAAAATTGATGTCACCTGACGGAATGCTGGTGCTGTTTGCCGGCGTGCCGAATGGCACTTTGGCCAAGGTTGATCTCAGCCCGGTCTATCTCAATAACATGCAATATACCGGCACTTCAGGCCTGACCATTCACGACCAGATCATGGTGATGGAAAACACCGTTGCGGGCAATTTGGCACCGGCTGTTTGTGTTGCTGCCATCGGGGGCATGAATGTTGCTCGCGACGGTATGGAAGCCATGATGGCTAGCAAATATCCCGGAAAGATTGTTATCTTCCCGCAGATCCTTGACTTGCCATTGACTGGCCTTGACGAATTGCACGAGACATTGCCAGATGTCGCCGAACATCTTGGCGAGGGTAACGTCTGGACAAAAGACGCTGAAAAGGCCTTGCTTGCGCATTTCGAGGCGAAATAATGATCTATACGCTGACCCTCAATCCTGCTGTGGATTTGGAACTGACTGCGCCGGGGTTGCAGTTCAATGAGGTCAATCGTGCATCAAGCAGTCGCAAGGACAGCGGTGGCAAGGGCCTCAACGTATCGCGCATGCTGATGAATCTCGGATTCATCAGCACCGCGATGGGGTTCACCGGCGGCAAAAGTGGCGAGTGGATCGAGGAGCAAATGAAAACGCTCGGAATCGCCGTCGACTTTACAACGGTCGTCGGGGAAACCCGAACCAATGTCAGCTTGATGACCGAGGACCACGCCAGTCACATAAAGGTCAATGATCCGGGGCCTGTTATTGCCCAAAGCGAGTTGCAAACGCTTTTGGAACAAGTCAAAGCCAAAGCGACGAAGGGGGACTGGTGGGTTCTGGCTGGTAGTTTGCCGCAAGGGGTCGGCAAGGACATCTACGCCAGCCTCACCGAAATAATTCAAGGCGCGGGAGCTCATGTGCTGCTTGATACAAGCGGTGAGGCTTTGCGGCTTGCCTGTGCGGCCAAGCCATCGCTTGTAAAGCCCAATCTGGAAGAAGCTCAGGAGCTTTTGGGAGACAAGACCCTTTCCCATTCTGATTGCATCGATAAAATCAGGGAGTTGGGGCCTGAGCAGGTTGTCATATCTTTGGGAAAAGACGGCGTTGCCTTTTCGTCCAGCGATGGCGCGGAGGTTGTTTCCAGTCCAACCATTGTTGAGCAAAATCCAACCGGGGCGGGAGATTCTCTTGTCGCAGGTCTGGTTTTCAGTCTTAACAAGGGGGATGGTCTTGCCGATGCGGTCCGTTTTGGTGCCGCATGCGGAGCTGCGACAGCCAGCTTGCCCGGAACCGAGCTTGGAACGGCAGATCAGATCAACACGCTTCTGGCAAGCATGTCATAATCGTTCAAGAAAACAAATCCGGGGCTGAGGCGCGCGGGAATGTGCATTCAGGCCCGAAAAGCGACCGCGCCACTGGGCGGCGTGTGTCTGCTCTATGCATAAAGTAATTCCGCCACTGCAACAACATTCCAAGAAGGCTGTGCGGTGGCGGAATAATACGGGCCTATAGCGACCCGAAGCGGGAATTTGCGAATAGCTTTGGCTTAGCTATTGTCACCGTTGATTGGTGCGCAGGTATATCCAACGAAGGAAGAGCTGGCGTCGGATGTAGGAACGTAAGCAGGTTTAGCTTCGTCACCAGTGTAGCAATATGAGCCATTTGCTACATAACGGTCAAAGACTCCTGCGCCCGTGGACAGAACGGCACTGCCGTGTTCCTGAATGAGCTGTTTAACCTGAGTTGTTGTCAGATCCTGCGTATCAACACGCTGTGCTGCGGAGGCAGATGCGCCAGCAACAAAAGCACTAATTGCGAATACAGAAAGAGCGGTAGCTAGTTTTTTCATCGTATTTTTCCTTATCGTTTTTTTACGCGACTTGTTTTCTATCTCGTCGCTACGTGATTTAAATAGGATGATGTCCAGCGAGGTTCAAGAAGGTTTTCTTTCACATTTTCGCGAAATTTCGAAATATTAAGTGAAGGAAAAATAACGATTTTTTGGGGTTGAAGCCCTTGAAATAGATGTTATGAATGCATAACTGAAATCAAGGATAGATAGGCATTTCCTCTATCAATTTTAAATTTATATGGATGCTTGCGTTTGCAAGAGAAACGGTCGTCCATAAAAGTCCGCCTCCATTCCAGATCGCTGAAAGGAGGCGGGTAAGACAAGCGGAGACTTGCTCCGGAGCGTGGTTTCAGATAGCCGCGAGTGATCAGCTTAGATCCGTCCAGATTCCTCCGGCTTTATTCGAACGAACGCAGGCATCGATAAATTCAAGTCCTCTGAGCCCGTCGGTGACGGTTGGATAAGGTACAGAAATCTTGTCGCTGTTGTTTATTGCCTGAGCTGCAGCTTTGTAGATGTTGGCGAAGGCTTCCAGAAAGCCTTCCGGATGCCCGGCCGGTATTCTGATTGAACCGAGATTACCTGCTGTTGCTTTCGCGCCACCTCGGGTCAAAAGCTGCTTTGGTTCACCATAGCGCGTGAACCAAAGCTTGTTGGGTGCCTCCTGTTCCCATTCTAGCCCGCCCTTGGAGCCATAGACACGCATCGTGAAGTGGTTTTCATTGCCGACGGCTACCTGGCTGGCCCAGAGGATACCTTTTGCTCCCTTGTCGAATTTGAGCAGGATGGAAGCATTGTCATCCAGTGTACGGCCGGGAACGAATGAGGAGAGGTCCGCAAGCAATTGCTTTGGATATTGGCCCAGCACAAAAGACAAAAGGTTGTAGGCATGCGTGCCGATGTCTCCAATTGACCCCCCTGCGCCTGAACGGGCAGGATCCGTTCGCCATTCCGCGCCTTTTGCCCCTTGATGCTCAACAGGCTCTGTCAGCCAATCCTGAGCATATTCCGCATGAAGAACGCGCAGCTCACCAATTTCGCCGGAAAGGATCATGTCTCGCATCTGGCGAACCATCGGATATCCCGTGTAATTGTGGGTCAGGATAAAGAGCTTGCCGGTTTTCTCGACGATCTCTTTCAGCGCGATGGCATCTTCAAAGGTAGAAGTCGCCGGCTTGTCGCTGATTACGTGGAATCCGGCCTCAAGGGCTGCTTTGGCCGCTGCGAAGTGCAGATAGTTCGGGGTCGCAATGACAACTGCCTGAATTGGGTCCGGTCGCTTGCTCTCTGCTTCGACCATGGCCTCGACGCTGTCGTAAACCCGATCTGGTTCCACGCCGATTTCTTTGGCGGACGAGACGTTCCTGTCATGATCGGATGAGAAAACCCCTGCGACCACGTCAAACAGCCCGTCAATGCGAGATGCGATACGATGAACGCCGCCGATAAAAGACCCTTGGCCTCCACCGACCATTCCTAGCTTGATACGTTCCATATTGTTTCCTCCATAGTGAGGCTGACTACCGTCTCAATAAGGTAGCGAGCCTCCTCAATTTGATTGGGTATCCTGATGGGATGGGCCAAAGAGAAAGGGCGTCAGTTTTCCTTGAATCCTTGCTATACTTTCAGTCGGCACGTCGACTCTCGCGCTCTCAATGTGCATTTGACGCGTTTGTTCTCTGGCTGGGCGTCCCTTTTCTGCATCCGCCTCATGAGAAGAGACCAGCAAGCCTCGCCAAGCTCGCTAAGCGGCTGCTCGATTGTGCTCACATAGGGCCGTAGAACCGTCATCCAGTCAGAATCGTCAAAACCAAGAAGCGAGACGTCGTCCGGAAAGGCCAGGTCAACGGCACGAATGGCCTTTGCCGCACCGAGCGTTGCAATATAAGCGGAGGCGAAAATAGCCGTCGGACGCTCGGCCCGTCGTAGTTCCTGCTCGATCGCTCCTCGGCAGCTCTCAATGGAAAGCCCCCCAAAGACAACATTGATCGATTTTTCCAGATTGGCTTTTGCCATGGCTTTTCGATAGCCCGCGATACGTTCTTCGATGTTGGCCAAGCCCCGCTCTGTCGCAAGGAAGGCGATATTTTTGTGGCCAAGGTCTATCAGATGCTGAGCCCCCGTAAAGGTCGCCGCCTCATTGTCTGCAGAAACCGTGTCAAAGCCTTCAACCATGAAGGCGCGGTCAATGAGCACTGTTGGAATGCCGCTGATCGTCGAATTCGATGACTCTGAAACCGCATCCTTGCTGGGGGAGATGATCAAGCCATCAACCTGGCGAGCGACGAGAGCTTTGATCATTTCTGTTTCTTCGGTAGACTTTTCCCGGCTGCTCATCAGAAGGATTTGAAAGTCATCTGCCGCGGCCTGATTTTCCAATTCCCGAACGAGGCCGGAAAAGAACGGGTTGGTCATGTCTGGCACGACCACCCCGATCGACTTCGTTCTGCCAAACCGCAGGCTTGAAGCGAGATGGTTTGGACGGTAGTCAAGAGTGGCAATGGCATCCAAGACGGATTTCTTCAAAGGTTCGGCAACGGCTTTCTTGCCCGTCAGAACGTTGGAAACCGTACCAGGAGCAACGCCGGCCAAGGCCGCGACGTCGCGTATGGTTGGAACCTTCTTTGTTGAGATGATACCTTTCTTCTTTGTCACTCTTTTGGTCTTTCATTTTTCTTTGTTCGAAGTATTTGCAACCGGTATTACACTTGATTTGATGGCGCAATCAATTATCGATGTGACCCAATCAGTCGATCAAGCGATACCGCTACAATGATCAATCCGCCCATAACAACCAACTGGTAGAAAGTCGGTACGCGCAAGAGGTTCAGGCCGTTGTTGATCGTGCCGATGATGAGGCCTCCGATAACAACGGAAGGCACCCGGCCTTTACCGCCGAAGAAGCTTGTACCGCCAATAATCGCCGATGCAATAGCAAAGGTTTCAAATCCGGTCCCTGCTGCCGGTTCTGCCGCGCCAAGACGGGCCGTACTCAAGACTCCGGCAAGCCCGGAGCAGACGCCTGAAATCATGAAAACAACCAGAGTATGGAATTTCACATTGATCCCGGAGAAGAAGGCTGCTTCCTTGTTGCCGCCAACCGCATAGATGTTGCGACCCAATCTGGTCTGCCTCGTCATCCACCACAAGATCAGAGCCATGGACAAAGCCACGAGAATGGGGACCGGCACAAAGAACACCGAACCGGCAACCGTATCGGTAAAGCTGTATGGGAAGCCGAATACAGGGCTGGCACCGGAGATGATCAGGGTGACACCACGGAAAATGGCGTTTGTGCCCAAGGTAATGATGAAGGGATGTAGGCCGGTAAAGTTGACCAGCGTACCGTTGATGGCTCCCAAAACCAGCCCCACCAAAACACCGCCGATGAGAACGGCAAGAAAAGGATCTACACCGGCAACCAGCAATTTGCCGGTCACGATGCCCGTCAAGGCCAATATGGACCCGACCGAAAGGTCAATACCAGCAATCAGGATCGGGAAGAATTCGCCAATGGCCTGAAGAATGGTGATGGAACTTTGCAGAATGATCTGGACAAAGTTTTCTCCTCGCAAAAAATACTCAGGCGATAGCGAGCTGAAGAGCACGAGAATAACGATCAGAATGCATAGAGTGCCGTAATTTTCCCAGTATTTTTCTATACGACTCATTGGGCAATTCCTCCAATTGCATATTGTAGAAGCGTCTCTTCATTGGCTGTCGCTCCATCGACCAGCCCGACAATGCTGCCTTCTCTAAAGACCGCTATCCGGTCGCAAACCGAGAGAATTTCAGGAAGTTCGGAAGAAACGACGATGACTGCTTTACCTGCTTGAGCCAACTGGCGAATGATTGCGTACATTTCGGCCTTGGCACCCACATCAATGCCGCGTGTCGGCTCGTCAAAAATAAACAGCTCAGGATGCGTTGCCATCCATTTGCCAATCAGGACTTTCTGCTGGTTTCCTCCGGATAGCTCCGAGACAAGTTGATCAACCGAGCTGGCCTTCACTGACAGGCGCTTGCCCTCCTCTTCGGCCAGCTTGCGGTCCGCCTTGGAATTGATGATGCCCATCATGCCGAAGAATGGCGTCTCTTTGATGCGCGCCGATATCACCGTATTGTCCTGAATTGTGAAGTTCGACATGAAGCCTGTTTGTCGACGGCTTTCAGTGATATAGGCCATGCCGCTTTTGAGCGCATGCAGGGGAGATTTGGGTGTGATGTCTTTACCGTTGAGGATAATCGAGCCATCTGCGCGCCGATCAGCACCAAACAGGCAGTTCATCAACTCGGTTCGCCCAGAGCCGATCAGGCCAGCAAATCCGAACACTTCGCCGTTATGCACCTCGAACGAAACATCGCGCACATGCTTGCGGTCCGATGAGGTAACATGATTGACCGAAAGAACAGGCTCGCCACTGCGATCGATTGGCGTTTCAGAAAGGAATTTCTGGCTGACCACACGGCCGACCATCATTTTGATCAGGTCTTCATTCGTATGGTCTGCGATATAGCCAGATCCATTGGAGCTGCCATCCTTCAGAACTGTAAAGCGATCCCCGATAATGCGCACTTCATCAAGCTTGTGCGAAATGAAGAGGATCGCCATGCCTTCGTCTTTGAGCTGACGCACAAGGGTAAAGAGCCTGTCCACTTCGACCTTGGTCAACGAAGATGTCGGCTCATCCATGACCAGCACACGCACTTGCCCCATCAGCGATTTCGCAATTTCCAGAAGCTGGCGGTGAGCGATAGGGAGCTGAGCGACCGGTCTGCTGATGTCAATATCAAGCCCGAGCTTGTCGAGAATCTCTGCGGCCTGCTTTTTCATCAGTGGCCAATCAATGGACGGCAGCAGAAAGCTCTTGCGTACGGGAATGCGCCCGACAAAAAGATTCTCTAGGGCAGAGAGTTCATTGATGACGCTAAGTTCTTGATAAATAATGGATATGCCTGCAGACGCAGCTTGAATCGGCGTAAGATGCTCATGGCTTTCGCCATCGATGATAATTTCACCCTTGGTTGGAGCGTGAATGCCGGATAACACTTTCATCAAAGTGGATTTGCCAGCGCCGTTTTCTCCCAAAATGACATGGACTTCGCCGGGGCGAATATCAAGATCCACGCCCTTGAGCGCGCGAATCCCACCAAAGTGTTTTTCGATACCGCGCATCTGGACGATAGGCGCAGCATCCGATCTTTCTTCGATTGTCATGGTAGGTGGTCTTTCCAGATTGAGAAATTGGGAGCGGGGAGCCCGGAAGGTCCCCGCCAACCACAGATCATTTGGTAATCAGGACAGAATCCACCGCTACCTGTTTTGCATCAGCATCCTTGGCAATCAGCTTGCCGCTCTTGACGGCGTCCACCAACAGGCCGAAGCCATCAGAGCCGAGCTTTTCCGGATCCTGAGCAACGGTTGCAGAAAGGCGACCAGCCTCAACGGACTTGATTGCTTCAGGTTGTCCGTCGGTGCCGACAACCAGGATTTTTCCTGCTTTGCCAGCGTTCTGGACGGCTTGCTGGACACCCAGTGCCATGGTGTCGTTTGCGCAATAGAAGCCTTTGAGGTCTGGCGTCGACTGAATGATGTTGGTTGCTACATCAAGGGCCTTCAGCCGGTCCCAGTCAGCAGGCTGACTTGCGACAATCTTGATGTTTGGCGCGGCTTTAAAGGCGGCGGTTGCACCGGCTTTGCGTGCTTCGCCTGAAGCTGCACCTGCCTGACCTTCGATAATCGCAACTTCACCGCCTTCTGCGCCGAGCTTGTCGATGATGAAGCCAGCGCCCTTTTTACCAACAGCGACGTTATCTGTGGTAATAAAGGCTTCGATATTGCCGCCAGCCTGTTTGAGGGCCTTGACATCGATCTGTTCGTCAATATTGACCAGAGCAATGCCAGCCTTGTAAGCGCGGGCTGCTGGCTGGACGAGGTTTACCGGAGAGATTGGAGCAAAGCCAACGCCCTTATAGCCACGGTTCAGCACGTCTTCAAAAAGCTGAAGCTGTGCTTGGGTTTCCCCTTCCGAAGGAGAGGCAAAAACGTCGACTTCAACACCAAGCTCTGCGGCTTTGGCTTCGACGCCCTTTTCGACACCTTGCCAGAATGGATTGGCCAGTGTTTTCAGAATAACAGCATAATCGGCAGCTTGAGCCTGGAAACTGCCAAGTGCAGCTGTGACTGCAAATGCAGCCGCAGTTAATAGAGCCTTCCTCAATTTCATATTCATATTCCTCCACATGAACTGATTGACCGGCCTCCTCGCCGGTCAGGCGACTTCGAGGACATGATCCTCAAATTTGAAAAACGTTTTTCTAAGCGTGCGAAATCTGCAAAGACTTCCTTCCTGTTCAGGCCGCTGAGACGGGCTTGGAGCGCATCTTGCTCGCCGTAGCCGGGTCTGCGCGACGGCATAGCTGGGGGGGCAGGCCTTTCATGATCAATTCCGCATCGGCAACAGCCATCGCACCGATCTGATAGAAGGCATCTCTTGTGCCGCCAGTCCGGTGAGACGAAAGCAACATGTTCGGCACCTGTCGAACAGGATCATCTGCGGCAACCGGCTCATCCGGGAAAACGTCCGTAGCTACCTTGATATGGCCGGATTTTGCAGCCTCTATCATGGCAGGGAAATCGACAACCGCCGCCCGGCTCATCAGCAGGAAGGCCGAGCCGGGCTGCATGAGGCCAAACTCACGAGCGCCGATGAAGCCCTGATTTTCGCTGGTAACACTGGCAAAGACAAACACCACGCGGCTCAATTTCAGCACATCGTCCAGGCTGCTTGGGGTGCAGTCCAGCCGAGTGATAATCTCAGAAGGCAGCCAAGGGTCAAAGACCCGAACCTCATTCTTGAACGGGCGGATAAGTTCGCGTAATTGCTTGCCAAGATCGCCAAAACCAATAAGGCCCACCGGGGCACCCATGAAGCGGAAAGTCTCAGAATTTCCTGCCAGTTCATAGGTCTCTTGCCCAACGCGAAAATCCCGGTCAGCCTTGGTTATGCCGCGCGCAAGATCGAGCGCAATGCCCAAAGATGCTTCGGCAACGGGCCCCGCAAAAGCGGATGCAGGTGTGATCACCCAAATGCCGCGTTCAACACATGCCTGATAGTCGACATTGGGTTGAAAATTGGTTTCGACATTGATGATTGCTTTGAGTTTCGGAGCCCGATCGAGCCGTTCTTTTGGCATGTCGGTTTGGCCAAAAATCAACACGGTGTCGGGTAGCAGTGCGTCGACTTGCTCGGCTGGCATCTGCCTGTCTTCGGAAATGACGACTTCGCCGAGCTTCTCCAGACGTTCCCGAACTCCGGGTTCCATAATGAGGTCGAGTGTCCGCGGTAGCGGATCGACCAGAACGATATTCCGGCTCATGATGCCTCCCAATTTTGAATTCCTCACAAATCTCATTATCAAGAAAAACGTTTTTCTGCAACACGCCTTTTGAATTTCTCGCCCTCATTAGACCATAGTTGTACGGCGTGCCGCTAAGTGCCAGCCAGCCTTGTGAGGGTGACAAAGAAGGTTCTTGGCCTTCCCCAAATGCCATCATTGGCGCGGATTAGGTACGAATGCTTAGGGGCTTTCTATTCGTTGACTTGAGCAAATTGGCTTAGTAGAAATTCTGTACGTTATAACGCACGAGTGGTGATTGTTTCTAAATTACCGGGGTTTGAACCGGGCTTGAATAGCGGCTTTTACCCTGCGAATGGCCAAAGTCGGATCTGTCGAAAAGGATGCTGGCCAGAATTGGATTTGAGGATGAGTGAGACTGCAAAGGCTGTGTCGAGCCGCATTGAACGCTTGCGGCAAAACTATGTGAATACTAGGCCATCGATTTGCTATGAGCGGGCCAAGATCTACACGGAGTCTCACAAGAAGACGGAAGGCAAGCCGACCATTCTGCGCCGGGCTCAGGCCTTTTATGATTTCTGTTCCCAATTCGAAGTGCGCATATTTGAAGACGAACTGATCGTCGGCACCGCTGGTAAGTTTCGCCGCACCGGCATTCTGACGCCGGAATATTCATGGAAATGGGTTGAGAAGGAAATGGACACTTTCCCGACCCGCCCGCAAGACCCCTATCTGATGACCGCTGAACAATGCAGTTTTGTCCGCTCTGAAATTTTTCCCTATTGGCACGGCAAGTCGCTTGAAGAGCATTTCCTGGCCGAGCTGCCTGAGCCGACAGCGAAAATTGCCGTTGATACAGGCATCATCGACAATGATTCCAAATGGCGTCAGGCCGTGGGTGAAATCACGCCGGACTATGAAGGCCATCTGTTTTTAAAAGGCTATCGCGGTATCCTTGAAGATGCCGAGAAAAAGCTGGCGGCGCTGGACTATCTCAATGCCGAAGATATTGACCGCATCCATTTCTATCAGGCGACGATCCTCAGTGCCAAAGCCATCATTTTACTCGCAAACCGTTATGCCGATCTTGCCGAGGTTATGGCGCATGAAGAAGGGGAAGCCGCTCGTAAGACCGAGCTTATGGAAATTGCCCGAGTTTGCCGCCGCGTGCCGGAATTCCCGCCGCAAAGCTTCCATGAAGCGATGCAATTTATCTGGTTTGTCCAGTTGGGCGGCATCATTACCGAAAACCCGCTGGCGCTCAATCCGGGCCGTTTTGACCAGTTCATGTATCCCTATTATGCCGATGACATGAAAAAGGGCAGCCTCGATAAGGCTGGAGCCAAGGAGCTGATCCATGCCCTCTGGTTGAAATATTCCGAATGGGTCTGGACCATATCGGAAAACACCACGGGCTATTTCGCCGGCTATAACCAGTTTCAGAACATGACCGTGGGCGGCAAGAAGCGCGATGGCAGCGACGCTACAAATGAACTGACCTATCTCTGCCTTGAAGCAACCGACGAAGTGCGCACCCACCAGCCGGGTCTCAGTGTACGGGTGCATTCGGATTGCCCGAACGAATTTCTCTATGCGGTAACCGACCTTGTCAGCAAGGGAACGGGCTTTCCGGCGATCCATAACGATCAGGCAGGAACCCAGATGCTGCTGCAGGCTGGCTATGAGCCGGAAGATGCCCGCGACTGGAACAACTGCGGCTGTGTCGTGCCTCATTTCCGCCAGACGGGCCAGTGGACCAGCGCGGTCAATGTCAATTTTGCCGCCGCCATGGAATATGCCCTCAACGAAGGCAATAGCCGCCTGACGGGTGAGAAGATGGGACTGGATGCCAAGCCACTGACCGATTATGCCAGCTATCAGGAAATAGAGGACGCCACCTTCGAGCAGGTGGGTAATCTCATTCATCATTCAGTGGTCTCCACCGTTATTGCCCAGAAGCTCCATTCGGAAATGGTGCCGCGCCCGTTCCTGTCCACCTGCATTGGTCATTGTCTGGAAGAGGGCAGGGATCTGTCTCAGGGTGGGGCAAAATACAATGTTGGTCCAGTGCTGACCGGTATCGGCCTTGCCGTGGTCGCCAATTCGCTGGCTGTTATCAAGAAGCTGGTTTTTGAGGACAAGGTGGCGACGCTCGCCGAGCTTGATGCGGCAATGAATGCCGACTGGGAAGGCTATGATGCCCTGCGTACCAAGGCGTTGGCTGTGGTTAAATATGGCAATGACGACGATTATGTCGATGGCATCGCGCGGGATCTCGCCAACTATTACTATCGCAAGACCCGCAGCTATAAGGATAATTTCGGTTCGCCCTTCAACTCCGCCTTCATGGGCATTTCCAACTATATCCCGACTGGTCGCATCGTTGGCGCCACTCCGTGCGGGCGCAAGGCGACAAAGCCGATCACCGAAGGTGTTTCGCCCTTTGCTGGCAGTGATGTGAAGAGCCCGCTGGCGGCGATGCGTTCCAGCGCCAAGATGAACCACGATGTGCACACCGGAGGAACTTTGCTCAATCTGCGCTTAAGCGAAGATCTGGTCAGCACGCCAAAGGGCAAGCGTGATCTGGGCAGCATTATCCGCGCCTATTTCTCTTTGGGTGCGTTCCATGTGCAGTTCAACACCCTGTCGACGGAAACCTTGCGCAAAGCCCAGAAGAACCCCGAAGATTACAAGGATCTTCTGGTGCGGGTGGCTGGCTACAGCACCCAGTTTGTCAATCTCTCTCCGGAAATGCAGGAGGCGATCATCGCGCGTTCGGCCCATGGCAGCTACTGACAAGGCTAATGACCGCACAACGGGTACGGTCCTGCAAATGCAGGACTATTCCATTCATGACGGCGACGGGGTGCGCACAACGATCTTTCTGGCAGGCTGCGGCCTCAGATGCCAATGGTGCGCTAATCCCGAGAGTTGGACGCAGCACAAAAAGCTTGCCTATCATGCCCATAAGTGCAAAGGCTGCCGTACGTGCCTATCCATCTGCCCCGAGGGACTGGACCCGGCTGCAGGGGATTTCGACCCCGCCCTTTGCACCTTCTGTGGCGAGTGCGTTACCGCCTGTCCTGAAAAGGCTTTGCAGCTTGCCTGTGAGGAGATGGATGCCGACACCATCATGGACCAGATCCGGCGAGACGAGATCTTCTTTCGTCATTCCGGTGGCGGGGTGACCTTTTCAGGTGGCGAACCTTTTGTGCAACATCAGTTCCTGCGCCGCCTGATGGATGGATGCGAAAAACTCGGTGTTTCAGTCTGGGTGGAAAGCTGCGGTTTTTTCAAATGGGACCACTGTCAGGACCTGATGGCAGGCATTGATCATATCTTCTTTGACATCAAGCATATGGATAGCGAAACCCACCGGCAGTTTACCGGTCAGGGCAATGAAGTCATTCTTCAAAATGCCAAACGGATTCATGCTGCGGGCGTGCCTATGACTGTGCGAATCCCGCTGATCGTGGAAGTCAATCTGGCCGATAGCAACCTTGAGGCAACCGCTGGGTTCATGCGCGAACATCTCCCCGGTAGCGGGATCGAACTTCTGCCCTATCATGAGTTGGGCAAGGCCAAATATAGTGCCTTTCGCATGACAGAGCGTTTCCGCTCCTTCTCTACTCCGACCGGAGCACAAGTGGAGGCGGCCTATCGCATTTTCAAAAATCATGGCATACCGATCACGCCAACCGGATAATCTGTCGTGGGTAATCAGTAGCTGACTATATTCTGGAACACGGCCCGTTCGCTGGCGGCGCGATAGCCATGGGGTTGGTCGGCAAAAAAGCGGAACGCCTCGCCTTTGGAAATCGCTTGCCAATGTCCGTCAGACAGGATCTCAAGCTCTCCCTCAAGAACGATTACGCTTTCGATGACCCCGTGGGCATGTGGCTCGGAAAGCTGGCAATGATGATTGGTTAAAGTGATTTCGTGGATCTCGAAATTCACTGCCTTGCTGTAAGCAAAGATAGGCCGCATTGACATGTTCGGGTCATTGGGAAAGGCCGGGCTGGCTTGTGGATCCGATGTCTGATCAAGAAAAGCCGAGAAGGAGGTTTCCAGTCCCGTCGCAATTTGCCAGAGCTTGGCAATGGTTGGGCTCGATTCTTCCCTTTCGATCTGACCAAGCATAGCCTTCGAGACGCCTGTAAGCTTGGCCACGTCGTCGAGGCTAAGCTTGCGTTGGCTTCTAATGGCTTTGAGATGGGCAGCAACGGTTTGCTTGAAATTGTTTTCAGTCACGCTTAAAACCTGATCTCTCGACTTCAGCCCATCCAATATCGCAAAGAAAGACCATGCGCCACAGGAATTGAGGCGAAGCCCCCGCCTAGAGCTGTTCCCCAAGGGCCAAACGCAGCGAATTATTGATATGCTGCGCCAATCCTTTTTCTGCGGCTTTCGTATCGCCATCTCGCATTGGAAGCAAAAAGGCCAGATGTTCGCCGACGATACGCTCGGCATTAAACGGCGTGACCTGTAGTCTGGATTGCACGACCATGTGGATTTTGACCGAGTTGACGCGGTAGACATTGGAAATCAGGGCATTCTGCATACTTCCAATAAAGGCCGCGTGAAGCTCCCAGTCCAGTTTCTGCATTTCATTGGCGGCGTCGGGATCGGAATTATCCTGAATCAGAGCAAGAAAGCTTTCGTGCTGTTTGATCCAATTGCATATGGTTTCATTGGGGACGCGCTCTATGGCCGAGCTGACGGCACTTAACTCCAGAATTCGGCGCAATTCATAAGCATCCCGCACAAAAGAAACATCAAGCGCAGGAACCATTAGTCCTCGCTTTGGCAAGGTTTGCAGCAATCCATCCGCCTCCAAGCGCGGAATGGCTTCGCGTATCGAGCCAAGCGTTGAGCCTGTCATTTCAACGAGCTCTCGTTGTGAAACCATTTGCCCTGGAGCAAGAGCTCCCTGGTCAAGAAACTCTACAATACGTTCATAGGCGGCACGTTTTAGCATTGTTTTCCCTGTAGGTTAGGCCATGTTGCCAG
Organism: uncultured Cohaesibacter sp.; assembly: GCF_963664735.1. NCBI lineage: Bacteria > Pseudomonadati > Pseudomonadota > Alphaproteobacteria > Hyphomicrobiales > Cohaesibacteraceae > Cohaesibacter > uncultured Cohaesibacter sp. Next base: position 2,941,955 of record NZ_OY761553.1, on the reverse strand, counting down.
CCGGTCCAATGGCTTTTTCTACCGTAGCTTGTTGTTGGTGTGTAATTCAACTGCTTACGAAAAATATTTGATTAACATCTAACTAACATGTGTGTCAAAAGAAAGTGAGCCAATCAAAAAAATAATAAGTTTCAGTCTGCTAACATGTTGAAATAGACGGCTGTGCGTCAAGCAATCGAGTTTTTTTGCAATGAGGTCGCAGACTACAAAGCTGTGCACCGAAGGGAAAGGCACGAAATGAAATGGTAGAAAAAGGGAGACCCCTACCATTTTGTGGACTAATTTCCCTTCTAGGAACTCATTGTCCGCAAGCTGGCAGAAGGGCTTTCATCCAGCGCACAAGTGCGCGAAAGCCACTAGCGAGCGGGTTTGCTATGGCAAGTCAGTAATATGAAATTGAACACGCGACAAAAAAATGTCATGACGCAGGTGTTTAAGTGACCCTCTGGCAGCTTTCCTCGAAATCAGCCGGATGTCCTCGGGACTAGCAGAGCTGCACCTAATTATTGAACGTGAATGGTACGATAGATGAAGAAAATCACTGTAGTTGGTCTGGGATATGTTGGATTGGCAATGGCATTGCTGCTGGCGCGGCGCAATAGCGTGCGCGTTCTGGATATAGATCCGGGCAAAATCCAAGCTGTAAAAGACCGAAAGGCTCCCATTCAAGACAATGAAGCGTCCGAGATTCTGAACAGTGAGCAACTCAATCTTGAAGCAACGCTTGATCCGGAGGACGCGTTGATCGGAGCGGATGTTGTGATTGTCGCAACGCCGACCAATTATGATCCGCAGCAAAACTACTTTGATACCAGTTCCGTTGATAGCTCCATCGCCACCGCGCGCAGGCTTTGTCCTGATGCCATTGTCGTGATCAAATCGACCATTCCCGTTGGCTATACCCAGAGAATGCGAGAAGAGTTAGGCACGGACAAGATACTCTTTTCTCCAGAATTCCTGCGTGAAGGCCGGGCGATATATGACAATCTCTATCCATCTCGCATCATTGTTGGAGACACCGGGCCTAACGGTCATGCGATAGCAGAGCTTTTGAAATCCGCAGCTGCAATAGAAGATTGCCCTTTATTGTTGACCGAATCCACCGAAGCCGAAGCGATCAAGCTTTTCGCCAATACCTATTTGGCCATGCGAGTGTCTTTCTTCAATGAGCTGGACTCTTTTGCCATGATTAAGGGGCTCAATCCCGAGCAGATCGTCAGAGGGGTTTGTCTGGATCCGCGTATTCGCGATGGCTATAACAATCCGTCCTTTGGTTATGGTGGTTACTGTCTGCCCAAGGATACAAAGCAGATGCTGGCCAACTATGCCGATATTCCGCAAAGCCTCATCAATGCCATTGTTGACGCCAATGGAACGCGCAAGGATGTAATTGCAGACGCCATTCTGGCAAAGAAACCCCAGAAGGTCGGCATATATCGCCTTGTCATGAAACAGGGTTCCGATAATTTCCGCAGCTCGTCCATTCAGGGAGTCATGAAGCGGATCAAGGCCAAAGGGATAGAAGTGATTGTCTATGAACCGGCCTTGAAGGATGAAGAATTCTTCGGATCTCGTGTGGAGCGGGATCTGGCGCGCTTCAAACAGGAGGCTGACCTTATTGTCTCCAACCGGTGGACGGATCAGATCCGCGATGTGGCCGATAAAGTGTTTACCCGTGACCTTTTCATGAACGATTAAGTCATTGACCGAGTGGCCAATTTGGTTGCTGTTTCTTTCGATCTTTTGCCTGATATTCCATTCAGGTGATCGATGCGCATATGTAGCAATATTCGGTAACAACTGGAAAATCTGCTCGTTTTGTGGCATAATAACCTCTAGCGGCAAAGGATCAGGTTACGATACCCCCTAGGTTGGCCGTTACGGTTTTGGTTATTTGTAATTATTGTTGGTAAAACTTTAGGTTTGTCACAAGTCGATGCAATGCTCGTGGGGGCATTTCAAGTGTGACAAGACAACTAGATAGTGGGGACAAGATCATGAAACTTAAACAGACTATTGTAGCGTCAGCCATTGCGATATGCATGGGTGTAACAGGTTTGCCATTCGGTAGTGTAGGCACGACCCTTGGCATGATTGGTGTTTCAGAAGCTCAGGCTCAGCCAGCCCCAAGATGGCGCAGACCTCCACCGCGCCGCCCGGTTCGCAGGAGCAGGAGCAATAACAATGTGGGCGCTGGTGTTGCCGGTGCTATCATCGGTTTGGCTGCCGGCGCGATTGCCGCGGATATCGCTCGCAAAAATCGCGCGCCAGCTTATCGTGCACCGGATTGGTGCAACGTGCGTGCTTGCGCTAGTCGCTACAGAAGCTTCCGCGCATACGACTGCACCTACCAACCATACAACGGCCCACGCAGATATTGCCGGATGTAGTCTGGTTGGGCTTGATCATTCATCCTGCGTCGGGTGAATGCAGCATATTTACGAACTGATCCTTTGAGAGCTTGATAGAGAGCCGATCGCTTCAGTAGGAGGCGGTCGGCTTTTAAGTTTCACGGTCAGAAGGCTTCAAATTCGCTTCTTGGATGCAGTAAAGGCGTCCGATTGGGCCGTGCGAAAGAGCTTCTGTAGGTGCATAACGTCATGCCCATAGGGAACGATATCTTCGAATTTTTGTTAAAATAGGTGGTAGTACCTATTGGGAAATCTTTGAAATTATTTTCAATCTAGTTTTTGCCATGACAATTACACATGCCAGTCATGCAAATTCATTCGCAATTACGAATCCAGTTATTTACAGCATATATTGGAATTGTTCTAATTTTGATCGCGACGCTCAATAATGCTAATCTGTTTATCAGCTCTGCACTATAGGAATAGGTCGTGATCTGGACGTGCATTCCACGCAGATGCTATACCAATGTCTAATTTTTGTAAATGAAGTGATGTAGAGAGTTCATGACCGTCCTCCCCTCTGCACTCCATAAACCGATCACAAAGCTTACCAGCCTCACTTATGAGGATTTGGTGATCGGCCAGTGTGCCAGCGTAACCCGGAATCTGTCGCTTACAGATATCAATCTGTTTGCAACGGTATCTGGCAACGTTGATCCACTTCATTTTCCCGCGACTTCTGACAATGGAGGAGCCAACCAACCCATGGGCTATGGCATGTGGGCTGGAGCGCTGTTCTCCGGTTTGCTTGGCACGCGACTGCCCGGGCCCGGGACCATCTATCGCAAGCAGAATCTCAAATTCTTGTCTCCGATTCCACTCGGGGAGAGCGTTACGGCGACCGTAACCGTTGCATCCAAAAAGCTATCCAGAAGTGGCAAGAAGCTCGTTCTGTTTGCTTGTTCTCTGGTCGATGGACAAGGAAAGCCGCTCGTTGAAGGGATGGCGACCGTTATTCCGCCCAAAGTCCGCTGTGATCAGCAAGGGCACAATCTTCCTGAGTTGCAAGTCATTGCGCATGAGCAGCTGAATATGCTGATCGAAAAATGCAAGAATCTGGACGTTCTGCCGACGGCAATCATTTTTCCGTGTGATAAAACCGCGTTGGAATGCGCCTGCGAGGGAGCGCGCCTCGGTCTGATTGATCCGGTTTTGGTGGGGCCTCAGGACACGATCAGTGCATTGGCCAGTGAGCACGGTTTGGACATTTCATCTTTCCGCCTTGTCAATGCGCGTCATGAAAGCGACGCTGCAGCCAAGGGAGTGGCCTTGGCCAAAGCAGGTGAAGTGGGGGCCGTGATGAAAGGTTCCCTTCATACAGATGCTCTGATGGGTGCGGTGGTCAGACGGGATGGCGGATTGCGCACCAATCGGCGCGTTAGCCATGTGTTTGTCATGAGCGTTCCAACCTATCCCAAGCCGTTGCTCATCACGGACGGGGTGGTGAATATATTTCCCAATGTTGATGACAAAGCCCATATCATTCAAAACGCGGTCGGTCTTGCCAATATTCTTGGGGTTGCGAGACCGAAAGTCGGTATTTTGTCCGCTGTTGAGACAATCAATCCCAAAATCATTTCCACCGTTGATGCTGCCGTTCTTTGCAAAATGGCTGAGCGCGGTCAAATCAAGGGTGCTATCGTTGACGGTCCTTTGGCTTTCGACAATGCAATTTCCAAGGAAGCTGCATTGACCAAGGGCATCAAATCCGAGGTTGCTGGTGATCCGGACATTCTTCTTGCTCCGGATCTTGCATCCGCCAATATGCTGGTCAAGCAGTTATCATTTCTTGCTCATGCCGATGCCGCAGGCATCGTGTTGGGCGCTGCTGTCCCGGTTATTCTGACCAGTCGTGCTGACAGTTTGTCAGCGCGCCTTGCTTCATGCGCTCTGGCTGTTTTGTTGGCAAACAATTAGTCGGGCAAATTAGTTTGAATAGAAAGAAAAGAAACAATGACAGATATTAAAAAAGGCGCATTGCTGGTCCTCAATAGTGGATCTTCAAGCGTGAAATTCACGGTATTTCAGGTAGGCGACGCAGACAACAAGATTGCTCTGTTTTTCGGTGGCCAGCTTGACGGCATCGGAACGGCGGCTCATCTGAAAGTGAAAACGGCAACCAAGGAGTTGCTGGCCGATGATTCATGGGAACATCTGGATCAGGGCACTGTTCCTGCGATTTTGCCACATCTGCTAGAGTGGATTGAAAGCAAATTGCCAGCAGATCTGCCATTGATCGGAGCTGGTCACCGCGTTGTGCATGGTGGCGAAGACTTTGACAAGCCAGTGCTCATTAATGCTGAAATCATTGAAAAGCTCGCAAGCCTGGCTCCTCTTGCTCCTTTGCATCAGCCACAGAATGTTGCAGCTATCAAGACGCTTGCTACCAGCCGTCCGGATCTGCCACAGATTGCTTGCTTTGACACGGCATTCCACCGCACCATTCCTGCCGTCAATGCCACCTTTGCGATTCCGAAAGAATATACCGACGCTGGCGTAACCCGCTATGGCTTCCACGGTCTTTCTTACGAATATATCGCCTACAATCTGCGCCAGAACAAACCTGACCTTGCAAAAGGCAAAGTCGTGGTTGCTCACCTTGGCAGCGGCGCCAGCTTGGCAGCCTTGCAGGATGGCGTCAGCATTGACACCTCCATGGGCTTCTCTGCACTTGACGGTATTCCGATGGGTACTCGTCCGGGCAGCATGGATCCGGGCGTTCTCATCTATCTGATGCGCGAATACAACATGAGCGTCGATGATCTTGAAAAGATGCTCTACTACAAATGTGGTCTTCTGGGCATTTCCGACATCGCAAACGACATGCGCGAAATCGAAGAAAACGAAGCTCCGGGCGCAGTTCTTGCTCTGGATATCTTCTGTCAGCGTACGGCTAAGCAGATTGCGTCTCTTGCCGTTGCTCTCGGCGGAATTGATGCGCTTGTCTTCACTGCTGGTATTGGCGAAAACGGCCCGATCATTCGCGATAAAGTCTGTGCCGATCTTGCCTTCATGGGCATCAAACTCGATGCTGCCAAAAATGACACCCGCGGCGTTGAGCTGATTTCTGCTGAGGGCTCCGTTCCTGTTATGGTTATTCCTACGGACGAAGAATTCATGATCGCGCAGCATTCCGTGAACATTCTGTCTGCCTAAGCCAGACCGCACGTATTTATGAGTAAAACCGGCTTTAGCTCGTCTGAAGCCGGTTTTTCTATGGCCAGACTGAGCTCTATTGCCAAAGCTTATTGATAAACGGTTGCACGCACCCGAACGGATGGGATAAGCACTTGGCTTGAGCAAAGGGCAGTCAAGCGCATATCAGATGCGCCGATCCATGTCCGTAATAAGGAAGAATGAAAAGTTGAAACGCGTATTCATAACGGGCACCGCCGGCTTTATCGGTTTTCACCTTGCCAAACTGCTTCTGGCTGAAGGCTTTGCTGTTCACGGTTTCGATGCCATAACCGACTATTATGATGTGCGGCTCAAAGAGCGCCGTCATGCGATGCTGTTCCAGCATGAGCGTTTTGATGCAACGGTTGGCAATCTTGAAGATGCCGATCTGGTCAATCGCGTTATAACCACTTTCAAACCGGACATTATCGTGCATCTGGCAGGGCAGGCCGGCGTGCGCTACAGCATGGAGAATCCCAGATCCTATCTGGACTCCAATATTGTTGGCAGCTTCAACATTCTGGAAGCTGCCCACGAAATGAAAGTGGAGCATCTTCTGATGGCCTCTTCCTCCTCGGTCTATGGCGCCAATGAAGAGCAGCCCTTCCGGGAAACGGACAAGGTTGATCTGCAGATGTCATTCTATGCTGCGACCAAAAAGGCCAACGAAAACATGGCCCATTCCTATGCTCATCTCTGGAATCTGCCGACGACCATGTTCCGCTTTTTCACAGTTTACGGCCCGTGGGGACGCCCGGATATGGCTCTCTTCAAATTCACGGATGCGATTCTGGATGGCCGCCCGATCGACATCTATAACAATGGCGAGCTCTATCGGGATTTCACCTATGTCGATGATCTGGTTCGTGCCATTCGGTTGCTGATTGATGCCATTCCCGAGCGTCCGGAAAATGGCGAGGTGTCAGAAGGTGACAGCCTCTCCCCTGTTGCACCATTCCGTGTGGTCAATATCGGCAATTCCAACAAGGTACGGCTGCTCGATTTCGTCGATGCGATTGAAGTTGAGATCGGCATAGAGGCAAAGCGTAACTATCTGCCGATGCAAAAGGGCGATGTTTATGAAACCTACGCCAATTGTGATTTGCTCAAGTCTTTGACGGGGTACGCACCGCGAACTGATATCCGGGCTGGGGTTGGCAAGTTCGTTGATTGGTTCCGCGACTATTATGAAAAATAAAATTTTCGAAGAAATCTGGTAACTGCGGCAAAGAGATAACTTGTTTGAAGTGTTGTGGACCCCATATTTTTAATCATGTGAAATTCAAATTAGTGACATCTTTAGCGGTGACATTTTGCTTTCAAGATTAAAAAGACCAAAGGGGTTATGATATGGCAGCCAAGAGTTTTCTAAGCGACATGCTTCAACGCATTGCAAAAGCAGGCCCCTTCCTGTCCTCCAAGTCAGCAATGACAGCGGATCATTTGATTCCGCTTTGCAAGGAGCTTGTTGGAGACAAGGGCGAGGCATCCGGCCTCAAGAATGCTCTCAAGATCCTGGAGATCTACGAAGCTGCAACGCCTGAAGAGCGCCACACATTCTTCATCAAATTGGCCGAAGAATTCGGGGTCAACCATGAAGCGCTGTCCAAGGCTGTTGCTGACTGGGAACCGGGCAACAATTCTGCTGCCCGTCAGCTTTATTTTGCTGCTGAACCAAAGAGCCAGGAACTTATCCGCCGCTTGAATCGGGTGCCTGGTTCGACCGCGCGCCTTGTGAATATGCGTGCCGATCTGCTCGGCTACGTCAAGAAAGAGCCAGATTTGAAGGGGCTCGATCTGGACTTCCAGCATCTTTTCTCGGCTTGGTTCAACCGTGGTTTTCTTGAGATTGAACGCATCGACTGGTCTACGTCGGCTGAAATCCTGGAGAAAATCATTGCCTATGAAGCCGTTCACCGTATTCATGGTTGGGATGATCTGCGCCAGCGTGTTGCTGATCCGGATCGCCGCCTGTTTGCATTTTTCCATCCTGCCATGCCAACCGATCCGCTGATCTTTGTCGAAGTGGCTTTGACCCGTGAAATTCCGAAATCCATTGCGTCTATTCTTGAGCAGGAGAGGGAGCGCATTGAGCCAGGAACTGCAAACGCTGCGATTTTCTATTCCATTTCGAACTGTCAGTTTGGTCTGAGGGGGATTTCCTTTGGCAACTTTCTTATCAAGCAAGTCGTCGCAGAATTGCAGAAGGAATTTCCATCGCTTCACACCTTCGTTACGCTTTCGCCGGTTCCAGGTTTCCGCCGGTGGGTCAACAGTGCGCTTGAAAATGACGATCCTCTTATCAAGCCAGAGGAACGCGCTGTGCTTGAACAGCTGGGAGAAGATGAAGTACCTGCCGATGATTTTGTCGCACGTCTCGCCGCGCGCTATTTCATCAATGCCCGCAGCCCCAAAGGCACGGCATATGATCCGGTTGCCCATTTCCATCTTGGCAATGGTGCACTGTTGCACAAGGTTCATCCAAACGCCGATCATTCCGAACGGGGCAGAAGCATCAGCTGGGGCGTGATGGTCAACTATCTATATGACGAGAACAAAATCGAAGAGCACCATGAGGCCTATGCAACGAAGTGCACAATAGCCGCATCTTCGGAGGTCAAATCTCTGGCCAACGCCAAGTTCAAGGCCGCAGCTCCTGTTGCTGCAAAAGCAGAGACTGCCTAACCTCAAATACAATTTAAAAAATAGAAGCCCGGTGCGCCACATGGTTCGCCGGGTTTTATATTGCAATCTAAGCTTGAGTCTATACTTGAAAAACAACGAGATTTAATTGGTATATATTCTGCTTATCAACTTTTGTTGAATAGAACTGATTTATTTGTGTAACAAACTATCAATTATCTTATACATTGCGCGTTCTTCTTAACGAAGCGTCCACGATGTTCCCGTAACTTGTAAAAAATTGCTCTGTAATTCTACTAGGCCAAATGGCTAAGCAACTAGCTGGTGAATTCGGGCTTGTGACTAATTGAGAATGAAACCTGCTTTTGCGACGGAACGGGAAACATCATGCGCTTTACAATTTCAAAACGCCTCTATCTGTTGGTCGGCCTCTTTTTTGCGGGCCTTTCCGTTTTAACGATTACAATGGATACAAGTTTCAGAGGTGAGCTCTCCGATCAGAAAGCTGCGGAACTGCAGAGTCTTGTCGATGTGGCTGTCAATGTTGCCAAATCAAAATATGACATCTATCAGTCTGGTGGAATGACTGAGGAGGAAGCCCAGCAAGCCGCGGCCAAAGCGATTGAGGCCATGCGCTATCGTGGCCAGGAATATTTCTGGATCAATGACATGAATAGTGTCATCGTGATGCATGCGGCCAAGCCAGATCTGAATGGCAAAGACCTCAGCGGCTTGAAGGATGCCAATGGCGTAACAATTTTCCCGACCTTTGTGAAAACCGTGCAAGCACAGGGCGGGGGATTTGTTGGCTACATGTGGCCCAAGGCTGGTTCTGATAACGCGGTAGACAAGCTCTCCTACGTCAAGGGATTTGCGCCATGGGGTTGGGTGATTGGCACTGGCGTCTATATGGATGATCTTCAGGCGATTCTTTGGACCAATACCCAGATCATGCTGATCATTGGCGGCCTCGTTTTGTTGGTTAGCGTAATCGCTGCCTGGCTTACCATTCGTTCCATCACCAGACCGATGAGCGAACTGAAACAGACCATGCTGGACCTCGCCGCAGACAAGGCTGTAGAGGCTATTCCAGCAGAACAGCGCAGAGATGAGTTGGGCGAAATGGCTGGAGCCGTGAAGATTTTCCGCGATATGGGAGCCGAGCGCCGACAGCTTTCCGCCCAGCAGGAAAAGGATCAGGCTGCCCGCGCTGAACGTCAGAAGCAGATTGATGACATGATTGCCGAATTCCGCACCGAAGCAACGAGCGAGCTGCATGTGGTCTCTGAACAGATGGAACGTCTGCGCGCTACGGCAAACAATCTCTCCTCGCTCTCAAGCTCCACAGCGACGCGTTCTACTCAGGCCCAGGATTCTGCGACCCTTGCCTCTTCCAACGTGCAGACGGTTGCTGCCGCCAGTGAGGAATTTTCGGCGTCCATCGGGGAAATAGCCCGACAGGTTGATCAGGCGACACACGCCGTCAATACGGCGATGATTACCACCGGTGCCGCCAATGATCGCGTTGGTAGTCTGGCCGCCGCTGCCCAGCAAATCGGTGATGTGGTGAGCCTTATTCAGGATATCGCCGAACAGACCAACCTGCTGGCCCTTAACGCAACCATTGAAGCGGCTCGCGCCGGTGAAATGGGTAAGGGCTTTGCCGTTGTGGCAGCTGAAGTTAAGGAGCTGGCCAATCAGACCTCCAAGGCAACCGAGCAGATTTCTTCGCAGATCAACACAATTCAGAGCGAAACTCAGGAAGCTGTTCATTCTATCGAGGAAATTGGAACGACCATCGAGCAGGTCAACAGCTTCACGGCTTCCATTTCCGAGGCTGTTCAGCAGCAAAATCAGGCAACCAACGAGATTGCAAACTCCATTCAGGAAGCAGCTCGTGGCACAACTGACCTGAGCCGTGATATCGGCGTTGTCTCTGGTGCTGTTAGCGAAACGAACAAAGCGGTCGACGAAGTCAGTTCCGTCTCCACTGACGTTAACAAATGCGCTGCCGGGCTGGCCAGTACCGTGGATCAATTCCTCAACAAGGTGGCCAATGCCTAGGCATTCAGTGCGACATTGGCTATAGCCAGAGAGTGACAAGAGAGGGCGGATATTCCGCCCTTTTTCTTGCGTGCCAACCAGTGACCCGCTATAGAAGAGACCCGGTTCGGCAATCGATCCGGACTATCAGTCACTGCTGTTCAAGGAATGTTATGGCACAAAGGCGCGGCGGAAAATCAACTCGACAGGGAAATTCCAGAAGTGGGGATCGCTCAGGGTCCGGCGGCAAATCTGCATCAGGATCGCCGCACGGAAGGGACGATCTGAAGGCAAGGCATAAGTCTGCAGGACACAAACCTGCTTTCAAGCCCGGTCGTATTGTCAAACATGGGGACGCCGAGCGCTCAACGTCCAAGCCGCAGCAAGAACCGCGCGAGCCCTTCATTTTGCCTCCACGGCCAGAAGGGCCGAAACCGCATCGGGCGCCGTTTGATCTGATGGTAACCGGCCCGTGGGAGGATTATGCGCTCATCGACATGGGCCACGGGCGCAAGCTGGAGCGCTATGGTCCCTATACCATCGTGCGTCCTGAACCTCAGGCCATGGGCAGCCCTCGTCTGGGTGCTCAGGTGTGGGAAGCTGCCGATGCGTTTTTTACCGGCGATCTGGAAGAAGAAGGCCCCGGACGCTGGCGATATCCCAAGCCTCTGGGTGAAACATGGGAAACCCAGTGGGACGGCATTCGCTTTTATGGTCGGTTCACCGCCTTTCGCCATGTCGGTTTCTTCCCCGAGCAGGCAGCTCATTGGGCCTGGATGGACAAGCAGATACGATCAGCCTATCTGGGCCGGCCACCCCGCGTGCTCAATCTGTTTGGCTATTCCGGTGTGGCCTCGCTGGTCGCCGCCCGCGCTGGCGCAGAGGTAACCCATGTGGACGCCTCCAAGAAGGCTGTTGGCTATGGCAAGGAAAACCAGATGTTGGCAGACCTTGATGACAAACCGATCCGCTGGATCGTCGACGACGCCATGAAATTCGTGCAGCGCGAGATCCGCCGTGGCAATGTCTATGACGGCATTTTGCTTGATCCGCCGAAATTTGGTCGTGGCCCCAAGGGAGAGGTCTGGCAGTTGTTTGAAATGCTGCCCGAAATGCTTGATGCCTGTCGACAGATCCTTTCAAAGGAAGCCCTGTTTTATACCCTGACCTGCTACGCCATGCGGGCCTCATATGCAGCCTTTGATGAGTTGATGCTTGAAATCATGACCGGGCAGGGCGGCATTGTGGAATCGGGCGAATTGATGATTTCGGAGGAACAGGGCGAGCGCTGTCTTAACACATCGCTTTATACGCGCTGGCGTCCTCTGACAAAAGAAGAGGAAGCGGAGCAATGATGGAAACGGAAAGCCGGGCCACAAAGAAGGGGCTGATCAAGGAAATCACCGCTGTCTCCAACCAGCATATCAAGGATATCAGAGCGCTAGAGCGCCGCAAGATACGCAATGAAACCGGCCAGTTTATGGCCGAGGGCTTGCAGCTTGTTGCCTTCGCGCTCGAAGCGGGTTGGGATGCAGATATTCTGGTCTATGCCAAGAATATCAAAAGTCATGAACTGGTGCAGCAGGTGGCCGCCAAGGTCTATGCCAAGGGCGGGCTTATTCTTGAAGTCTCCGAGCAGGTTCTTTCCAAGCTGACCCACCGCGACAATCCTCAGCATGTGATTGGTGTTTTTCGCCAGCGGATCGGCACGCTCGACGAGCTGATAAAGGATGTAACCGCATCCGGTAGCGATATGGCTGTTGCCCTCGAAGGGGTGAAAGACCCCGGCAATCTGGGCACGATCATTCGCACCACGGATGCTGTGGGTGCCACTGCGCTGTTGCTGATCGGCGAGACGACGGATCCCTTCAGTCTTGAAGCTGTTCGCGCCACCATGGGCTCTATCTTCCACGTGTCTCTCTATCGGGCAACGCGCGAAGAATTTCTCAATTGGCGCAAAAGCTGGCCCGGTGAAATTGTCGGAACCCACCTGAAGGGTGCTGTTGATTATCGCTCCGTCAAACCCAAGGAACCTGTGATGGTCATGATGGGCAATGAACAGTCAGGCTTGCCCGACGAGTTTGCCGATAGTTGCGACCATCTGGTTAAGATTCCCATGGCAGGCAGGGCCGAGAGCCTTAATCTTGCTGTCTCGACAGGAATCACCCTGTTTCGGTTGCGGGAAGGAAAGCTTGGGCTATAACGCGCCCAAGCTCTGACGGCGTCAGCTTAACAAGAATGTATCCCTGTTTGGGGCATTATTCAGCCGACCAGATAAAGCCCGATCAACCCCGCAGCACCCACCACAATGCGCCAGATCGCAAAGGGCATGAAACCGTGCTGGGAGACGAAATCGAGCAGCTTGCGCACGACAAATACGCCTGAAATGAACGCCATGATGAAACCGACCGCGATTACGCCAGCCTGATCCATACTGATGATGTCCCTGTTCTTGTATAGGTCATAGGCAAAAGCCCCCGCCATCGTTGGCATGGCCAGAAAGAACGAGAATTCTGCCGCAGATCTCTTGTCTGTGCCCAACAGCAATGCTCCTGCAATGGTCGAGCCGGACCGAGATACGCCGGGCACCATGGCAAGGCACTGAATGAAGCCGATCTTGAGCGCCAGTGACAGCGGATAGTCCATGACATCGGTGTAGCGTGGTTTGAGCTCAAGCCGGTCAACCCATGCCAGAATGAAGCCGCCAATGATCAATGTCGAGCAGATCAGGGCCGGGCTCTCGAACAGAACCTGCTTGATAAAGCCATGCAGGGCTGCGCCGATGACTGCGGCAGGCAGAAAGGCAACAAGAACCGCCGCCACAAAATGGCGGGCCTTGGCGCTGGAGGGCAGAGCCATTGCAATAGACCACAGACGTCCGAAATAGACCGACAGAATGGCGAGAATCGATCCCAGCTGGATCAGAACCTCAAAAGTCTTGCCGCTGCTTTCAAAACCCAGGAAATGCCCTGCAAGCAGAAGATGCCCCGTCGATGAAACAGGAATGAATTCGGTAAGGCCTTCCAGCAGACCCAGGACAACAGCATCAAAATATGTGGCAATATCCATTTTTATCTCATTCAGTCTCTGGCAGAAATATATTTCTGCCACTATGTTCGCCTCTACTCGGCAATAAAGGGCATGTGACCCTTTGACGGTTGCCTATAAAGCACGTTCATTAAATTGCTGATAATCATTTCGCATTTGAATAGACTGGCATTCACACTTTTGCCAGTTTTCTGCCTGATGAAGATTGAAGCACGAAAGGAAACGCACGGGCAATGTTGCTGCTCTATCACACAACGATGTCTGTTCCATCTCGCTTTACACGCCTGATTCTGGCCGAATGTAAGGCAAACGCAGAATTGAAGGAAATTCTGCCTTGGGAACGGACAGAAGATTTTCTGCTGGTCAATCCAGCGGGCACCGTTCCGGTGCTCAGAGAAAATGATGGGCCGCCCGTATGCGGAGCGATGACGATCGCCGAATATCTGGATGAAACCCGCGGTTATGCCCTTGGAGCCCGCCGCTTGTTGCCAGATCACCCCAATCAGCGGGCTGAAGTGCGCCGTCTCGTGCACTGGTTTCTCAACAAGGCCGTTGATGAGAGCGCCAAATTCTTTATCGAGGAAAAGATCTACAAGCGCATGCGCCGCCCAAGCGAGGGAGGCGGATCGCCTGATTCGACCTTGCTGCGTGCTGCTCGCGGCAATCTGAAGATCCATCTCAACTATATCGCCTATCTCACCGAGCGGCGCAAATGGCTGGCTGGTGAAAATCTCTCCTATGCGGATCTTGCAGCAGGCGCCTTGCTGTCAACCATCGACTATCTGGGTGAAGTGCCGTGGGAAAAGGAGCCTGAAGTGAAGGACTGGTATCAGCGCATCAAGTCTCGCCCTGCTTTTCGCCCCATTCTCTCTGATAGTATCAAGGGCATTCCGCCATCAGGCCAGTATATGGATCTGGACTTCTAGTTACTAATCCTACAATGATGATGCATGAGTGTGCAGAACCCGGAAACACAGGCAAAGCTGAAAGCCTTCCTCAATCGTGAGTCTCAGGCATTGGGCTTTGCCCAGATGCGGATTTGCCGTGCAAGCGATGCCCAGAACAGGCAAGAAGCGCTTCAAAGCTTTGTGTCCAAGGGCTATCACGGGTCCATGGATTGGATGGAAGAGACACTGGAGCGCCGTTCGCATCCGTCCAATTTGTGGGGTGATGTTCAGTCGGTGATCATGCTGGGCTTCAATTATGGCCCCGATGAAGATCCGCGCTGGCTTCTGGATCAGCCAGACAGGGCCAACATCTCGGTTTATGCGCGCCATCGCGATTATCACGACCTCATCAAGGGCCGCCTCAAGCAGCTTTCTGCCAAATTGCTCTCCCGCCTGCGTGATACCTACCCGGAAGGAGAGATAAAGGTCTTCGTGGATACAGCCCCCGTGATGGAAAAACCTCTGGCTGAGCTCGCCGGTCTTGGCTGGCAGGGTAAGCATACCAATCTGGTAAGCCGTGAATTTGGCTCATGGCTCTTTCTGGGAGCCATCTTCACCAACATGGACCTGTTGCCCGATGAACCGGAAAAGGATCACTGTGGCTCCTGTGTGGCCTGTCAGGAGGCCTGTCCGACGAAAGCCTTCCCCAAGCCTTATCAGATTGATGCCAGTCGTTGCATTTCCTATCTGACGATCGAGAACAAGGGGCCGATTCCCCGCCAGTTGCGCCATGCCATGGGAAATCGTGTCTATGGTTGCGACGACTGCCTGGCCGCCTGTCCCTGGAACAAGTTTGCCCAAACCGCACATGAGGCCAAACTGAAGGCGCGAGAAGATCTTAAGGCGCCGGCTCTGGTCGAGTTTCTTGCAATGGATGACGCTTCGTTTCGGCAGCGTTTTTCAGGATCGCCCGTCAAGCGAATCGGACGCAATAGATTTATGCGCAATATTCTGATTGCAGCGGGTAATGCGCATCGGGCAGACCTTATCGAGCATGTTTCGCCTCATCTATTGGATGAAGATGCTGTTGTGCGTGGCGCAAGCATCTGGGCTCTTGGGCAGCTCATGTCTGCTAAGGATTTTGCTGAGTTGGCAAAGGCTCATCTCTTGAATGAAAATGATTCCGGCGTGACGGAAGAATGGTATTCGGCGCTGAAAGGAAATACGAAATGAAACTCTTCATCTTTGGTTATGGCTACAGCGCCCGTTCCATTGCAAAAGACCTCAAGGCCGACTGTGACTGGATTGCCGCGACAACGCGATCTATCGAAAAAGCCGAAGTGATGGCCAAGGAGGGCATCCGCGCTTATCAGTTCGATGGCATGGAGGCTTCAGACGACCTCAGGGCGTGTCTGTCCGAGGCGACCCATCTGCTGATCTCGATTGCCCCGAACAAGGAGGGCGATCCGGTCCTCAACTGTTTGCGCGATGATTTGAAAGCAATGGAAGCCCTTCGCTGGATCGGCTATCTCTCAACCGTCGGGGTCTATGGCAATCATGATGGTGTGTGGGTCGATGAGGACTCTCAATGCCGCCCGGTTTCGCAACGCTCCAGGCAACGGGTTGCCGCAGAAGAAAGCTGGCAGTTGTTGGCTTCAAGGCTCCACAAGCCACTGGGTATCTACCGTCTGGCAGGCATTTATGGTCCGGGGCGCAATCAGATGATCAAGCTTGACGCAGGCTCCTGCCGAGCCATCAATAAGCCGGGTCAGTTTTTCAACCGGATCCATGTAGAGGATATTGCTCGGGCCGTTTCGCAGGCCGCCAGAATTGGCCATAGCGGTATTGTCAATGTGGTGGATGATGAGCCAGCCCCTCCGCAGGAAGTGATCTATTATTGCGCAGATCTGATGGGGCTGTCACATCCTCAGGAGCAATCGTTTGAAGAAGCAGAGATGACCCCCATGGCGCGCAGCTTCTATGGTGAGAATAAACGATGCAGCAATATAAGACTGCATGAACTTATCGGCGGGGTTTTGCGATACCCCACCTACCGCGAGGCATTTAGTCATATGTGGCAAACTGATAGCTGGCGCAAGACGGTCTGATTGAACGGGCTAACGAGCCTTATGCAATTTGAAGCTTATGACCTGTTGCGCATTGCAACTGAGAGAACCAGCTCTTTTCACAGACTTTCGCTCCGCTGTTAAAAAAATGAAATAAAAACAAAAACGCCCTTGCCAACTCGGTCAATAGGGATTAGACAACAGCCTCACTTGCCGAGCTCAAAACGAGCATGGCACACAGGTTGCGCTGGTAGCTCAGTTGGATAGAGCACCAGACTACGAATCTGGGGGTCGGGGGTTCGAATCCTCCCCAGCGCGCCATTTTCCCCTTTATTATCAAACAATGCGACAGATAGTGCACAACTATAGCTGGGCCTTGCTTTGCTGTGACATGCCTCCTCATTTAAATACGCACAAAAAAAGACCCCGTTTCCGGGGCCTTGAAGGACACTGACAACGCGTGCCAGTGAAAGTGCCTTTGAGGCTTATTTAAAGAGGTTTGGCAAGGTCGTTGAAATGGGCTCAACCATGGTAATGATGAGCAGGGCGACGATCAGGGCTCCCAGATAGGGGGCCGTTGCCTTCATGACCTTTTCCAGCGGCACTTTGGTGATGGCACTTGCCACAAACAGATCAAGCCCTACAGGAGGAGTGATGCAACCGATGGCAAGGTTGACGACCATGATTACGCCGAAATGAATCGGGTCGATGCCCATATTCATGGCTACCGGCAGGAAGATCGGCGTCAGGATGACCACCGCAGCCGAAGCATTGACCAACGTTCCCAACACCAGCAGCAAGACGTTCATGATCAAGAGAAACACAACACCAGAGCTGGTAAACTGAATGATGGCTTCTCCGATCATGTGCGGGATCTGCAGGTTGGTCATCAGCCAGCCGAAGACTTTCGCAGCACCGACAAGGAACATGATGAGGGTTGTGCCTATCACGGCTTTGAAGACGATTTCGGGGAAATCCTTGATTGTCAGTTCCTTGTAGATGAACAACCCAACGACGATGCCATAAACCGCAGCAACGGCCGCAGCTTCGGTTGGCGTAAAGACGCCACTATAGATGCCGCCGATGATGATGACCGGTGTCAGAAGAGCCCAGAAGGCATCCTTGATGGCCAGAGCGAGGCGTTTGCAAGAGAAAGAGCCGTCAGGGGGGATCTGGCCTTTTTTGGCGAGGTACCAGCCCATGCCGCACATGGCGCCGCCCATCAAGAGTCCCGGCAAGACCCCTGCCATG
The DNA here is from genome assembly GCF_963664735.1 of uncultured Cohaesibacter sp. Taxonomy (NCBI): domain Bacteria; kingdom Pseudomonadati; phylum Pseudomonadota; class Alphaproteobacteria; order Hyphomicrobiales; family Cohaesibacteraceae; genus Cohaesibacter; species uncultured Cohaesibacter sp. Next base: position 2,924,429 of record NZ_OY761553.1, on the reverse strand, counting down.
AAGAGATCTCCAATAGAGACATTGGCGATGACGCCATAGACAACGAAAGTGATCGAAGGCGGGATAACGATGCCCACAGTACCGGCTGCCGCGACAATGCCAGTGGCCATTTCGCGTTTGTAGCCCTTCTGCTCCATTTCATTGACCATGGTTGAGCCGATGGCCGCTGTCGTGGCAGCAGATGAGCCGGAGATTGCGGCAAAGAACATGCCTGCCACGGCAACAGCTTGCGCCAGACCGCCCGTGAAGGATCCGACCATCGCTTGCGCCACGTTGACGAGGCGAGAGGTTACGCCACCCGCTGACATGAAGGCACCAGCCAGCATGAAGAAAGGCACGGCCATGAAGGAGAAGGAATCAATGCCGGAAAAGAGGTTGTTGGTGATCAGGACCTGAGGCAGGTCCATGTAGACGGCCAGAATGAAAGACACCGATAGGGCAAGGGCATAAGCCACAGGAACACCAATCAGGGCCATCGCAACGAAGGAAAGGATAAGAGCAACTTCCATGATTTAAGTCTCCCGCTAGTCCGTTATGACCGATGTGTCATCGGTGTTGTCATCTTTTGCCTTGCCGGAAAGGGAGCTGAAGATGCTAATGGTGTCCTTGATGTGATACATCAGCATCAGAACACCCGAGACGGGCATGATGATATAGACATAGCTCATCGAAATGCCGAGGCCGGGGGACGTCTGGAAGGTCATGGTTTGAGCCATTTTCCAGCCTTGTATGATCAGCAGCAGAATGAAGACATAGCCGCAGGCATTGATGAACAGATTGAGCAGGAAGCCTGGCTTCGTGCCGTTCAACAGGCGCGGCACCAACTCTACCGCCAAGTGGCCGTCTTCACCCATGATGAGCGCAGAGCCAAGAAACACGACCCAGACAAACAGGAATCTTGCCAACTCCTCGGACCACTCGAACGAGAAGCCGAAAATATAGCGGGTGATCACCTGAATGAAGATGATAGTCAGCATGACAAGCATAGCTGTAACAGAAACCCCGTACAGCAACTTGCGCAGGATTTTGAATATGGCGTCCATGAATTGAGACCTTTTATCGCGGCCGGAAAAGAGAGGATCGAGTTCCTGACCAAGACTGTTGTTGATTTGATCGCGAATTCGGGTGAAGGGGCTCAACAAGGGCATTTTCGTGAGCCGATGGCTGGCCCGGCTGTCTTACGACCGGACCAGCTCCTACCCAAGTTCGGCATGAGCCCATATTTGTCTAGAGGAGCGGGCTCTCTTGGGGCTGGGAGTTATTCCAGTTATTCTGCCAGAGCGTTGATCTTGTCGATGTTGTCCTGACCGACAGTATCGGCAAACATCTTGATGACAGGTGCGGTAGCTTCCTTGAACTTGGAGCGGTCAACATCGATGACTTCCATTTTGCCGGTTGCGATGATCTGATCCCAATATTTGTTATCCTGATCTTCGGAAACCTTGCGCTGCCATGCGATTGCTTCCTTGGCGGCATCCTGGATGATGGCTTTCTGTTCATCATTGAGTTTTGCCCAACTGATCATGGATATGATCATGGGTTCTGGCGAATAGGCATGGGCGGTTTTGGAAGCATATTTCTGCACTTCATAGAAACGCTTGGTGAAGATGTGCGCGGACGGGTTTTCCTGACCATCTACCGTGCCCTGCTGCATGGCAGAATAAAGCTCGCTGAAGGCCATCGGAGTTGGGGAGGCACCAAGAGCTTTCATCATTTCGACAAAAATCTTGTTGGTCATGACGCGGATCTTGAGGCCCTTCATATCGGCAGGCTCTTTGATTGGGCGCACATTGTTTGTTACATGGCGGATGCCATTTTCCATATAGCCGAGCAGTTTGATGCCGCGGCCTTCAAGTGCCTTGCCAAGATCCATGCCTACGCTGTCCAGGGACTTGTAAGCGTGTGGGCGATCTTTAAAGATGAATGGCAAATCGAAAATGGAAATTTGTGGCTGGAACTGGCCAAGCACGGCGGTGCCAACCAGAGCCATATCCACGGCACCGAATACCATCCCCTCGATCAGATCTTTCTGTCCACCGAGCTGAGAACTTGGGAAAACCTTGACTTCTATCGACCCGCCGCTTTTCTCTTTGACGAGTTTTGCGAAATAGTCAGCTCCTTGACCATATGGGTGATCAGGCACAGCGATATGGCCCAGCTTAAGGGTTACGTCTGCCGCAAAAGATGGAGCTGCGAGCGACAGTGCCATGAGGCCGGCGCCGAGAATGGTTGCAAGACGGATCATTAGGTTCCTCCCTATCCTGTCTCTATTTTCCGAGTTTGTATGACTACAGGCCTGTTTGATTGCATTCAGAGTGCAATCGGAGGCCGAAGATCTCCGTTTGAAATGTTACACCTGATCTACAGCAAGGCTCGTGCCAGAAGCACAAAAATTGGAATGCGAAAAGGGTCGGTGATTGGAGAAAACTCGGTTGCTGCCGGAGCAAAATTTGTTAATCTTTTGTAAAATATGATGATTTTAGAAAGATTCATATGGAATAAATCTTGCCTCTGAAGAAATAAACTGTACCTGTTTTTCCTCCATATTTCATCATGCGTACAATATCGTAAGTCAATAGTCGGTGTTTATAGATGATTATGTGCGGATTTTCGGACAGTGAAAATCTAACCTGTCACATTATCCGCACATAGACAAATGTGTTACATGGTTTGCCGGGAACAGTTGAGTACATCAACAATGGTCAGGGTAAGATCAGAGTATTCATTCTGTCGGTGCAAAGAGATACAATTTGGCTATGTGATCTTTACTTTTGAGATGGCTTGCCCTGTAGATTGATCTGATGACAAAGGACTGATTCGTGAGCCAGATCGATATCCCGATAATTTACATTGAAGACGATAAAAGCGTACAATTCGCCTATCGACAGTCAATGGAGATGGCTGGTTTTCCTGTGCTTGCTGCCGACAATGCGGAAGATGGCCTCAAACTGCTTCGTAAAAATCCCGCGTCCATTGTTCTCACCGATATACGCTTGCCGGGCATGTCTGGCCTTAAGCTGATGGAGACAATCCTGGCGATTGACGAGACCATTCCGGTGGTTTTGATCACTGGCCACGGCGATGTTGAAATGGCCGTCAGTGCCATGAAACAGGGGGCCCATGATTTCATCGAGAAGCCGTGCAACAACAAAAAGCTGACGGAGATCTTGCAAAGGGCTCTGGACAAGCGGCGGCTTCAACTGGAAAATATTCAGACCAAATTACAGAGCAAAACTGAGAATGGTCCGGTCATGATCGGCAGCAGCAATGCCATGAATCGGATCCGGGAAATGATTCTGAGCATCTCCGACACCGATGCCGATGTTCTGGTTCAAGGGGAAACCGGCACAGGCAAGGAAGTGGTAGCAAATGCGATCCATATGTGGAGTGGTCGCCGCAAGGCCAATTTCGTTCCGCTAAACTGCGCCGCTTTTCCGGATACCCTGTTTGAAAGTGAAATGTTCGGCCATGAGGCTGGCACCTTTACCGGTGCCACAAAAAGGCGGATCGGCAAGATAGAATATGCCCACAAGGGGACGCTGTTTCTTGACGAAATCGAAAGCATGCCGCTGGACATTCAGGCCAAGTTTCTGCGCGTGTTGCAAGAGCGCACGGTTGATCGTTTAGGCAATAACGAACATGTGCCGGTTGATTGTCGTGTGGTGGCTGCCACGAAAGAGGATCTGCAGGAGTTGAGCGAGAGAAAGGCTTTCCGCTCTGACCTCTATTACCGCCTGAATGTTGTGACGATCCATCTGCCCCCGCTTCGTGAGCGGCGCGAGGACATACCCGAGCTGTTTTATCACTTTGCTTTTCTGGCCGCCCAGCAATACAGACGTCCAATGCCGGATATCAAGCCCGAGCTGATCATCTGGCTCCAGACTCAGACATGGCCGGGAAATGTCCGCGAGCTGAAGCATTTTGCCGATCGCTACATCTTGGGCTTTGTTTCACCTGAGGTTGATGGCTTCTCGATCTCGGATGATCATCGCATGAGCTTGACGGAATGCCTCGATTCCTTTGAAAAGCGACTGATTGAAGAGGCGCTTCGCCAAACCAACGGTCATGTGGGAGCCGCCGCGAAGAAATTGGTGCTACCGCGCAAAACGCTTTATGACAAGCTCAACCGACACACCATCAAACCAGACACGTTCCGCCCCGGTCAGGACACGGATTGATTTGTCATGCTGCACGGTCCTCATGGTCTCGGGCCTAGAGTGGGTTTTCTGCTGCTACCCATTCATGCCATTTGATAACGAATTCCGCCCCACCATTGGAAAGATTGTGCGCAGTGATCGTGCCGCCTGAATTGTCGACAATGCCTTTGACGATGGCAAGGCCGAGGCCGGTGCCTCGTTGTTTCGTTGAGAAGTAGGACTCAAACAGGCGCGATATATCCGAGATGCCAGGGCCGTTATCGCGGACCTTGACAAGAATCTCGCCATTCGCCTTGTCGATCAGAATATGTAGCTTTTTCTTCTCAACCGAAGCCATGGCTTCCAGAGCATTGGTTATCAGGTTGCTGAAAATCTGCTCAAGGCCAACCTCATTACAAGGCACCTGAATGACATTGTGGCTGGCGAGAAAATCGAGCTGAACATTGTTCTTCTTAAATGTTGCCTGAAACAGTTTCATGGAGGAATGGGCGACTAGTACGATATTGGCATGCCCGCTTGAAATCCGGTGTCTGCTGGCAAAAGACTTCAGTGAGGAAATCTGCTGCGTCATGCGTTCGATATGGGACGCAACCAATGCAAGATTTTCATCCACCTGCGGATAGAGCTTGCGCTCTAGCAAAAGACGGGACGTATCAAGCAGCATGTAAATCGCGGACAGGGGCTGATTGAACTCATGGGCCAGCTCGGTTGCCATCTGGCCAATAGACGCCAGCTTGCTGTTCTCAACGAGCTGGTTTCTCAGTTTCTGAATGCTGCGCTTGTATTTATTGCGGAAGTTTCTGTAAGCAAACAGGATAATGGCATAAACCAGTATGACGAGCAGAATGGCGACAGCCGCCAGAGCATAATAATAATGCATGCTCTGCAGAGAATAAATTGTCCAGCCATAGTCCAGAATATTTTCTTCGATTGAGAATTGCTCTGGCAAAGCACAACCGAACATGGAGTTGCTGTAAAAGGTCATGTCGCCGACCCGGTAGCATTCTCTAAGCGAAATGGGGCTGAGCAGGTGCATGACAAACTGCTTCTCGGAATCAACCTTATCAATCGCCCGGGCGCTGATATTGCCGAAAGTCTTGTTCTTCCATTTTTTGTTGGAGCTCAGGAAAATGATATTGTTGACGTCAGCGACAATGATTTCGTCCGGCCCCGAACTCCAAACCGTCTCCAGACTCGACAGGTTGATTTCGATGGTGATGGTGCCGATGATCTCATCACCCGATCTCAGGCCATAGGAAATGAAATATCCCGGCGTCAGTGACGTCATGCCGATACCGTAAAAATGACCCAGTCGACCGGCCATGGCTGCTTTGAAATAGGGTCTGAAGCCGTAGTTCTTGCCGATATAGCTGTCATTCCTGTCCCAGTTGCTGGAGGCAATTGCCTTGCCGGATCGATCTTGCACAAATACCGTCGCAACGTTGGTGGCGTATTTAATGCGCTGCAGAAAATAGCCGCTTGAAACAGGATCCATATCGCCGGTAACGATATCTACAATTTTCTGATTTTGAGACAGGATGAAGGGAAGAAATTTATATTGATAGATCGATGATTCAAGGCTCGATTTATACATGTTGATGATCAGCCGACTGGCGTTGATCCGGTTTTTCATCTCTTCATAAAACGGGAATGAAATGACGAGCAGCAATAGGGCTATGAGCAGCAGATGCAGCGATTTGATCCTGACAAAAGGCATCATTTTGGCAATCATGGTGTCTACTCATCAAATGGCGAAGGTTATTAGGCGCGTCAGAAAGGCAAACTTTGGTGGGGCCATTATAGGCGTGCTTTACCGGTTAGTTCCAGCCCGGATTGATAGAGCGGCACCGATGGACCATCAACAGAAGCGTGCGGACATGGCTGTTCGTGGGAACATTTGCTGAAAGACTTGCTGGAGGCTGAAAAGAGGCTGTAGCTCAATATAAGAAGGCGGCGAAGCGCAGCCTTCATCGCTGAAGTCTTGCAACGCAGCTCGGACTGAAAATAAATGGGGGCTATAAGCCCCCGACTTTCTCGCTGATTTTGCCATTATTTTGATGAACGAACCGCGTCACACGTCCACCCAACCATCACTCAAATCTGCGGCATAAAGGGCATCGATTGCGGCCTGGTTCGCTCTGGAATCCTCCAGAGTAAAGATCGTTGCGTCCTGCCCCTTGATCTTGTCTCCAATGGCTTCCACTTCCAGCTGATACTGCATGGCACCCTGAAAAGCCCACCTTTTCATTTCGCTATGATTGTGATTGTAAAGATTGACGTTAACAGCATCATAGTTCTGCGCATTGAAAGGAGCGGTGACTTCAATCAGGCCTTTATCGCCATGGAATGTCATGCTCTGCCTTAGGGCCATTTGGGTCGAGCAATAAAAGGTCATGTCAAAGCTACCGAAGTCATACTGACAGTTGGCATAGATATCAGTCCCGAAATTGGGATCTCTCACGATGGATGCTCTGGCGCGAACAGGATTCATGCCGGTTGCATAGCGTGCGGTTACGGTTGGATAAACCCCGATGTCTGGCAATCCGCCGCCCCCCAGATCAACCTTGTTGCGCATATTGTCCGGGTCAACATTATAGTAGGAGAAGGCCCCCTGAATATGGCGCAGCGTTCCAATAGCACCTTCGGCGAGCAAAGAGCGCACTAACTGCCATTGCGGGTGATAGGTGACCATAAAGGCTTCTGTTGCAACCAGACCGCTTTTGTCACGCGCTTCGATCAGCTCATCAATTTCCTTGGCATGCAACGATATTGGTTTTTCTGAAAGCACATGCTTTCCCGCTTCGAGACAGCGCTTGGTCCATTCCACATGTTGAGAGGTTGGCAGGGGAATATAGATGGCGTCTATGTCTTCACTGGCGAGCATTGCTTCATAACTGCCAAAGGCCAGAGGAATTCCAAATCTCTCGGCGAAGGCGTCAGCACTTTGCTGACTACGACTAGCTACCGCCTGCAAAGTTCCATTTCTAGACGCTTGAATTGCCGGAACCAGTTGTTCTCTTGCAATTTTCGCAGTTCCTAAGATGCCCCAGCGTATCATTTTTGTCTCCCGTGTTTCTTAAATAAATCTAGCAGTTGATATGTATATTTCAAAAGAAAAAAAGGCATAATTTTGCTCGGAATCTCCATGAATTGTTCCTACATAATGGTAAGCGGGCAACATCAAGGAGAATGAAAGTGAAAAAATTCAATTTGTTTTTTCATTCAAATACTCTTCCTCAGACTTTTGAAGAGGGAGAAAAAGAGTTGGCAATGCTCAAGGCTTGGGGCGAGTCCTTTGAGAAATACGTTGTCAATCCAGGAAGCGTGTTGAAGCAATCATTAATAGTGACGGCTGATGACGTGCAGGAAGTTCCGCCGGGCGAAACCCTTTCTGCTTTTGCCGAAATTCAGGCAAAAAATGCTTCTGAAGCTATCGAGTTGGCCAAAAGCTGGCCGATTTTGAAAAATGGATATGTGATGATTTCTGAGGTCGTGGATATGGACCTGGATTAATCAAAGCAGACGTGAAGAGTTGACTTGGCTTTCAATTAAGTTGGTTGATTAGAAAATAGGTGCGTAAGCACCTTTTTTCTTGTGACTCAGCTTTGCCGCACCCCATATTGCCGTATTGCAATTTGATGCGTTTTGATGCGTTTTGATGCATTTTTGTGCGTGTTTTTGCAGTTCTATGAGTATTTCCCTTTCTTGACGAAATCGAGCAGTAGATCAGTTATGCCGGACTTGACTCTCAATAACCCGCTGGTGCGGCAAGATTTGCTGAAAACGCGTCTCAAGAGTGGCGTACAGTTGGTCGCGATGGATCTGGCGAATGAATTCGGTATTTCTCTTGATACCATTCGCAGAGACCTCTTGGCTCTTGAAGACAGAGGGCTTGTGCAGCGCGTTCGAGGTGGAGCTATTCCTGTCCGCTCCCATTCATCTCGCTTTACCGAAAGGCAAGTCGGTAGGTGCGGCGACTATTCATCAATTGTCAGGGCTGCTCTGCCTTTGATCAAACAGGGAATGACCATCATTTTGGGTGGCGGCACGACCTTGACACATCTGGCCGATTTGCTGGAACCGCTCGACAATCTGTTTGTCATTACGCCGTCACCGGCAATAGGCTCGATTATGCTGGAAAAAGGGATCGCTACCCAGCTTATCGGTGGCAGGCTCAGTCCATGGGGTGGCTGTGCCGTTGGCCATGAGGCGGAAGCGGCATTGGAAAATCTTGCCGCAGATTTGGCCTTTCCGGGCATCTGCGGTCTGGACAGTGATTTTGGTCTGAGTATGGATCATGGTGATGAAGCATCCATGACGCGGGCGTTGGTTGCGGCTGCCAACGACACCATTCTGGTTTGTTCTAAGGAAAAGATAGGTCAAAGAGCCCGACACCGCATCATGCGTGCCGAGGGTATCTCAAGCATTGTAACAGACGCCGATGAAAGTTCGATGCTGCCATTTCAACAGGCCGGTGCGGAGATCATATATGCCTAATCAACCAAGCTTTGCAGGAGCCCCCCTTCCGTGGCGCGGAATCAGAACACCTCGGCGAGCTGTTTCGGCGATGTTCATCCTCAATGGCGTTTTTTTTGGGATGTGGGCGTCGCGTGTCCCCGCCATCGCTCAGATGCATCAGCTTAGTGAATCGATGCTTGGCCTCCTTCTATTGTGCATGTGTGCCGGAGCAATAACCGCGTTTCCGACCACGGGGCGTCTTATCGAACGTCATGGTAGCGCAGAAGTTACCAAAGTCGTTGCGCTGCTTTATAGCGTAGCTCTGGCTGGGCTGGCTTTTGCACCCAACGTTTGGCTTTTGGGCATTGCTCTGTTCTTGTTCGGGGCAACCCATGGCGCCATGGATGTAGCCATGAATGCATGGGCTGGTGAGGTGGAAAAGGCCAAAGGTAAGCCCATCATGTCTTCTTTTCACGCCATGTGGAGTTTCGGGTCGGGCTTTGGGGCCGCAACCGGCTATTTGGCCGTGCATCTTTCTCTGAGCCCGACACTGCATTTCCTGATTGGCGATGCCATCGTGCTGTTGCTTGCGTTGCCATTTGGCTTTATCGCCTGGTCCTCACCAAAAATGGAGCGCAAACCTGGGACAAAGCAGCCGTTGTTTGTGTTGCCAAAAGGCGCTTTGGCCTTTGTGGGACTGATGGGGCTGTGCGCCGGGCTGGGCGAAGGAGCAATGGGTGATTGGGGGGCCATTTTCCTTGTTCAGGTTGCTCAAACAAATGAGGGCACAGCGGCTCTCGGATATACCTGTTTCTCCGTTGCTATGGTGGTCATGCGCCTTTCTGGCGATTTTGTCATTGCGCGGCTGGGGGCTGTAAAAGCTGCGAGACTGAGCGGCCTTCTGGCAACAAGCGGATCTTTGCTCGCGATATCCGTTGCGAATCCGCCCGCCATTTTCATTGGGTTTGCCATGATGGGGCTCGGCTATGCCTTTGTCGTGCCGCTGGCCTTTTCCCGGGCTTCCAATGATGACACCATGTCGCCGGGGCCCGCGATTGCCGCAGTGGCGACCTTCGGTTATGGCGGGGGGCTGGTTGGACCGGTCGCGATCGGCTTTCTGGCCGACACCTTGTCCATCAGATGGGCGTTTCTGTTGCTGTCGGGGCTTGCCATGCTGATCATTGTGTTGGCACCGAACCTTGCACCGCCTGCAAGATCTGGAAATCCTGACGCGCAATAGAGCTGAACGAGAATTTCTTGCTTAAAAATTAGACAATGATGTCGAATATGAGCTTTTGACGAAGAAATCCTTGTCAAAAATTGCGTTTCCTTTCCGCTTTTTCTTGCAGCTGCGGCAAATTTGGCTAGTGTGGGGCCAACAAAAACAGGATTTTCCGAAAACTGGAGGAAATACAATGCTCAAATGGGGTGGAACTCTTATGGCGGCTGTTGCCGTGCTGGCAACTACAGGGCTGGCTCAGGCTGAAACGCGTGTCACTTACAAATCGGCAAAAACGTCCTCATCCTACTATCAAATGGGTGTGCAGATCTCCGAAGCAATCAAGGCTGGCACAAACGGCGACATCATCGTGACCGTAGAAGAAAGCCAGGGGTCTGTTCAGAATGTGATGGAAGTTCGTGGTCGTGGCGCGGATTATGTTTTCACCACGCCTCCGGCTCTTGTCGGTCTGGCTCAGGCTGGTAAAGGCGCATTTGAAGGCAAGACCAGCCCGAAATTCGCAGATATTCGCGCGCTATTTCCCATCCCCAGCCTGACCATGCATTTCGTTGTTTCCAAGAATAGCGGCATCACCGATTTTGCTGGCATGGAAGGCAAGTCTATCCTGCTTGGCAAAGGCTCCTTCGGTGCCGAGGAAGGCGAGAAATATCTTAAACTCTTCGGTCTGGAAGGCAAAGTTGATCTGGCTCAGGTCGAACTGTCCAATGCGGTTCCAGCCCTCAAGAATGGCCAAATCGATGGATTCGTGACCTCCGGTTCCTATCCGGCGCCAAATGTTGTTGAAGCCGCAGCCTCCACTGATGTGACAATTCTCTCTCTGTCCGATGAGCAGATTGCCAAAACCAAGCGAGCAAAGCTTGTCATACCTGCTGGCACCTATGCAGGGCAGGATGCCGATATCAATACGACCTCTTTGCCAGTGGTTGCCTATGCGACCGCAGCCATGGATGAAAAGACCGCTTACGAGCTGACCAAGACCTTCTGGGAACAGAAAGCCAAAATGAGCGAAACCGCTCCATGGTGGATGGGCGTCAACAAGGCCCTGATGAGCAATATCACCACCAAGCTGCATCCCGGTGCCTTGAAATATTACAAGGAAGCTGGTTTTGAGCTGACCGAAAGCCAGATGTAAGCCTGACTGACAAAAAGAACAGAGCCGTGGTCGACCTGGCCACGGCCTTGTCATACCTGCCCCAAGGTGCCGTGGTACCACTTCAACGATAAGAAACGAAAAGACGAGCCTAGCCATGATGCAAGCATCCCCATCCAAGAGCCTGCCTGTAAGGTTTATTCTCATCACTTTGGCGATTGTGCTCGTGGTCTTTCATCTTGGACTGATCTTTTCCGGGCTGACCTCCAATCTGGTCTCTCGTCCCGTGCATATGGCCCTCGCCCTGCCTTGGATTCTGATCTTCAGCAAGCGAGCAGGGACAGAAAATACACTTTTCCGCCTATCTGGCTGGCTGTTGGCTGCCGCCGGTATCGTTTCTTGCCTCTATATCGCTCTCAATCATTCTGACTTGATTGATCAATATGGCTTTTTGGAAGGAAACTGGCAGGTTGTCATGGCCATCGCGCTCATCGTGGTGGTCTTGGAGGCTGCAAGGCGCGCCATTGGCTGGCCCTTGCCAATCGTTGCATTTATCGCGCTGATGTATGGTTTGTTCGGGCAATATATACCCGGCGAGTTCGGGCATTCTCCCATGCCGCTCAACTCATTTCTCGGCACCCTGACGATTGCCGAAGGGGGGCTTTGGGGCAGCCTTACCGGCGTTTCCGTGTCGGTCGTTTCCATCTTCGTGATTTTTGGCGCGGTGTTGAATGCGGGCGAGGCCGGTCAGGGCTTCATGAATGTCGCCGCCGCCGCAGCTGGGCGCCTTACCGGTGGTGGCGCAAAAGTGTCCGTGGTCTCTTCAGCCCTTTTTGGCTCGATTTCGGGCTCGGCCAGTGCCAATGTTGCCTCGACGGGCGCAATCACGCTTCCTGCTATGACGCGCCTTGGTTACCCCAAGCGTCTGGCGGGTGCTGTTTGAAGCGGTGGCGTCCTCCGGAGGCCAGATCATGCCGCCGCTGATGGGGGCTGGCGCCTTCGTCATGGTTGAACTGACTGGCACCCCCTATACATCAATCATCATGGCAGCGCTTCCGCCTGCCATTCTCTATTTCTTTGCTGTCTGGATCGGCATCAACGCCTACGCCACCCGATATGAATTGTCTGGCATTGCCGAGGAAGATCAGCCGCCGATGAAAGATGTTCTGATCACATCGGCTTTCTTTCTGGTGCCTTTTGCAGTGCTCTTGTGGGGTATGTTTGTTGCCGAATACACACCGCAATATGCTGCCAGCCTGTCGATCATGGCGGGTGCGCTGCTGTTGTTCATTAACGGCAGTCTGAAGATGGTCCCCATCCAGATCATTAGCCGTTTCGAGATGGCATTTATCACGGCCGCGCGTCAGGTCTCCATGATAGCCTCCATCATCCTGTGTGCCTCCATCATCATCGGCGTGCTATCTGTTACCGGCTTGGGAGTCAAAATCACCTCGCTCATTCTGTCCGGTGCATCAGGCATGCTGTGGCCTTCATTGCTACTTACGGCGCTGGCCTGTCTTGTTCTGGGCATGGAAGTACCCACCACCGCTGCCTATGTGATCTGCGTGTCAGTTGCCGGACCTGCATTGGTGCAGTCTGGGCTTGAGCCTCTTCAGGCGCATTTGTTTGTGTTCTGGTTCGCGCTGCTCTCCACCATAACGCCACCCGTGTGTGGCGCGGTGTTCATTGCGGCCGGCATGGTAGGCGAAGACTGGCTCAAGGTTGCTGTTTCGGCCATGTCGCTCGGCATCGGGCTCTATATCATTCCTCTTGGCATGATCGCCAATCCTGAGCTGATCGAACTGGCGCACCAGCCGGTTACAGCCTTGCTTGTGGCGGTACAGGTGGGCATTGGCCTTGCTGCCATTTCCTATGGTCTTATCGCGAAGTTCCGGCCCGCCGTTCGCTTAGGGTTGATGTTGGCTGGCATCTTGATTGTCTTCGGGCGCGCGTTTTTCTAAAGCGCACTTGATGCTTTTTTGGTACTCAACTGTCTAAAAAACAGAACGATTTGCATGATTTGTGAATATGTCAGTGAGGAAATAGCTTGAAAACTTCGTTTTTGGGCCTGTTTTTGATTATTAATTGATTCTTTGATCGACTTTTGTGCAGCATTTGCGCAAATAGTGTGCGCTGTTAGTCAAGTCTTAACAATTCAGAAAACTTGTCCAACTTTGGTCAATGGGGGCTCAATGCTTGGCATGAGTGCATTTATGCCAACGCATAGTGTTGTATGTACAGACCGGAGGAGCGTCTGACACCGGTATCTTCAGGAGGAATAACCGGTGGACTGTGTCTGACAGCATGGAGATGATGGTCGTCTATTCATGGAGATGGCGGCCATCCAAAAAAACGATTGGGAAGAAATCAACAATGAGTGTCAAACGAGAACACTGGGGCTCTCGCCTCGGCTTCATTATGGCAACAGCGGGTTCGGCTGTTGGTTTGGGAAATATCTGGAAGTTCCCCTACATGGCAGGAGACAACGGGGGAGCGGCCTTTATTATTATATATCTGGCCCTTGTTTTCACCATTGGCCTGTCTGTTTTGTTGGCGGAAATCATGATCGGGCGGGCCAGTCAGGCCGACGCGATCAATGCCTTTAGAAAGTTGGGGCCGGGATTCTTCTCCATCGTCGGATATATGGGCATCGCTGCGGCCTTCATGATCCTGTCCTTCTATTGTGTTGTCGCAGGCTGGACCATCGATTACATTTTCAAATTCGGTAGTGGCGCCTTCTCGGGAATGGATGCTGCCGCATTGGGGCAAGCCTTTGGCGGCTTCATCTCCGATCCGGTCAAGCCGATCATTTATCAGGCCATTTTCGTGACACTTACTGTCATTGTCGTACTTGGTGGCGTTGCCAACGGTATCGAGCGGGCCGGCAAAATCCTGATGCCGATTCTGTTCCTTATTCTCATAGCTCTGGTCATTCGCGCAGTTACCTTGCCGGGAGCAGAAAAGGGGCTGGAATTTTTCCTTGCACCGGATTTCTCCAAAATCACTGGTGGAACCATTATGGCAGCGCTTGGACAGGCCTTTTTCTCCCTGTCGTTGGGCATGGGTGCCATTCTCACCTATGGCTCCTATCTGGACAAGGAAGCCAATCTTGGCAAATCTGCCTGGCAGGTGACATTCCTCGATACGGCAGTCGCTATTCTTGCTGGTCTTGCGATTCTGCCTGCTGTTTTTGCTTTCGGAATGGATCCGGGTGCAGGCCCTGGGTTGACCTTTGTCACGCTGCCCGCGGTCTTTTTGTCGATGCCTGGCGGCATTTTCTTCGGAACGCTGTTCTTCCTGCTGCTGACAATTGCAGCTCTCACCAGCTCGATTTCCCTGCTTGAGCCGTTGGTTGCCTATTTCTCCACCAAGGGCTTTTCGCGCAAGCAGATCACGGTGACATCCGGTTTTCTGTCCTTCCTGTTGGGCATTCCCTGCTCATTGGCGATGGGTATCTGGGGGGACTTCAAGATCTTTGGCTTGAACTTCTTTGATCTGATGGATTTCCTGACGTCCAACCTCATTTTGCCAATTGGTGGTTTCCTGATCGCCATCTTCGTGGGTTGGGTGATTACGCCGCGCGCGCTCAAGGAAGTCTGTGGGGACAATGCGCCGGGCTTACTGGCCAAGAGCTGGATCTTTATCCTGCGCTTCATCGCACCAATCGCGATCCTGCTCATTCTGCTTTCCGGTCTTGGGGTGCTGAAAATCTGAATGCAGCCAATGGTTCGGTCATGAGTATATGAAGGCGGGCTAACGAGCCCGCCTTTTTGATATTGGCCCCTGTCACCAAAAATTTGCTTTTCAGAATGAAACAATTCTTGAATAGCCGCGATCATGAGGCAAACCGACAAAAAGTCTTCGTATAATTGTCATATGTTCGCTATATGAGTTTGAGCGCACCTCGAAAGGGAGGTGGTCTGGACTGGAGTTTCATGCATGTCCTCTCGTAGACATGTCGCGCGTGACATAACCTATGCCTATTCCGCGGAAACGAGACGGGGCCGCGCCATCATCAAGCTGTTGGAAAATACAACGGGCCGCTTGCAGCTGATCAAGCGTGCCGATGGCTATGAGCGTGAAGTTGCCGCCGGTCGTGATTTCTGGTCCGTGATGGTGGAGCGCTATGGGCTGTCGCTCGATGTCATTGGCGGACATCTGGGTAACATCCCCAAGACCGGGCCACTCATTCTGATTGCCAACCATCCCTACGGCATTCTCGATGGCCTGATGATGGGCTATATCTTGTCCGAATTGCGCGGGGATTTCCGCATTCTGGCACACAAGGTTTTCCGTAAGGCAGAGGATATCAATCGCATTATCCTGCCAATTTCCTTTGATGAAACCAGAGAAGCAATGCTTCAGAATGTCGAGACGCGCAAAACAGCACTGCAATATCTGGGGCAGGGCGGTGCAATCGGCATTTTTCCAGGCGGCACAGTGAGCACAGCGGCCAAGCCGTTTTCCCGTCCGATGGACCCCAATTGGCGCGGTTTCACCGCGCGCATGATCGGCAAGTCAGAGGCGACAGTGGTGCCGATTTTCTTTGATGGCCATACCTCGCGTTTGTTCCAAATCGCCAGCCACATGCACTATACCTTGCGTATGGGGCTATTGATCAAGGAATTCAGAAAGCGGGTCGACACGCCGGTCAAGGTGGTTATCGGAGAGCCGCTTCAGCGCGATATTCTTGATCCTCTGGCAAAGGACAGCAAGGCGCTCATGAGCTATTTGCGGCAGGCGACCTATTCCCTTTCTCCAAAGCCGTTGGAGGCCAGCGAGCTTGGGTTTGAATTTGAAGAGAAATACAAGCTTCGCGCCTGAAAGCCAAAGTTGGTTCCGCTGGGTTGCTTCCGGCCTCCTGCCTTATGGCGTTTGGAGACCGGATTAGCAAAGCCCGAATTGACTATCGGGCGGTATAGACCAAGGGAAACTGGCGGGCACTGGTCTGGGCGCCATCGCAGTTCGGCTTTTCCCGATATTCCATCAGGAAAAATTCCAGCGCCTCCCCCTCCACGGATCGGAGCTGATAGGATTCATAACTGCCGCAGCTGCCATCGCCATCATAATATTCTGATGAGACGATACCGTTTACCGTATCCATCTGCGGATTGCGAATCTCGTGGTTGGATTCTCTGGCATCAATGCCGGGCAAAGAGGGGAAAGGCAAAACAGTTGAATATTCCGAGTTTCCATTCATGCTGACAACATAGGTTGCGCTGCCGGTACGTGGATATAGGTTGCAGGGCACTTCCCACAGAGTCACGGTGTCGCTAATTGCGTAACGGGAGCCAACGCCTGTGGTTTGCTCCATGTTGCATTCAGGGGCATCTCTTTTGATGGCATTGATGACGCCACGCGGCACAGTATCAAGGCTGTCAAACTCGACCGGCTTGCCCAATGGCACAGGATCTCCAAAGGGCGGGTCCACCTGAATTGTTTCGCTGTTTCCGCTCTGCTTTTCCTGCGGCTGTTCAGGGCAATAGATGCCGCCCTTCACAGAAATGACAAAAGGAAAATGTTTGGCCTGAATGATCGTGAGCTTGGCTTTGTCTACCACGATGCTGCCGCCTGAAGAATGCTGGGCGATCACTTCAAGAAGCGCGGTGTAAGTGCCTTTGGACGTGCGGTAGAGTCTGAGCGGCTCCAAGGCCTGACCATCACTGGTCACTTTATCCTGTCTTTGAAACTCGAAAACCGTTTTGCCGATCTTCATCCAGGCGGGTAGCTCTTGCCCGTCATTGAATGGAGCGTAGAAAACATAGGCATACTTTTCCGTATCCGGATTTTTGTTAGCCTGCCAGAAAGCGAGATGACAGCCATTGTACCCTTCGATAACATTCTGTCCAAAGAGCCTGAGGTCAATTGATGTGTCTTCATCTGCGGCTTTCACCGGGATTGCATGAGCGGTCATCAAGCCAGCCAGACAAAGGCAAACGAGCAGCTTTTGAACATCAGCAAAGAAGGATTGGAAAAAGAAAACGGGGCGTCTCTTAGGCATAGCGCTCTCCGGCAATATCAAGCAAAGAAATATGGGCGATGCTAGGTGATATTGGCAAACGGGTCTAGCGCATAATTGTGAAATCAGCGTTGCACAAGGGAAATCATGGCAACAGAAACAAAAAGGCCGGAGAGTTAGTCCGGCCTTGAGACTTTTCTAGACGGCGGTGCGCCATTGCATGCCCAGATTGGCAGCCTCTCGTGCGCGACGCCCGATTTCATTCAAGTCTCTTGCCCGGATCAGTTCAACAGGGGCAACCCAGGTTCCACCAACGGCGAAGACATTATCTTGAGCCAGATAGCTGTCAGCATTGTCTTGTCGAATGCCTCCTGTCGTGCAGAAAGAAACGTCACTAACCGGTCCGGTGATAGCCTTGAGCATTGGAACGCCTCCTGCAATGTTGGCTGGAAACAGTTTCTGCTCCATGAAGCCGACTTCCCTGAGACTCATGATTTCAGACAAGGTGGTCGCGCCGGGCAGGAAAGGCCAGTCATTGAGTTCCAGAGCACGCAACAGCCTTTCGGATACGCCGGGGGATCCGCCAAACCATCCACCGGCTGACTGGGCTGAGTTGAGTTGCATTTCATTGAGAATGGAACCAACGCCGATAACTGCGCCATTCACCTTCGAGGCGATTTCTTCGATGGCCCGGTAGGATTCATCACTTCTCAAAGAAATCTCGACAACAGGAAGTCCGTTGTCCAGAAGGCACTGAGCCAACGGCTGGGCAAAGTCGGCATTCTCAATCACAAGAACCGGAATAACCTTGGTTCCCGAAAGCTGCGGGGTTACTCTTGGATGCATGGTATATCCCTTATGGTTTTAATTGGTAGGATCTACTATCAAAGCATCATGACAGATGAACTTGATTTTTGCGTTAATTCTGCCGAAGCGGAATTGCGGGTTTTTTCTATTTGGCTTTTTTGACTTGCATTGTTGCTTGGTACGTATTTTGCCTTGGAGTGGATTTATATCACAAATGAAAAAAAACCGTTTGAATTGTTGCAAGTTTCGTTAATGATTTTTCTAAATTTACTAATTGTCTATGAACAATAGTCCGGCGGAGGATATTCCGTCGGACTATTCTTGTCTCGTTATAATAAGTAGTGTTTCTGATTAGGGTTATTTCTTGGGCAGAAACCAGTTTGCTGCATTCTGGTAGCAAACGTCTCGCACAAGTTTGTCCAACAGCTCGGTATCATTTGGCACATAGCCGGTTTCAACCCAGCGACCAATCATCTGGCAGACCAGACGACGGAAATATTCGTGGCGTGGGAAAGAAAGGAACGAGCGGCTGTCGGTCAACATGCCGATAAAGTGGGAGAACAGCCCCATCTGTGATAGCTGGGTCATCTGACGTTCCATGCCATCAAGCTGGTCATTGAACCACCAGCCAGAGCCAGCTTGCACCTTGCCAGCGATCTCGCCATCCTGGAAGTTGCCAGCCGTCGAGACGATCACTTCGTTGAAGGATGGGTTGAGGTGATAGAGGATGGTTTTGGGCAAATGGCCATCACGATCCATTTCACCCAGCAAGCCGTTCAGCTCAACAGCAATCGGGCGATCATTGATGGAGTCGCCGCCAACGTCCCGGCCGAGGGTTTTGAAAAGGCGATGGTTGCTGTTGCGAACTGCACCGATATGCAACTGCATGACCAGATCGCGTTCGTAATAGGCCTTTGACAGATCCACGAACATGTTGGTCTGGAACTGGGCGATTTCCAGTTCGCTCAATGCTTCGCCGGAGAGGCGTTTGGCAATAATGGCATCAAGGCTGGCTTCATCAACCGGTGCCGCATATCGCAAAACATCGATACCATGGTCGGTGGCCTTGCAGCCGTGAGCGACAAAGTGATCAAGACGCTCGATGAGTGCTTTCATCAGGGGTGCGTAGCTGTCAACGGAATAGCCAACCAGTTTGGCAAGATCGGCAATGAATCCATCAAAGCCCGGCAGATCGATTTTGTAGGCGACGTCAGGGCGGAAGCTCGGGGCAACAACCATGTCGTTAAGGCTTGCGTCTTCAGCCATCTGCTTGTGAAAGGCCAGATCATCGCAAGGAGCATCGGTGGTGCCGACAAATTCAACCCGGAACTGACGCAAGAGGCCGCGTGCGGAGTGGCTGTCTTCAGCCAGCATGCCATTGGTCTTCTCCCAGATCATGTCCGCGGTTGAGGGCGATAGCAGTTCTTCGATGCCGAAGTAACGCTGCAGTTCCAGATGGGTCCAGTGATAGAGCGGGTTGCCAAAGCATTGGGGCATTACGGCAGCGAAGGCATCAAATTTTTCGCGATAGGAAGCAGAGCCGGAGACTTTTTCTTCCTCAATGCCAGCCCAGCGCATGGCGCGCCATTTGTAATGGTCGCCTGCAAGCCAGACTTCGCCGATCGTGTCCCATTTCTTGTCACTGGCGATCTGCTCTGGAATGAGATGGTTATGGTAGTCAACAATCGGCAGGCCAACAGCTACGTCATGGTATAAGTGGCGTGCTGCCGGAGTATCCAGCAGAAAATCCGGGCCGAGAAATGTTGTCATGATGTTTTCTCCTGTCATGAGCGGGGGCTACATGAAAAACAAGCCTCCAGATCCTGGACCTGAAGGCTCTAAATGATAGAAACGAGGTGCCGGTCTTAAGACAGCGCAGCAGCCACTGTTGCTTTGGCACCCATCTGGACCAGATTGGTATAGGTTGCCTTGACCCGTGTCACGAAATCCGCGTTCTGGGAAAGTTTCGCAGGGAAAATGGAATCCATTTCAAGCACACCGTTGATATAGGCTTCCCAGTTTGGTAATTGCAGCGCCTTCTGGGCAATCTGTTCGGCGAGCGGGTCGCTGATTGGTGTTGGGTTGCCGTTCTCGTCGGTCCCGGTCATGAAGCGAAGCCAGCCGGCAACACCAAGGGCAAGGAATGACCAGTCAGAACCGTGGTCAATGTGCCAGGAGATGGAAGCAAGCATACGCTGCGGCAGTTTCTGGCTACCGTCAGAGGCGATCTGAGCAGTCTTGTGCTTCAATTGGCTGTTGGAGAAACGGGCAATCAGAGCATCAGCATAGGCGTTCAGATCCACATCTCCGGGGACATGCAGGGTCGGCTGCTGTTCTTTGACCATCAGGGTGTGAGCGGCTTTCTTGTAATTCTCGTCACCCATGCAGGCGTCGATGGTTTCATAGCCGCCAAGGTAGCCAAGATAGGCAAGGAAGGAATGAGCACCGTTAAGGGTGCGCAGTTTCATTTCCTCGAAAGGCTCCACGTCAGGCACGAACTGTGCGCCGACTTCTTCCCAAGCCGGACGGCCCTTGATGAAGTTGTCTTCGATCACCCACTGACGGAACGGCTCGCAAACGATGCCATTCGGATCTTCCATGCCGCCCAGAGTTTCCTTGATGAGCGCACGGCTCTCGTCGGTGAGGGCAGGAACGATACGGTCAACCATGGAGCAAGGGAAAGTTACATTTGCCTTGATCCATTTGGCCAATTCTGCATCCAGTTTTTCAACGAAGCTTGTAACGGCCAACTGGCAGAGCTTGCCGTTGGAAGGCAGATTGTCGAGGCTGAGGATGGTAAAGCCATCAAGTCCGGCATCACGACGGCGACGCAGCGCTTCCACCAGCGCACCGATAGCCGATTTCGGCGCATGCGGGTGCTCAAGGTCATGCTTGATGTTTGGGTTGCTCTCATCAAGTTTGCCACCGGCAAGGCAATAGCCTTTTTCGGTTACGGTCATGGACACGATGGCGATATCCGGTTCAAGGAATGGCGCAAAAAAAGCATCCATGCCGCCGCGTTCCGGATGGGCGGTCTTTACAATAGAGCCAATGATGCGCAGGTTGGAGCCAGCATCGCCATGCTCCAGAACGCTATAAAGATGATCGTTCTCTTCCAACTGGCCGAAGCGGTCAGCGCCAAACAGGATATCGCTGACAACGACACCCCAATCGCTGGCAGGGTGCTTCAGCAGGTAATCCTGATGATAGCTCATCCAATGCGCACGCGCGAAGGCACCAAAGCCAAGATGAATGAGGCGAGGGCGCAGACCCTTGCGGTCATAGTCGGGCAATTGCGGGTTGCCCGGCGCGTTGAGCAAATCGGAAATGGTCATTAATTATCTCCAGATTAGAATGGCAACAGAGTGCCGGATTTATAAGGTGCGCCTGAGACGGACAGCAGGCGTGAATCGCGGGTCGCAACGCTGACCTTGCAGCCTTCAAGAGCCGGATCGAACTGGCCGTCATGGTGCCAGTCAAGATCAAGTGTTGTTGCGGTTTGGGTAACTTTGAGGGTTGTCAGGCGATGATTGCCGGAAAGGGCATCCACATTATCGACGTCATCTTCATAAACCTGGCCTTCAAAGGTGCAGCTTGCATCCCCTGGTAGAGGATAGATAACGATCTGACGCAGTTGGCCTTTGACCGAGCCTGAACGCTTGACACCCGGTGACAGGGTCAGGACGGTTCCTGCCTTGACGAAGAGTGGCACGGAGCCAAGAGCAACCGGAACAGTCAGTTCCTGACCACCGTGGAAATACTCG
The DNA here is from genome assembly GCF_963664735.1 of uncultured Cohaesibacter sp. Classification (NCBI taxonomy): domain Bacteria; kingdom Pseudomonadati; phylum Pseudomonadota; class Alphaproteobacteria; order Hyphomicrobiales; family Cohaesibacteraceae; genus Cohaesibacter; species uncultured Cohaesibacter sp. The sequence continues at coordinate 2,902,954 of NZ_OY761553.1, read as the reverse complement.
CCAGACCAGAAGTCATAATAGCCGACGCCATTATCAGGCAGATAGATGGTGCGTGTCTTGGCGCCTTCTTCTACCACATTGGCGACCAGAAGATCGCGCCCGAGGAAGAAGTCATCTGTTGGCAGATAGCAGCGGGCATCATGCTCATGATCAAGGAAGGTTGGCCGGATCATCGGCTCATCCTCCACCACAGAGCTGTAGAGCAGAGTGTAGAGATAAGGCAGCAGCGTATAGCGCAGATTGATTGCGTTACGAATATGGGCTGTTACTTCAGGATACATCCATGGCTCGTTGACGGTCTGGTCGTCGTTCCAGCTATGGATGGTGAAGCGTGGATGGAAGATACCGTTCTGAACCCAGCGCACGAACAGTTCCGGCTCCGGACGGTCCCCTGAGAAGCCGCCAACGTCATGGCCGACATTGTAAAGACCCGAAAGGCTCATGCCCAGGCCCATGCGGATGTTATATTTAAGGCTGTTCCAGTTGGTGCGGTTGTCGCCAGACCAGGTCTGGGCATAGCGCTGAATGCCCGGGCAGCCCGAACGGGAAATGAGATAGGCGCGTTTTTTCGGTGCAAATTCGATCTGCGCATCATTTGAAGCACGGGTCATCAGCAGCGGTTGCACCGGACGGATCAGATTGATGTCAATCGGATCGCCAAAGCCAGCGCACTGGGCCTGACGGTCCCAGATCTCATATTCGTTATTGTCGTTCCATGTGGAGTTGATGCCATACTCAAGAAGAGCGGTTCTGACATTGTCTCGCCACCATTTCTGGGTGTCCGGATTGGTAAAGTCCAGATGACTGCCTTCATCGTCCCAGAACACAGAGCGCTCGGCCGTGCCCGTATCGCTGTCTTTAACAAAGAGGCCCAGATTATCCACTTCGCCATAGCGAGGATGGTCCTGCAACAGACATGGCTTGATGTTGGCGATCAACTCAAGGCCTGCATCGGCAAAGACTTTCGCCATACCTTTGGCATCAGGCACCTTGCTTGTGTTCCAGTTGAACACATAACGCTTCGGACCAATGGAGGTGTAACCGGAGGAAAGCTGGAAACTGTCGCATGGAATGTCATGCTGTTTGATCAGTCGAACAAAACCGTGCAGCTGTTCCTGAGCGTTCGGCGCATCCGTATAGGACATGGTTGAGCCCGAATAACCAAGAGACCAGCGTGGCAGGAAGGCTGTGCCACCCGTCAATCTTGTTTGTGTCTTGGTGAGCTCCAGAATGGATCCGCTGAGCGTGAAATAATAGTCAAGATCGCCATCTTCAGCGCGATAGGACCGGAATGGCAGATGGTAATTGTCCAGTTCATTGCCAAGATCAAACCAGCAAGGGGCGAGGTTGTCGTAGAATAGCGAATAGGAAAGACCGCTTTCAAGGCGCGTAATGGTAAACGGAACATGCTTGTAAAGCGGATCGGTCGAGCTGGCATTGTAGCCCATGGCGTCAAGGTTGCGCATCTCGAAACGGCGACCTGAGCGTTCCAGTTCACCGGACTTTTCGCCAAGACCATAGAATTTATCAGTTTTTGCGCGGCGCAGGAAATGGCTGTGAGCATGATCCTTGCGGCCCAGCATGTAAGCGCCGGTCGGACGGTCTTCAGCGATCTGTTGCCAGTCATCGGCAACGCTGTCGCGTCCGAACCAGACAAGCCCCAGTGGCTGCCGCACAGTGATTTTCAGAAAATCAGTTGCGAGAGTGACTGTGTCATCGTTGGATTCACAAGAAAAGGGCGGGCAAGAAAAGCCGTCAAGAGAGGTGCGTTTGCGGCCCTCAAGAGGATCGTCCCCGTTTGGAGCGACCGTCCAACTGCGATCAAGACGATAGGCGCCATCCTTGAGAAGCTGCACGCGGGCCATGCGCTCTTCAAGTATATCGATTTTCAGGCTGTGCCGCCCTTCCACTTCGAGCAGAATGCCCGTTGAGGTCTGGCTTTTGAGCGTCCATTTTTTCAGCTGATACATCAAGGTCTCCGGAAACATGATAGGAAAAGGGCCCGCGTTTGGCCCTTGAGCCTATCTTTATCGATTGAGAATTGCGTCTTCTTAAGGGTGGCGAAGCCTAAAGGCCCGTCACCCTCGTGCTTCAGGCATTAGCCCCCATAGCCCAGGAATAATTGAGGCAGCATCAGAGAAATCTCTGGAATGTAGGTGACTGCGAGCAACAGAACCACCAGCACTGCATAGAATGGCAGCATTGGTTTGAGCACCTTGGAAATGGCAACCTTGCCAACAGAGCAGCCGATAAAGAGGGCTGAACCAACCGGAGGCGTGCAGATGCCGATACACAGGTTGAAGGTCATCATGACACCAAAGTGAACCGGATCCATGCCGAGATCCTGAACCACTGGCAGGAAGATAGGCGTGAAGATCAAGAGGGCTGGTGTCATGTCCATGAAGGTGCCGATGATCAAGAGGGCAAGGTTCATGACCAGCAGAATGACGATCGGATTATCGGAAATCGCCAGCAGGGCGTCGGAGATGTAGAAAGGAATATCCGAGAAAGCCATGGCTTTGGACATGCCGATGGAGCAGCCCACCATCAAAAGCACGATGGAGGTGGTGACCGCCGATTCCAGAATGATCTTGGGCAGATCACGGATGCTGATTTCACGATACCAGATCAGGGCCAGGAACAGGGTGTAAACCACGGCAACAGCCGAGGCTTCCGTCGCGGTGAAGATACCGCCGATGATGCCGCCCATGATGATGATGATCAGGCCTAGTGGCAGGATAGCAGCTCTGGTCTTGTCGCACATTTCTTTGCGAGAAGGACGTTCTGCGACAGCGTAACCACGTTTCTTGGCGATGATACCGGCGACGACCATCAGGCCCAGCCCCATCAGGATGCCTGGCAGATAACCAGCAAGGAACAAGGCTGCAATCGAGGTACCGCCTGTGATGAGCGAATAGACGATGAAGGTGGTCGATGGCGGGATCAGCAGACCGGTCGGGCAGGATGCGATGTTGACGGCTGCCGAATAGGCCGGATCATAGCCTTCTTTCTTTTGCAGTGGAGACATTACGCCACCCACAGCAGCGGCAGAGGCCACAGCCGAGCCGGAAATCGCGCCGAACATCATGTTGGCCAGCACGTTACAGTGGGCCAAAGAGCCGGGAAGGCGTCCGCCAAGGATTTTGGCAAATTCAATGAGGCGCATGGCGATACCGCCACGGTTCATGATGTTGCCTGCCAGAATGAAGAAGGGGATCGCCAGCAGGGTAAAACTGTCAAGGCCGGAGGCCATTTGCTGGGCGACAATGAAAATCGCTTGATCGAACGACATATTGATCACCATGAAGGTGAACATGGTCGCAATACCGATTGCGAAGGAAATTGGAACGCTGAATGCCATCAGGACGATGAAGATCGAAAACAGCGTGATAGTTGCTTGCCATTCCATGGGGTTAATACTCTCTCTTCAGTCCGGTTAGTCTTGCTCGGAGGCTGCTGGTTCGGAATTTGCAGCTTCTCCAGCTTCGGCTTCGGGGTCAAACAGCTCAACAATCAGTGCCACACAATAAAAGAGCATCATGGCGCCAGAGAAAGGAATGGCTCCATAGACATAGCCCATTGGCAGGCGAAGAGCGGGGGTCATCTGGCCCGATTCAAGGGTCTTGAACATCAGCTCAAGGCCACCGTAAACCATCACGACCCCGGCAAATGCTGCTACGATCAGCAACACCGCGACACGGACAAAGCGCACGGCCGGCCCATCAATGATGAGCGGCACAATGTCGATTGCCAAATGCCGCTTGAGGCCCAATGTGTAGGCGGCTCCCACGAAGGCAACCCACATGAAGAGGAAGCGTGCGATTTCGTCTGTCGTTGTGCTGGGCGTTCCGAGAATAAAACGCGAGACAACCTGCCAGACAACGCAGATGACAAGAATGGTAAAGACCAGAACGGTCAGGGTTCCCAGAACCGCGTTTACCAGGCGAACAGCTTGTTTCATGGCTGCACTCCAATAGCTGTTTGTTCTTTGCCCGATTGCCTCGAGCGTGAAAAGACTGCCACTGGGAAGAAAATTGGTCGGCCAATTTATCAACAGCCGATTCCCGGGATGGCAGCGAGCAACTCAACCAGCAGAAGAGGGCATTAAGGTTTCCACGAAGCATTGCTACTCGAAATCGAGGGATGCTGATCGGCGCTCAACGGGTCTGCGAATGAACGGAATTATGAAAAACGCTTTATTTACTTATATATAGCGTGTTCTTCCATTGTTAGTTCAATCTTGTAACTACAGACTGTGGGTGCCATTCGGCATCTCTGTTGGATATACACATCGCTCAAAAAACAAAATTGGTCAACCAAAATAAAAATTGATTGACAAAAATTTCAAAATGGAGAATTGTTTGGTCAACCAAAAAACTGATTGGTTAGGCCAGTCGTGGCAATTGTGGTTTGGATCTGGTCTAGATCGCAAATGTCCTGCGGTTGGAGAAACGGTGCCTCGGCTTGCGAGGTGAGGCGCCAAGGCAAACAAACCGACTGAGATTTCATTCGGGAGGGATAAATGACACGTAAGCTTTCCATTATCGGCGCTGTTGTTGGTGCGGCTTTTGCTCTGTCTGCGACTACGGCAAGTGCTTTGACGTTGAAGATCAGCCATAACAACCCAGAAGACCATCCGCTGCATAAATCTATGTCTTACTTTGCGGATCGCGTAAAAGAACTGACTAATGGTGATGTCAAAGTGCGTATCTATGCAAACGCACAGCTTGGCACCCAGCGTGAGTCCATGGAGCTGGTTCAAAACGGCACTCTGGCAATGGCGAAATCAAATGCTTCCGAACTCGAAGCTTTTGAAGAATCCTACAGCGCCCTGAACCTGCCTTATCTCTTCACTTCTGAAGATCACTTCTTCAAGGTTCTTGGCGGTGAAATTGGTGATGACATCCTGATGTCTTCCAAGGACAAAGGCTTCATCGGTCTGACCTACTATTATGAAGGCGCTCGTTCCTTCTATGCCAACAAGGCAATCAATACCCCTGCCGACCTCAAGGGCATGAAAATTCGCGTGCAGCCGTCTCCATCCGCTATTCGCATGGTTGAACTGCTTGGCGGCAACCCGACCCCAATCGCGTGGGGCGAACTTTACTCTGCTCTGAAACAGGGTGTTGTTGACGGTGCTGAAAACAACCCAACCGCAATGACGACCGCACGTCATGGTGAAGTGTCCAAGGTCTTCTCCAAAGACGAACACACCATGATCCCTTCCGTGCTGGTTATGTCTACCAAAAAATGGGACATGCTGACCCCGGATCAGCAGAAAGCTGTTCGTCAGGCTGCGCATGAATCCATGGATTTCCATCGCAAACTCTGGGCGGAAATCGTCAACAAGGAAATCGAAAAAGCCAAAACCGAACTCGGTGTCAAGTTTGTTGAAGTCGACAAGACTCCATTCATTCAGGCAGTTATGCCAATGCATGAAGAGCTGGAAGCAAAGTCTGCTCGTCTGGCCGACCTGATCGAACGCATCAAGGCTGTTAAATAAGAGCTGACCTTCAAGTCAGTCGCTTTGCACCGGGCGGCAGCGCTCGCCTGGTGGTGAACGAGAACTCGAACATGGCGGTCAGTTATCCGCCATGTTTTTCCCGGCCCTGCCCGGAAGAGTGGCTATCGGCAGGCCAGACAAAGAAACAGGAATTCCATCATGGTACTCGAACGGTCTGAGCTGGCGGAAAACGCCCTGCAGTGTCTTCATGACGAAGCCTATGATGCGCCCTATAATTTGCAAAATCTCAATCATGAGACCTTGCTATTTACCGGTGGTCGCACAGGTGAAAGTCTCAACGGAGCGTGGAATTTCTGTGTTGATCTGCTTGATACCGGCTTGCGCCAGAAGTGGTTCGAGCTGGAACAAATGGACCCCGAAGACCGTGTCGAGCCTTATGACTATGATCCCTATATGGGTGAACAGGTCTCTGTTCCATCCAACTGGCAGATGCTTAAAGAGAAATGGTATTTCTTTGAGGGGAGTGCCTGGTACACTCGCTCGTTTGCTGCCTCTTTGCCTGAAGCTGGCGAACGTAAAATCCTGCGGATCGGTGCAGCTCAATATGATTGCAAGGTTTTCCTGAACGGTGAATTCTTGGGTAACCACTATGGTGGCTCCACTCCTTTCTGCGTCGAGCTTAATGAAAAGCTCCGTGAAGGGGAAAACTGGTTGATGCTTTGCGTCAACAACACCCGTACTCTGGATCGTGTGCCCATGAGAAACACGGACTGGTTCAACTATGGCGGCGTCTATCGTGATGTTGAGCTTTACACGGTCCCTAAAACATTTATTCGCGATTTCTTTGTGCATCTTGTGCCTGATGGAAGCTACAACCGCATCGCCGTCAAGGCAGTGCTTGCCGGTCCTGATGCGGCCGGTGCGCAACTTGAAATCCAGATTCCTGATCTCGGCATCAATACTGTCATCGCGTCCTCCCCTGATGGCCTGGCGATAGCCGAGATCGAAGCCAGCCCGGACTTGTGGTCCCCCTCCAATCCGCGCCTTTATGACGTTATTGCTCGCTCCGGCGAGGACGAAGTGCGCGACCGGGTTGGCTTTCGCCAGATTGAGCAGATCGGATCGAGTCTGTTCCTGAATGGAAAGCCGCTCTTTTTGCGCGGTATCTCAGTGCATGAAGACGACAAGACTGAAGGTAAGGTGACGAGTGAGGACGATATTCGCCGCCGCTTTGCCCATGCTCGTGAGCTTAATTGCAACTTTATGCGCCTGGCCCACTATCCTCATCATGAAATGGCGGCGAAAATCGCCGATGAGTTGGGCTTCCTGTTGTGGGAAGAGATACCGGTCTACTGGGCCATTGATTTTGAAAATCCCGCAACCTTCAAGGATGCGCAAAACCAGCTGATCGAGTTGATCAAGCGCGATAGAAACCGCGCCAGTGTCATCATCTGGTCTGTTGGCAACGAAAATCCCGATACCGACGCGCGCCTAGATTTCATGCGTCGTCTGGCAGAAACCGCAAAACAGAATGACCCTACACGGTTGACGTCTGCGGCCTGCCTTATCAATCATGCCAAGAAAAAAATCGAAGATCGTCTGTCGAATTTCATCGACGTGATCGGGATCAATGAATATTACGGCTGGTATGAAGAGAATTTCGAGGATTTGGTTGAAATCGGTGTGAATTCCTCTCCGGACAAACCTGTGGTCATCTCTGAAACCGGAGCTGATGCAGATATCAGTGCGGCTGGTCCGAAAAAGGGTCTTTTCAGCGAAGCCTATCAAACCGAGGTCTACGAAAAGCAGATCGCGACTTTGCGGTCGCTTGATTATGTCAAGGGGATCTCTCCCTGGATTCTATACGACTTCCGGGTTGAGCGCCGGCAGAATGTCTTCCAGCGGGGAGGCAATAAAAAGGGTCTGATCGACGCCGACAAGGCAACCAAGAAAGAGGCTTTCCATAAGCTGGCGGCTTTCTATGCCGAAAAGCAGAAGGAAAGCGAGTAATAGGGATATCCGTAACCGCGGCTGACATGGCGCCCGAGGATTGACGCGCCAACAGATAGAACCGGTAATTGGAATAAGATGGAATGGAGAGGACTTGGTTTCCTTTCCACTGTGGTGAACGAGGCTGAGTATGATTACGGATGCAGGCAAGCGACGCTATCAGGAAGTCGCCGAGGCGCTAAAGAAAGAAATGATTGATCAGTCTCTTTCTGTCGGCACCCGGTTGCGAACCGAGCGACAGATTGCTGAAGATTTTGACGTGTCCCGGTCTGTGGTCCGTGAAGCGATCATCATGCTTGAAATTGAAGGATTGGTCTCTGTCCGCAAGGGATCTGGCACCTATATCGAACGGCTGCCCAAGCAGTCCGAGAGAGTCGAGAGTGCCAGATCTGATATCGGACCGTTCGAGTTGTTGCAGGCGCGCCAGCTGCTGGAAAGTAACATTGCAGCTTTTGCCGCGACCATGGTGACCAAGAATGACATCAATCGCATGCAAGAAGCTCTGGACATGGAGATTAAGGCGATCGAGACAGGTGAAGCCAGCTATGATGGCGATGAATGGTTTCACCGGCTCATTGCAGAGGCGACACAGAACGGGGTCCTGATCGACATGGTCAATGACATGTGGCGCTTGAGAAAAGGCAACCAGATTTGGGATGGCCTCCACGCCCGCATCTTCGACGAAAGCTATCGCCAACAATGGTTGGATGACCATCAGCAAATTCTGACCGCACTCAATCGCAAGGATCCGGGCAAGGCGCGAGACGCCATGTGGAATCATCTGGAGAATGTGCGCAACACGTTGCTTGTGCTGTCCGATGTGGAAGATCCGAAATTTGATGGCGACCTGTTCAAGGCACCCAAGGTCGTCAAGCTGAACAAGTAAATGCAACAGTCCCCGCTTCATTCCTCCCGAGAGTTGGGATCGTGTAAACCGAAACGCTTTCTTGCGACCTGTTTGAAAGCGTTATAACGCAAGTAAGAGGCACTAAAATGAAACAGACCTGGCGCTGGTACGGGCCTAATGATCCGGTCACCCTTGACGATATCCGTCAGGCTGGGGCTACCGGTATCGTTACCGCCCTGCATGACATTCCAAATGGCACCGTCTGGAGTCGTGAGGCAATTGCTGCGCGCAAGAAAATGATCGAAGACAAAGGTCTTGTCTGGTCTGTTGTCGAATCCATTCCGCTGCACGAAGACATCAAGCTGCAGCGCGGCGACTATAAGAAATTGATCGCAAACTGGGGCGAATCCCTGCGCAATCTGGCATTGGAAGGGGTCAACAATATTTGTTACAACTTCATGCCTGTATTGGACTGGACCCGAACGGATCTGGCCTGGGAGCTACCAAACGGTGCTCGCTGCCTGCGTTTTGATGCTGATCGCTTTGCCGCATTCGATCTATACATTCTGGAGCGCCCTGCGGCTCAGGATGAATATACGGATGAAGAAAAAGCCTCTGCCAAAGCTTGCTTCGATGCGATGAGTGAAGACGACAAGAATCTTCTCGTTCGCAACATGATTGCCGGTTTGCCCGGATCTGAAGAGAGCTACACCATCGAGCAGTTCCGTGCTCAGCTTGGTCTCTATAAGGATATCGACGCCGACAAACTACGTGAGCATCTGGGCGAATTCCTCAATACCGTTCTGCCAATCGCTGACGAAGTTGGTGCCGTCATGGCTATCCATCCAGATGATCCCCCACGTCCGCTGTTCGGCCTGCCGCGCATCGTTTCCACCGTTGAAGACATGCGTGCGCTAAGAGCAATCAACCAGAGTCCGGCAAACGGCTTTACGCTTTGCACCGGCTCATATGGTGTGCGCGGGGATAATGATTTGACTGCGATGATCGATGAATTCGCCGATTATATCCATTTCTTCCATCTGCGCTCAACCAAACGGGAAGGCAAAAGCTTCTATGAAGCCGAGCATCTTGGGGGTGACGTCGATATGGTCAACATCATTCGCCATGTTAAGGGTGTGGAAGATAAAGTTGGCAAATCCATTCCTTTCCGTCCCGACCATGGCCATCAGATTCTCGATGACCTGACCCGCCGCTCCAACCCGGGTTATCCGGCAATCGGCCGCCTCAAGGGCCTTGCAGAATTGCGCGGCGTGATGGCTGCCATTGGTGGCAAACTAGATTAGTTTAATGCAGCGCACGCTTTCTGTTACGCAAACCAGCACAGGAAGCGTGCGTTTGTCTATGCCTGACCTCAAAGGCTCAGGCTATGTTGGATATGGTCGTGATCATATCATCGCAACATTATCCTGTTGATTTATATATATATTTATATGAGGCTCTGCTTCTTTTCGGGCAATGCGGCAACATGTGCGATATTTGCTCTGGAACTGTGCCCAATTTCTATGCATAAATGATAGGACACGGTGATTTCTCCGGTTTTTTACAAATGCGTTACGGTTCGTTTCTTGGAAACGAAAGCTACAAATTTGTTCGTTCCTTTGGCGAAATCCGAAAAATTGATTCATTTTCCTTGCAGTAACAGGACTAATCGAATTAGCTTTCAGGCAATAAACGGAAAATGCCTTTTAGAGAAGAACAGGGAGTTGATGTCTATGCACAAAAACACGATTGCTGCCATGTTGCTGGCTGGCGTTTGCGCGCTACCGCTCGTGGCGACCACCGCTTCGGCTGAAGTTATTTATAATCGAGGCAATGCCGCTGATCCGGAAACCCTTGATCAGCATAAAACACAAACTGTTTATGAAGCTCATATTCTGCGCGACCTTTACGAAGGTCTGCTCGCTTATAGCGCAGATGGCAAATGCGAAGCTGCTGTTGCCAAATCCTGGGATATCTCTCCAGACGGTTTGACCTATACATTCCATTTCCGGGACGATGCAAAATGGTCAAATGGCGATCCTGTAACAGCTGGTGACTTCGTCTATTCACTGCGTCGCATTGAAGATCCTGCAACGGGTGCTCAATATTCCAACATCATGTATCCGATCGTAAACGCTGAGAAAGTCAACAAGGGCGAACTTCCTTTGGACCAACTGGGCGTAAAGGCAATCGATGACAAGACGCTGGAAATCGACCTCAATGCACCGACCCCGTATTTCCTTGGTCAGCTCTGCCACCAGTCAGCTCTGCCTGTTCATCCGGCAAGCGTGAAAAAATATGGCGATGACTTCTCCAAGCCGGGCAATATGGTTTCCAACGGTGCTTTCACTCTTGCTGAATTCGTACCAAACAGCCATGTGAAAGCCGTCAAGAACCCGATGTTCCATGACGCTGCCGATGTTAAAATTGACGCGGTCATGTACTATCCGACCGAAGACCGCGGCGCCGCTCTTCGTCGTTTCCAGGCTGGGGAACTTGATTCGAACAACGATGCTCCTGTTGAGCAGGTTGAGTTCATGCGCGAAAACCTGGGTGACCAGTTCCGCGTGGCTCCATATCTGGGCACTTATTATTACGCTGTGAACACCACAGAAGAAAAACTGGCTGATCCGAAAGTGCGCAAGGCTCTTTCCATGGCGATCGATCGTGAATTCCTGGCAGATGACATCTGGGGCGGAACCATGCTTCCGGGCTTCTCTCTCGTGCCTCCTGGAATCGGCAACTACGGCGAACCTGCCTATGCTGAATACAAGGACATGGATCAGCTGGACCGCGAAGACGCAGCCAAAAAGCTGCTTGAAGATGCTGGCTATAGCGCAGATCATCCGCTCGAAGTGGAAATTCGCTACAACACGTCTGAAAACCACAAGAACACCGCGGTCGCCATTGCCGACATGTGGAAGTCAATCGGTGTGACCACAACGCTTTTGAACACCGACACCAAAACCCACTATGCGAACCTGCGTGAACATGCTCCATTCGATCTGGCTCGTGCCGGTTGGATTGGTGACTATTCCGACCCGCAGAACTTCCTGATGCTTGTTGAATCCGACTCTGGCTTCAACTATGCACAGTGGAAGAATGAAGAGTATGACGCCCTGATGGACAAAGCCGCAGCAACTGTGGATCTGGACGCTCGTGCGAAAGTTCTTTTCGATGCAGAGAAGATCTTCATGGACAACCTGCCTTACATTCCACTGCTGTACTACAGCTCCCTCAGCCTTGTTTCTGACAAGCTGCATGGTTGGGAAGATAACCTTCTGAACGTCCATCCATCTCGTTGGATGTCTAAAGACTAGTCAGCCTTTGTGAATAGAAAGGGTTGCCGCAAGGCAGCCCTTTTTGTGAGCAAAAGTTGTCTTGCTGTTTGATCATAAACGAACAGCAGAATTGCCAATAACGAAGCGGAAAATTTCGCCAATAAAATTCCTGGTGATCCTTGAAAGCTCTACGCAATTCGAGCAGCCTTACTCACTTTATCCAAATTCGTCCATGACCTGATGGTTTCGAGATTTTGGTTCCTGAGGCTTTAGAGGATCCTGATATCTGAGTTTCTTCCCGACCTGAGCGGGATTGGAAGGATCGCAGAAAAGCCCACTTAGAAGGACGCATTATGCTGCGCTATGTGTTCAAACGATTGCTGACAGCAATCCCGACATTGTTCATCATTGTCACCCTTTCCTTTTTCCTCATCCGAGTTGCTCCGGGTGGGCCGTTCGATCTCGAACGCCCGCTGGAAGCCAAGGTGATGGAAAATCTCAACAAGATCTACAATCTAGACAAGTCGCTTTGGGAACAATATCTCATCTATTTGAATAATGTGCTCCATGGCAATCTTGGTCCAAGCTTCTTCTTTCGCGATTTCACCGTCGTTGAAATGTTCGGCAACGGCTTGCCGATTTCCATTCAGATCGGCGGTTATGCCTTGCTGATGGCGATTATCGTTGGAGGGTTTCTTGGTGTCTGGGCGGCGCTCAAACAGAACAAGACTCCCGACTATGCCGTTATGACGGTTGCGACGATGGGGATCACCATTCCCAACTTTGTTGTGGCACCGGTTCTAACGCTGCTGTTCGGTGTTGCTCTGGGTTGGCTGCCGGTTGGCGGCTGGAACAATGGGGCTTGGCAAAACAAGATCCTGCCAATCATAACGTTAGGGTTGCCGCAGGTGGCCGTCGTGGCGCGCTTGACGCGAGGAGCGATGATTGAAGCGCTGCGCTCTCATCACATTCGAACCGCCAGAGCCAATGGATTGCCCGGCTGGATGGTTGTTGTTGTTCACGCCCTGAGGGGGGCATTGTTGCCAGTGGTCTCCTATGCAGGCCCAGCCGCCGCTGCCTTGCTTACCGGCTCTGTTGTTATCGAGACAATCTTCGGTATTCCCGGTGTTGGACGCTATTTCGTTCAAGGCGCGCTTAATCGCGACTATCCTCTGGTCATGGGCACCGTGATTGTCATTGCGGTTTTCATCATGGTCTTCAACCTGATCGTCGACTTGCTCTATGCCTGGCTCGATCCCCGCGTGCGTTACGATTGAGGCAACAATGAACAACAAAACTATGAAAACAAAAGCCGGTAAGGCAACCGAAAAGCTCGTGGAAGCGCAAATTGGCCGTTCCCTCTGGGACGACGCGTGGGCGCGGCTCAAAGCCAACCGCGCGGCAATGGCCTCCTTCTTGGTCCTGTTCCTCATCGCTGTGGCATGTTTTTTGGGCCCGCTCTTTACCGGGCACAAATATGACACCGTCTACAGAAATTATGTGAAGGTGCCCAGCTCGCTTACGGCCTATCCAAGAGACGACGAAATTCAGCCCGCATTGGACAAGGTCTTGAAACGCGCCAGACTGACCGCCGAGGATACAACCATCGCCGCTAATGAAGTCGTGGTGAAAGTGACTTCCAAGAAAGCGATCAACGAAAAAGTAGCTCGCTATTTTGATCGTTCAGACCTGTTCAAGCAAGCGTCTTTCTCAGGCTTCTCTGAAGACAAGAAAAGCGCGACCATCACAGCCAAGATTAATCGCATGCATTTTTTCTTTGGCACGGACGCCAACGGGCGAGATCTTTTGACCAGAACCCTGATTGCCGGGCGCATTTCGCTGATCATCGGCCTTTTGGCCTCTGGTGTGGCGTTGCTTATCGGGGTGACATATGGGTCGCTGTCAGGCTATTTCGGCGGCAGGGTGGATCTGATCATGATGCGCGTTGTCGACGTGCTCTATTCGCTTCCCTTCATTTTCTTTGTCATTCTGCTGGTGGTTTTCTTCGGCCGGAACTTCATTTTGATGTTTATTGCCGTCGGTGCCGTGGAATGGCTAGATATGGCACGAATCGTGCGCGGACAGACGCTTTCCATCAAGCGACAGGAATATGTGCTTGCTGCCGAGGCTATGGGCGTTGGAGCCGGAGGTATCCTGCGTCGGCATATCATTCCCAACACATTGGGACCGGTTGTAATCTTCGTCACGTTGCTCGTGCCCAAGGTCATTTTGCTTGAGAGCTTCCTGTCTTTTCTGGGCTTGGGGGTTCAGGAGCCAATGACCTCCTGGGGTGTGTTGATCTCCGAAGGTGCTCGAAATCTCCAAGGCGCAAGCTGGATGCTGATTTTCCCTTCTATCTTCCTGACGGCGACACTGTTCGCGTTGAACTTCATTGGCGATGGTCTGCGTGATGCGCTGGACCCCAAAGATCGATAGGAGCAAGGAACAATGTCAGATACAAAAACACCTCTGCTCGATATCAACGATCTGCACGTGCATTTTGAAACCAACAGTGACAAGGATGTGCATGCGGTGCGCGGCATCCACCTGCATATCAACAAGGGCGAAACGGTTGCCGTAGTAGGTGAATCCGGATCTGGCAAAAGCCAGGTCATGATGTCTGCAATGGGGCTGCTGGCTGATAACGGCTGGGTGGAAGGATCGGTGAAATATGACGGCACCGAGATTCTCGGGCTTTCAACGCGCAAGCTGAACAGCTATCGCGGCGCCAAGATGACCATGATTTTTCAGGAGCCGATGACATCTCTTGATCCGCTCTATACCGTTGGTCGGCAGATTTGCGAGCCATTGCGCATTCACCAGAAAATGGACAAGAAGCGGGCCATGGCGCGTGCCTTGGAGCTTCTGGAGCTTGTGGGTATTCCCGATCCGAAAAACCGGCTTAAATCCTATCCGCATGAAATGTCTGGCGGTCAACGTCAGCGCGTCATGATCGCCATGGCGCTTGCCAACAATCCTGATCTGCTGATTGCTGACGAACCAACCACGGCGCTTGATGTGACCATTCAAGCTCAGATTTTGCAGCTCCTGGCCGATTTGCAGAAAAAGCTGGGTATGGCGATTCTCTTTATCACCCACGATCTCAATATCGTCCGAAGATTTGCCGACCGTGTGTATGTGATGAAAACCGGAGAAGTGGTCGAAGAAGGTAACACCGCTGAAATTTTCGATAACCCGGCCCATGATTATACCAGGATGCTGCTGTCCGCAGAGCCTGAAGGGCGCAAAAAAGCGCCCGAAGCCAATGCGCCGGTTCTGCTGGAAGGCAAAGGCGTTAATGTAAGCTTCAACATTACGTCCGGCGTTTTTGCTACTCAAAAGCATGAGCTTCGGGCCGTTAACAATGTCGATATATGTCTTCGTCAAGGACAGACGATCGGCATCGTCGGGGAATCCGGGTCAGGTAAGTCCACATTGGGTCGGGCGTTGCTCCGGCTGACCAATGTGACTGGTGAAGTCTTGCTTGATGGCGTCGACATGAGCCAGATTTCCAGTGAAGCGATGCGAGAACACCGCAAAAGGTTGCAACTGGTGTTTCAGGATCCCTTTGGATCGCTGTCTCCACGCATGATGGTGGGGCAGATCATCACTGAAGGTCTTTTGGTGCACCATCCGGAATTGTCTGCCAAGGAACGGGACGCAAGGGCGATTGAAGCTTTGGAAGAGGTGCAGCTTGATCCTTCCATGCGCAACCGCTATCCGCACGAGTTTTCCGGTGGTCAGAGGCAGCGCATCGCGATTGCCAGAGCAATGGTGCTCAAGCCTCGTATCGTTGTTCTGGACGAACCCACATCTGCACTCGACCGTTCTGTTCAAAAGCAGATCGTTGAACTGCTGCGTGGTCTTCAGGAGAAGAACAATCTGTCCTATCTGTTCATCTCACACGATCTTTCTGTTGTTCGTGCAATGTCGGATTACGTCATGGTGATGAAACAGGGGGTCATTGTCGAAGAGGGACATACAGATCAGATCTTCGATGCGCCAAGAGAGCTCTATACCAAGCAGCTGATGGCCGCAGCTTTTGACCTTGAGCCTATTTCTGCGTGATGGCTCTATAACCAGAGACTGGCGCATGAGCAAAGGGCATCAAGTTGGTGCCCTTTGTCTCTTAGTAAGGCTAGTCTTCCTGAATTTTGTTTCTTGTATTTCTCACAATGGTTGATCGGTCCCGGAATTTGAACGCCGAAACTGATTATTTCGTGAGACTGAGGGAAGGATCGAGGATCTTATTCGGGGCAGATTTTTTTTGAAATTGCGATGCGAATTGATACGCGAAGCGAAAATTTTGAGTACATATTCACACAAACTGTATCTTAGTTGTGGATAAATTTAATCAAAATATGGGTGCAGGTCGCTAAAATACACACTTTACACGATTACAAACTGTGAAATCATGTAAGTGGGCTTTTAATACAAGATTACAAATGATATAAGTCCGTCACGAGGCGGATATCACCTGTCAGGTGTCGCAAGCAGTAAAGCTTAGACAGGCAACCCAAACCACCCCGTGACGGCAGTGTCCATCTGTGTCGCAAGCAGTATGATGGACAGACTGTAACCGAACCTAACCGCACTAACGGTAAACTCGGTATCTCTATTATGGCGTGATCAAAATTGCAGTTTTGGTCGCGCCATAAATTTATGTAACTCTTCCTAGCAGCACCGAACTATTTTGCTCAAGCGATGCCGTGTCTCTCGCTGATTCTTTGGGTTGCAAATTATCCACAAATCAACCGACTGCAATGGTAAAAACCCGTCAACAACCGAAAGTTCGCCCAAAAAGGAGTTACCAACAAAAAGACTTTGTAACCTGAAGATAGACAATTGGACATTAAATGTCAATCTTTCAGGTTTAAGAATTTTACAAAATTGGGGATTTCGTATAGTCTGCAATTGGTCATATGCGTTCAATTGTTGGGGGGCTAACAATTGGACTTAATTAGTGTTTTCGCTTCTAGTGGGGATATGCCCTGGTCAAATAGGGTATAGGTTAGCGTAGTATGGTGACGACAAAAGAGAAAGTGATACTGGCATCGAAAGAGCTGATTTCTCGATACGGATATACCCGTACTTCAATGACCGATGTCGCAAAGCATTCTGGTTTGTCCAGACAAACGGTTTACGCAGTTTTTGCGAATAAAGAGGATTTGTATGCCGAGACCGCATACTATGTTTTTAAAGAACATTTAACAGAAGCGCGTGAAGCTATAATGCATTGCACTTCATTACGCGATCAGCTGGGTGTCTATTTTAAACATATGGTCGTAAAGCCTTATTTATTCTTGCAGCAGCATCCAGACGCACAAATGCTTTGGAATGACGCTGAAATGAAAAACCATCCAGCAATAACGAAATTGAAGCAGGAACACAGGCAATTTCTTGCGGAGCTATTCATTCCCTATACCAAATATATCGGGATCGCGGGGCAAAGCCCGGCGAATATGGCCGATTTCATCATATTGGCTTGCCGTGAATTGAAGTGCGGTAAGGGCAAGTCCGAGGCGGAGCTGAAAAGCCTGATTGATACGCTCTCGGCATCGGTCCTCGCTTTGGCAAGCCCGGATGAAGCTGCCTGACGGATAGCACTTCAGCTTTCTATATATAAATATAGCGTTCGTGATGGTCCTGTTGTTTGGAACGGCATGAGCGCTTTTTTATGTCCAGCGCAACGCGGCATTGAAATGTGCTCGTCGGTGTTGGCACAAAAAATCCCGGGAGCAAAGCTCCCGGGACCAACCTATATCAAATATGATATTTGATATTAGAAGTTGCGCTGCAGACGGATGGCGCCAACAACATAGTCGTCGTCAGAAGCCCATTTGTCGTAGTCAACGTCGCGGTATTCGATACCAGCTTTAACAGCCAGGTTTTTAACAGGCTTATATTCAACTTCGAAGGCAGCTTTCATCAGATCATAGTCATGATCGGCGTAGCCTTTGTCGTTGAAGTGAGCGTAACCACCGGTTACAGCAGCCCAGATGTTGTCAGCAAATGCATAACGCAGGCCTGCAGAAAAACCGTATGCTTCGTTAAGAGCATAGTTGGTGGTGCCAACTGTTTTCAGGGCAACGTCACCCATCAAGCTTGATGAAACGCCAGTCCAGCCCAGAGCACCTTTGGTGTAGAAGCTGTTGAATGCGAGCATGGAACCAGCAGACAGCATGTCAAGGTTGAACTGACCACCAGCTGCGATGATGTAGCCATAGTCGTCGTCGATGCCGTTGGTTACATAGTTCAGTCTGTGAACCGTAGCGCTGGTAGCAACTTCACCCCAAGCCTGGCTGATTTTCAAGCTTGCAGAAAGAGCTGGCATGGTCTGACCGGCGTATGCAGGGGCAGCGTAAGCAGCGTCTTTGGTTACGTCGTTAAGAGCTGCAACAGTAGCGGTTACGCCGTTGCCCAGAGCGAGGTTGTAGCCAACCTGAACGAGGGTGATGTCGCCTTTATCGAAGTCGCCGCCGAAGATGTCACCAGCATTGTAGTCAACATTGGTGCCGTCGGAGATGAGGCCCATGTAGAAGCCGCCCAAAGACAACCATGCCTTTGCGAGGTCCATGTTGCCGTCTTCGAGAGCTTTGCCGTCGAATTTTTTGCCGTTGGAGCTGTCGCCTTCGATACGTACACGAGAAGACAGGGTACCGAGTTCGGTTTCTTCTTTAGCGTCGAAGTTTACCTGACCGCGAGCCCAAAGAACGAATTTGGAGTCGTCACGGGAGTTAGCGTCGTTGAACTGAGCTTCAGTACGAACGTAACCGCTGAGTTTCAGGCAGGTATCGGTGCCTGGAATGAAGAAGTAGCCTGTGCCATATGCGTCACAAACTTTTACGTAATCTACAGGTTCTGCTACTGGCAGATCTGCTGCCTGAGCGGCGCCACCGGCTACCAATACAGCTGCAGAACCGAGGATGAGGCTCTTGATGTTCATAATTCTGACCCTAGTATTTGATAAGCTTGCGACAAACAAACAATACTCGTTTAATTGTAAATCACAAACAGACTTTGATAGTCTCGGTGTCAAATCGAAGGGCATGTTGCAAAAAAAACACAAGGACTCCCGCAAGGCGCATGTTTCTGCGGTTTTGAAGCCGGGTTTCTGGTACTGGAATCGGCGTGGATTTGTGGGTAGCAGCGAAAACTTGGCCGAAGCTGGAGATCCCGGGCCATCGAATTTGTGCATTAACGAAATCTTAAGGCGCAAAAAAAGGGCCGCAGGGCCCTTTTGGAGAATCTGCCCTCATTTTACGGGGCAAAGCGAGTCTATCTTGGTCCCGTGAAGGTCATGCCTGTAGCTGCACATCGGCCAACTGCTTGACGACAGCCTGCATGCGAATATGCGCGTCTTTTCGTGCAGCCTGATTCTGCGCCTCTATATCGCGTGCTTTTTGCTCGGTCTCTTTTAGTTTGGTCGCCATTCTTTCCAGCAATTGCAACTCCTCTTCAAAGGCTCCCTGACTTTCCTTTGCTTCCAGATAACTGTCAGAAGATGCATTGCTGGCGATTTCGCGCAGCTCCCGGCTAATCTCACGCCGCTTTTCTGAAGCCGCCCGCGCATCACGAATGCTCTTGAGGGCAGAAAGCTGCAAGACAGCCTGTTTCATTTGCGGCATATCGACGAGCAATGTGTCGATTACATCGGAAAGCGCTATCTTTGTCGTTTCCTGAATTTGTTGAATCTGCGGAAGATTCTGTGCTGCATTGGTATAGGCCATATGGAGGCGAACGACACGAGTGAGGAAGCTTTCGACATTGGCTCTGAAATCACGATATTGGTTGACGACAACAGCATCTCGGCTTTGCTTGGCAGCTTCAAGGCGATCATTGGCTTCGGATACCAAACGCAGCCCCGCTTGCTCGCCAGCCGCGATATAAACTTTCAGATCATTCAAATTGTTGGCGGTTGCCTCATAATTCATGTCGAGTTTGGTGTTGCTTTTCACCAAAGTCTCCCGGTGGGTCATGATCTGTTTTTCTATTTCATCGAAATGCTTGATGATTGTGTCCTTGCGGTGCTTGAAATAGAGAAAGGCAGACATCTGGCGCGCGAACCATGGCCCGACAAGAGGAACCTGATTAACAGTATATGCCAAAGTGGAGCCGCCGGATTTCAACTCTTCACGCATTTCCCTTATTTTGGCTTCTTCCATGCCGCGAGAAAGAGCGATCAGCAGATCCCCTCCGACATCGGCCTCCTCTGTGCTCATGTCGCGCAACAATTGATCAAGAACCGACGAGACATTCATCTGCGGTTTGGCGCCATAGGTGAGCAACAGATTGGAATCCGTTGCGTCAACCACTGCGGCCAGATCTTCAACGCGCGTCCACTCTTCACCCGAGAATTCCTGCTGAGGGAATGTTGACATCTGTTCAGGAACTGCAACCGGCACAAGAGCGGTGCCTGGCGTCGCGATTGGGGCCGGTGCATTTGTCTTCTCGGAAAGAGCGGTTTGATCCTCTGACATTGGTTTGTCTCCTAAAGGCGCCTTGAGCACATGCCCCTGCAATGGTTTGAAAATTCAGACGAGGGCTTGGCTGGTACGCGAAAAAATCAGTTCCCCGTAGCCGAAGCACGAGACAGGGTTTCCGGATTAAGCAAATTGATTATGGTTTCCATAACCGAGGCATTTGGCATCGGCATGACGGAGGTGACTGTAGGAGCCAGGCCCTTGACTGCAACGGCGCCCGTGTCGGTGACCCGGTCTTTCAGGCCAGAACGGAACCCGTGCTCTGACCACGCCAAAGCCTGCACCTCATCATCCAGCAAAGCTTTTGCAAGGCGTTTGCCGTTCGCCGTCAGCGCAATGATCGGGTGAGACGCCCAGAAGGTTGGCAGCGGGTAAAGCGTTACAACTTCCTTTTCGATAAGGCTTCTGTAGCGTTCATTCGCGATATAGAATTCGACCAGTTGGTTTTCATAACCGACGACAATCGGCTTGGCACCAATCCCCGTATCAAGATATTTGCGAAAAATGTCGCCCGAAGAGCCTTCCATATAGCCCATCTGTTTGAAAAAGGACTGTATTGCCGGAGTGTTTTGCTCCACATCGGCTATGGTTGCCACCTTGCCGCCGGAGAGCATATTGGCCAAAAGGCCGGAGAACATGTTGCCGGAATTGGACTTGGTGGGATCGGTTGACTGAATGCTTACATTGCCCCAAAGCCGGTCAACCCCGATGTCTTTCCACGAGTTGCCCTGTTGGACAAGTTTGATCAGAGCAAGAGTGTCAACACTGGAATAGGTGCCGACATTGTTGACGACCCCCATCTTTTCAAGAGCGCTGGCAATAGGGCGCCATGTATAGAAGACAATCGGTGAGTTGAAAATCAGATCATCGCTGAGAGGATCACCGAAGTGGCGCTTGTAGAGTTCCAACGCGATTTCATTGGAAGGCCAGAGCGCATCAATATCGGCATCGGGCTTATTGGTGACCATCTCGATGGAGCCTTCTTTGCGACCATCCATGGTGATGCCATAGCGTTCCTTGAGAATCTTGACGATGGCTGGATTTTTGATGAAAGCGGATTTTTCACCTCCGACCAAAAACTTGACAGTAATCGGGTCCGGTGCCTGGCTTCGCTTGAAACTGTCAAGTCCGATCTGATCCAGCGCGATGACGCCGCCAACGATCACCAACAGCAGAACAATTCCGATGATAACTCTTTTCATGCTGCAAAATCCCGATTTTGCTTTCTAGTCTGTTTCCCGCATTGCAAATGTCGACCCGCTACTGTGCGGAGCGCCTGGAGGTGATATTCTCCAACCCATGCTCCAGCCTGAGGGAAGTCTCCAGATTGCGCCCGGCCTGCTCAAGGGCGCTGATATCATTGGCCAACATGGCATTATATTGTGAGCGGAAGGCTTTCTCGATTGACGCAAAGCGTGCCCTTGCGGCTTGCACTTGCTTTATCTTGTCATCATCCGGCAGGCGATTGGCCACGAGCCCCGCATAGCCCTCGATAAGGGAGATCGCATCGCCGGAATGAAAATCCAGAAAGGCTCGAGCGTGAGGAATGTCGCCCGGATCCTTGTCCAGATTGGCATAGATATCCTGAAACACCGCTTCGATGTCCCGCAATACGCCTTGCGCCGGATCGACATCAGGAATGCTGGCCAAGGCCTTTTCCAATCTGTCGATCTGTTGCTTGCCCTGCTGCTGGGCAGACAACAGGTCTGCGCGGGTTACTCCCGAAGCAACAAAGACTTCCTGATCTTCCTGCATGCGCGGTATCATGAAATGCGTAACCGCAAACACCAGTAAGGCCGCAGCCAGAGCAATCAGTTCATGCAATTGTGTAAAGAAATAGACGCCGAGCCCTGCGGCCGCAGCCAGAACAACGGCAATGAGTGTCCGCGTATTGTTGATAATGCTGGCGGCCATCAGTTCGCATAGCCTCTTGCTTGCCGGAAGGCATCAACAAGGCCCTTGCGTCCATCAAAAACGCGGGCAGCGGTTGCCTCGGCAATCTGTTCGACCTGATCTTCAGACGCATCGCCGAACAGGATGGAAAAGACCGGGATGTTTTTTGCTGGATCCGGATTGAGTATCTTGTCGGCCAATCCGTTGAAACTGCCGTCCGACACGCCATCGGTAAGCAGCAAAACCATCTGACTATGGCTTTCGGCCTGACCGGATGTCTTGAGAAGGTGAATGCCCTGCGCTACGGCCTCATAAATATTGGTGCCGCCGTCCGGTTTCATGTCAACAATCGTATTATAAAGAGCCTTCAGAGCCTCTTTGCTTTCGCCAGTCGCTGAATAGGGGCCATAAGCAGAGCTGTTGAATGGAATGACGTGGAAAATGTCCTTGGCGGTGGTTTCCAGAAAGAAATCTCGAGCCTTTTCATCCAGAAACAGATTCGAAAGTGAATCGATCATCTGTTTGTTGCCTTCGCCCTTCATGCTGCCGGAGAAATCCAGAAGGAAGACAATTTCGGAGGGGCGGCGGCTGGTGCCCTGATAAAGCCGCAGAGCCGCTTCGATCACCTGCTGGCTGGGCAGATTGAGAGCATTGATTGAATGATCAATGTCTATGCACCAGTTCGGCTTGAAAACGTCTTTGCTCAACGAACTGGATGAAAGGCCCAAGGGGCCAACGCGGCGACCTGATGCGGCAAGTTGCACCTGCACTTTGTCAGATAAAAGATAGTCTTGCAGCTTGAGGAAGAATTCCTCCTTGGCTTTGTCCTGTTCGGTGTCTCCCTTGTCGACAAAAGCCAAAGGCGAGTCGGCGATTGCGATGCCATCAACCGGATAAATTGCGCAGAGTGGCTCCTTGCCCTGAGCCTCGAGCTGCCTGTTGACCTCGATGCCCACGACCTCATAGTTGAACATGGCGTCCATGGCATCCGGGTGCTCAAGATAGAGATCGCCCAACCAGCCTGAGGAGCCCGATGTGCGGTTGACACGTTTGAGTAATTGTTCAACGCGGGCCTGAATATTCTTGTTTTCTATATCCTTGAGGGTCAGCACATTGGGCTGTCCGGCCGCCGAAGAGAGCATGGCAAAATAGCTCATGGCTCCGGAGTTGGACTGGGTGGCCGATGTCATGCCGAAGCTCAGACCGTTTTCGGCAGCTTGCACGATATCCGTAAGGCTCGTGTCCGCGCCGACCCAGCCAAGCTGCTGTGCCTTGGATTTCTTGACCCAGAAGACAACCGGCGAGCGCATGATCGATTTTTCATGCTTGACGACATGGTTCGTGTCTCCAAGCTCAAGCCACAGAGAGGCTGCTGGCCAGACAATATCTGCCTCGGCATCAAGGCCCTTGCGGATGTCGAGCATAATATCAACGGAGCCTCTGCCCTTGATATGGATATCGACCCCTTGCTTCCGGGCAAATTCTTCTACGATGGGATAGAGAGATTTGTTTTCCGAGCCGGAAAGCATGGTGATTGATTGCTTGGGACCACTATCCAAACAGCCACTCAGACCGAGCAGGGCCGCGACCAAACCGGCCGCCGCAAATATTGTCTTCAGCATATCAATGACCGTTTACAAAACCAAGAAAGCGCATGATAAAGCCGCTTTTTTGAGCTTTTGTGACAGTTTGGCCGATATGTAGAGGAGCTTGATGTTATCAAGAGGTTTGAGGGCTTTTACCAAGCCTTCAAACCAGCGTGTCTTTCAGCAATTGGCGCAGAAAATCAGTGACTATGATGGCAATTGTGGTCGCCGCTATGATCGCGATCCGGGTTGCCGCCACAAAGATCTGCCAAATTCTGGCCCTTGGCGAGGAATTCCTTCACAGCTTCAAGAGGATCCGTTTGCTCGGTGACGCTGGTCATCACGGAGCGGGCTTCCATTCGAACGGCAAAGCTGGCGCCGAATGAAGCGGAAAGCAGTACGTCGACATTGTCGAGCGGGTGGGCAGCACCAGTATCGCCGATATCGTGCATGCTCATATCTTTAGGCAGGTCGATGCGTTCGATTTCAACCGGCTCCTGATTCTCGCCTACTGAATAGACAAGAAAACGGCGGCAACGCCCTGCATGACCGGTTACAGTGCGAAAGTTTTGAGAGGATACAGCGATTTTCATATCATGCTCCAGATCTTGAGACTTGGCGTATTTGCATGCAACGGCAAGCATAGACCCAAGGTCAAATACGCAAATAGGGATTGAGCTTTCCCCTTGCCCTCAAGCAGCAGAGCTTTAAGGTCAAGACAAAGCGAGCAAAACCAGCCGCTGCTTCTATCCTCCCGGTCAGGAAAAGATGCCAGAAACGAATTTTGCCTTGAACGCTCTAGATCTATGCGGGCGGCGATAAAGTTGCAAGAACTGCTTTGCATTTACGCAAAATTTGATAGCCCATCAGAACGGAACCCGATGGCACTATGCTTAAAAGTAGGGCTTTAGTCGTTTACGACTGTCCGAAATCAAGCTTGGAGAGCTCTTCGCAATAGTCTTCAAGCGCCTCGGCGCCTTTTGGTGTGATCTGATAGATGCCAAGGGACACACGCTCGAACCAGCCATAATGATCATCTGAAAGAATCCGGCGCGCGGTTTCAACATCGGTAGAGCGTGCAACAAGAGCCGCCTTGGTCGGCCCATTTCCCGAGAGAAACTTCAGACACTTCAAAGCGTCTTGTCGATAGGCGGTGACGAGTGCCTTGCGCCGTGCCGAGCCTCCGGCATTCGGGTCGCCCACCCGACGGGAAAACTCGCGGAGCAGGCGGCTCTTGCGTGGCTTTACCTGCCGCGGCTTATAGGCAGCCGGGTCCAGATGCGGCGTAACAAAGCCATCCTTGAGCCGTACTGTTATGAGCCCGAGGCCAAGTCGGCGGCAGAGGGCGATATTGTTCTTTAGGGACTTCTGAAACTGGCGACTGCTGCTGTGGGGTATGCCAATGTAAACCGCATCGGTTATGCTTTGCCGTGCCACAGCCTGATGAAACAGCGTGAGCGAAAAGCCGACCTTCAGTTCGACGATAACCGGATCGTCATCTCCTCTGCTCGCTACGATATCCGCCGCGCCCACTTCGCCCTTCACCTCATAGCCCTGTTGCTCAAGAAAGAGCTTGATAGGAGCATAAAGGTCGGTCTCTTTTATGGCGGCAGAGGCCATGGGTCTTCCTTCACGTAAATCTGCCTCAAGAGGCTCAGGCGGGCAACTGATCCAAAAGCGGACAAAGGCTATTGCGAATCGTTGCGATTGTTACGTGACAAAGCTAACGGATTTACTGTTGTAAGGAAAAATGAAAATACGGGATCACCCTCTCTATCATGGGGGGCAAGAGAGAGTGATCCCCGGACGCATTAGGCCCCAGATTCCTAGCCGTCCTTGTAATAATAGCTGTAGCCGTTCAGTGCAGGAGCGCCGCCCAAATGGGCGTAGAGTATCTTGGAGCCTTCAGGGAAGTAGCCCTTCTTGGTCAGATCAATAAGACCCTGCATGCTTTTGCCTTCATAAACCGGATCGGTCATCATGGCCTCGGTGCGGGCGGCAAGGCGAATGGCCTCGTTGGTCTCTTCGGAAGGAACGCCATAGGCCGGATAGGCATAGTCTTCCAGAATGACGATTTCGTCCTCGCGAACTGGACGGCCCAGCTCAAGCAATTCAGCGGTGTTGTCTACGATGGAGCGGACTTGGGCGCGGGTCTGCTGAGGGGTCGCAGACGCGTCGATACCGATCACCCGATCCGCCCGATCCTGCGCAGCAAAGCCAACGATCATGCCGCCTTGCGTGGAGCCGGTAACAACACAAACAACGATATAGTCGAATTTGAAGCCCAACTCTTCTTCCTGCTGTGCCACTTCTTCGGCAAATCCGACATATCCCAACGCGCCGTATTTGTGCACCGAGGCCCCCGCAGGAATAGCGTAAGGCACACCGCCCGCGTCCCTGACGGACTGGATGGCATTTTCCCAGCTTTGGCGGATGCCAATATCAAAACCGTCATCGACAAGGCGGCTGTCGGCACCCATCAGGCGGGTCATCAGAATGTTGCCGATCCGATCATAGACAGCGTCATAATGAGGCACCCACTTTTCCTGCACCACAACGCATTTCATGCCGATTTTGGCTGCCGCTGCGGCAACCATGCGGGTGTGATTGGACTGCACGCCGCCGATGGAGACCAAGGTGTCTGCACCTGAAGCGATTGCGTCAGGAATGATATATTCCAGCTTGCGCAGCTTGTTGCCGCCCATGGCAAGGCCGGAGTTACAATCTTCGCGCTTTGCGTAAATCTCTACCTTGCCACCAAGAGCTTCGCTGAGACGGGGCAGTTTTTCAATTGGCGTTGGACCGAAGGTCAGGGGGTAGCGTTCAAATTTTTCGAGCACAGGAAGCCTTTCTGATTGCGGTTGTTGTTTTTATAGTGATTCCAGACTAGCAAAATTAAAAAGAAAGGTGCTTCGAAAATTGTGAAAAATATTGCCGTAATATGTTGATGTTATCGGCCAAAGTGAGCATGCTAATATAAATAATCGACAGTAACGGAAGATTCTTTCATAACGCCATGGCAACTCTAGACAAAATCGACCGCAATATCTTGCGATTGCTGCAAAAAGATGGCCGCTTGACCAACGCTGAACTGGCAGAGCGCGTCAATGTGAGCCCTGCAACCTGTCACAGGCGCACGCAACGCCTGTTTGACGAAGGCTATATCGAAGGAGTTCGCGCCAGAATCAATCCCGAGCAAGTTGGCTTGGGCACTCTGGTTGTTGTTGGTGTGGTGCTGGATCGGTCTACGCCGGAAAGCTTTGCAGCTTTCGAGCAAGCCATCACGACAATGCCGTTTGTGCTCGATTGCAATCTGGTGGCCGGAGACTTTGACTATCTCCTGAAAATCCGCGTGCGGGATATCGCTGACTTCAGTGCCCTGTTGGGTGCGCAGTTGATCGCCTTGCCCGGGGTGCGCCAGACACGAACCTTTTTTGTTATGAAGGAAGTCAAAAACAACGAGCCGCTACCTTTTTAAGAGTGCGGCTCGTTTGTGTGCGTCTCATGGGCTGTAAGGGTCAGACAGCCAGGACGCTTGTTTGTCCAGTTCCTAGCTTGCCAGGAAAGGCACCGGAATACCGAAGGTGTCAGCAAGCAAGACGAAGTTGAGAACCAATACCGCCGTTGCTCCGATGGCAGCTAGCGTCCGGACAGCTTTACCCGTTGCATATTCGCCCATGATGTCGCGGCGAGAGGTGAAAATGATCAGCGCAATCATTGGTACTGGCAGGGAAATACTCAGAATAACCTGACTGATCACCAGAGCTTGCGTGGCGTTTGCGCCCATTGCGACCACGGCAAAAGCCGGGATCATGGTGATCAAACGTCTCAGCCAGACTGGAATTCTGAAGTGCAGGAAGCCCTGCATGATCATCTGCCCGGCCATCGTTCCCACAACCGAGCTGGAAATGCCCGATGCAATGAGCGATACCAGAAACGCTCCGGCTGCGAACACGCCGAGCAATGGCGTCAAAGTGTGGTAAGCGGTTTCGATCTCGGCCACTTCGCTGTGTCCATTGTGGAAGGCGCTGGCAGCCATCATGACCATGGCCATGTTGACCATACCAGCAACAGCAAGCGCAATAACCACTTCCCAATTGGAATATTTAAGAACTTTGCGGCGTTCACTTTCAGTGCGAATAACCGCACGGGATTGCGTCAGGCCAGAGTGCAGATAAATGGCATGAGGCATTACGGTGGCACCAATAATGCCCACTGCGATGGTCAACGCTGCGGCATCGGCCAGTTCAGGCGTGACAATGCCCGTAGCAGCTTCGCCCCAGGCGATAGGAGAGACCAGAACTTCTGCAAGATAACAAAGGCCAATAACACTCACCATGGCACCGATGATCAGTTCCATCGGACGGAAGCCTTTATTCTCGAACAGCAGGATGCCGTAGGTGACGATCGCGGTAACGCCCATACCCGCCATCAAAGGCATGTCGAACAACAGGGCCAGACCGATTGCTCCACCGAGAAATTCTGCCAGATCCGTAGCCATTGCGGCGATCTCGCTGACAGCCCACATGATCCAGACTACAGGCGTCGAGAAATTATCACGGCAGAGCTCGGCCAGATTTTTTCCCGTCACAATACCAAGCCGTGCCGACAGGGCCTGAAACAGCATGGCAATCAGGTTCGCCAGCAAAACAACCCAAAGCAATCCATAACCATATCCTGCGCCAGCCTGAATGTTTGTCGCATAGTTGCCCGGATCCATATATGCGACCGATGCGATGATCGCAGGGCCGGCAAATAGCAGTTTGCTTCTCCATCCTCGGCTCTGGCCGGATAGAACTGCACTCATCTTTATACGAGTTTGTTCGGTGGCAAACATGGATTGGTCTCTTTGATTTGGCTTGTATATAATGTGATCTGTCATTCCTTAAATTTAGCCTTGGCTAAATAAATTGCAATAGGTAGTATAGTCTAAAAGGAGATTGTGAACATGAAATTCATGTTTTAGCGATGCGCCAAATTTGCCAATTGCAAATTTGCCGTTCATTCTTTACCCAAAACCGCAAAGAGTCGTGATCGGATGCCGGTCATGGTGCCAACACAAGCAAAGAAGAAGAAAATGGCAGAAAACTCCAATCGACCATCCAAACAAAGCGTGCGTTTCGTTCGGGCACGAGAAGCGCAGGCATGCGCGGTGATGGAAGATTATGTGGAAATGATCGGAGATCTTATCAGGGATTTTGGAGAAGCCCGAACGGCAGATATAGCGGAGCGCATGGGCGTGGCTCATCCAACTGCGACCAAAGCAATTGCTCGTTTAAAGCGGGACGGCTTGGCCGTCTCTCGTCCTTACAGGGGCGTGTTTCTTACCGATGAAGGCGAAGCCCTGGCCAACCGCGTTCGCGCCCGTCATCGCTCTGTTGTCGAGCTCTTGATTGCGGTTGGGGTGCCAAGAGAGACCGCCGAGATTGATGCCGAAGGACTGGAGCACCACGTCTCCGAACGTACGCTTGAAGCATTCAACAAGTTTTTGGAAGAGCAGGGGCACTGACAGGGCCCTTGTGGATTGCCTTGCCGCGAGGGCCTTTGGCCCTTCGCTTTATCGCTCTTATCAGACCAACAGGTCATCAAGAGTTTCGATTATGAGATCTGAGCCTGCAGTGCGCAAGGCGTTGGCATGAATGGATCTAAGGTCTTCATCGCTGAGATGGCTGCCTCCGACCAGGCCCACGACAGTCCCAATGCCTGCGGCTTTTGCGCCAACAGTACCGGCTACGCCATCCTCAATCACCATGCAATCCTTGGGCTCCACCTTGAGTTCCCTGGCGGCATAGAGGAAGATATCGGGTGCAGGCTTCCCGTTGGGCACCATTTCCGTGCTGAAGGCATGGCCTTCGAAGCGAGCGGCATGTCCGATCTTGGAAAGGGCAAGCTCCAGTCTGTCCGGGCTGCTGCCCGATGCCAGACAATAGGGGATACCGTGCTCATCCAGTGTGTCCAACAGAGCTTCAGCACCCTTGATCATCGTCAAGCCTTGTTCGAAGCGAGCCAGAACCTTTGCATGCCAGCCTTCGGGGAAAATTCCTTCCGGATCCCGACCTGTCCGTTCTTTCATGAAGCGAATGATATCGCGAGGTGCAGTTCCCAGGAATCCCTTTACCATTTCACTCCATGTGAGATGAATACCGTGTTCGGCAAAGCTGTTTTGCAACTCGCCCAGAGAAATGGGCTCACTGTCGATGAGAACTCCATCAAAATCGAAGATAACGGCCTTAACGTTGGCAAGAGGATGGGAGACCAAATGACTTTCCTATAGGTTGAGGGATTTGTCGGGGGCGGGAGATTTTCGGAATTGCCTGATTATAAAGAAAACAGACTGTTTAACTGTTGCAGTCTTCTGTAGTGGGCTCAAGTCTTTGCATCAATGGACTTTCTGGCTTTTCTATAGCCTGAATGGCAGCTTTCGCCAGAAAATCGCCCGCAACGGTCAGATCCTGATAGGCGGAGTAGATTTCACTTCTGATAAATTTGAGATACGGGCTCGCTTCCTTGGCAAAAACGTCGATATCGACACCCAGTTTTTTGCCGCTTTGCTCGATGGCAGCAAGAGAAAGAACGGCAGTGGCTGTTGATGGGGCGATTATAGCATCAACACTGGTTCCTGTTTTGAGCCGGTCAAGAAGGGTGCTAAGAAGCAATGCCCCGGTATCATGGCTGGTGGCGCCATCCAGAATTTCAAGCTCATAGTCACAATCTTGTCGGGCGCGCTGAAAGCCCGAAATCAAATGCTGGCTATAGCTCAACTCTCTTGGTGGCAGCACGACAAGAAAATGGCGTCTGCCTTTTTCATAAAGTCTGCGCACGGCCAGATCGCCGAAGGCTTCCGTGTCGAAGTCGAAATATCGGTGATGTTCTTGCCAATTGGTGCGGCCATAAGCTGCAAATGGGAAAGCGCGCTCCATCAAATAGGCAATCCGTTCATCTTCCGGCTTTGTCTGGTTGAGGATGACAGCATCTGCGGCGCGCGTTTCCACCACATGTTTGATGACATCAAGACGATCCTCCGGGGAGGAAAATGTCACGATATTCATATGGTAGATCGAGCCTCTCAGGCTATGCGCTATAGAAGAAATCAATCTTCCCGTGTGGTCGTCGATCACATCGTGGTCTGCCGAAAGCACCAAAGAGATGACATTGGTTTTACCGGTGACAAGACCAAGCCCGGACCGGTTGCGAACGTAACCGATTTCCTGAGCAATCTTTTTGACTTTTTCCTTGGTTTCGGCGCCGATCTCCGGCCCATCGTTCAAGGCGCGAGAGACTGTGGTAACAGCATATCCGCTCAGTTGGGAAATCGTCTTTAAAGTCGGTCTTTTGGGCGCCATCAGCTCTACCTTTATGCTGGAAGCAGTTATACAACCAAAAAATATCTATTAGCAACAAGATCTTATGAAAGTGAAACAAGAGTTTTTGAAAGGCTGAATAAGTACAATGCGCGGTATTGTTTACAGATGAGGGAAATCTGTCTGGTATCGGTGATGAATGGACATAAAACTTATTGAATGACTAGTATTGTTTAGAAATGGACAAAAAGAAATATTAGAAAAATACCGCATAATTTATGGGTGTATAACTTTATTTTTCTAAACCAGTGGTGGCCAGCCAAGTTTAAAACTTTTTGTTAACCATACTATGGACAAATTCCAAAAGACCATTCTTATCGGGGAAGAATATGTCCAAGGCTACTGCTCAACAGCATAGAGACGTGTCCGTTTCCGCGGAATTTACCGGAAGCCGATACGCGAATTATTTGGAGAGCCGCGAGAGTGAAATGAAATACTCTCAGGCTGCATGGCGCAATATTCAGGGCGACTTGAGCTCGGTTCTTGACGCCTTCTACCAGAGAGTAGCCGTAGAACCTGAGCTTGCAGGTAAGCTTGGCGCGAACACGACAGACGTTTCGCGCCTGAAATCGGCGCAGGCCAAGCATTGGGAATATATCCTCAACAACCCTGTCGGTCTGGAATTTGAAGGCCACTCGATACGTGTAGGCGAAGCCCATGTTAAAGCAGAATTGGATGTGCAATGGTATGTGGCATCCTATGGCCGTATCCTTGAGGACCTCATTCCCGTTATTATGAGCAAAAACCGGATGGCTCCCGTCAAGGCGAGCCGTATTTTGCAGGCTGTCGTCTCCCGGTTCTTCATGGACATGGTCTTCTCTATTGGCACCTTTAATGGTGTCATGCAGCGCATTCAGCAAGAGAAGCTGCTCGAAGAAGACAATCTGCGTAATTTGAAAAATCTGGCGCGTACAGTGCAAGATATCAATGCGATTTCCATGGATATGGCCTTGCTCTCGCGTAATACCCAAAGGGCAACGCAGAGCGGAGAGGCCATTTCGGCAGCTGTCACCGAAATGGTCGCCTCGACAGAACAGATTTCAGCCAATAGCGAACAGACCGCTCAAAATGCCAATCAGGTCAGCCGTTCGGTCGTTGAGGGCATGGGGGCCATGAATTCGGTGCTTGATGCGATGACCGATATTGCCAACACTTCGCGCCAGACCGAAGAGAGCCTTGTGGAGCTGATTGAGGCTTCCAAACAGATCGGCGAGTTTCTCACTGTGATTGAGAATATCTCCAACCAAACCAATCTTTTGGCGCTCAATGCGACGATTGAGGCCGCAAGAGCCGGTGAGTCAGGCAAGGGATTTGCGGTGGTCGCTGCCGAAGTGAAGGAACTGGCGGCGCACTCCAACAAGGCAGCAGAGGATATATCCAAGCGTATCCAGTCCCTCAATCAGGGAATGGGAACCATCCAGCAGTCGATCAGCGGCTCTCTTAATGCCATTGAAAAAGGGCAGGACATGATTGCCGGGGCTCATCGGCAAATGGATCAGATCGAAACGCAGGTCAACGATGTGACCAGCGCCATGCGGGAAGTCTCGGAAATCCTGCACGAGCAGACCAAGGCAAGCCACGAGATCGCGGGCAGTTTGGCGGGCGTTTCAGATCTTTCCAAGGAAAATGACAAGACCTTGGCGCGTGTTGTTGATACCTTGCACAAGAGCAACGAAGGGTTCAATTCCGGGGCAAGCAAGTGGTTTTCAGCCGCCTCCCATCGTTCCCTTTGCGAAATGGCGAAAATTGATCACATACTCTTCAAGAAGCGTGTGCTCGACACGATTGTCGGTCAGGAAAACTGGAAAAGCAAGGATGTGCCCGACCATCACAATTGCCGTTTGGGCAAGTGGTATGATGGCATTCGTAACGAGCAAATCCGCTCCCATCCAGTCTATAAAGAACTGGTCGCTCCTCATGAACGCGTTCATGCTGCAGCCAGGCAGGCGCTTGAAAGCTACTCTGCGGGTGATCCTGACAAGGCTTTTGCCAAAATTCAGGAGTTGGACAAAGCCAGTCATGATGTCCTGCATGTGCTTGATCGTCTTGGGGAGGCTCTGTCGAATGATCTGAGTGACGCAGACAAGCGCGGCCTCATAAGAAACGAGACTGTAGGGGAAGTTCACGTCTTCACAGATGATCGCTCGCTTACGCTGCAGGTAACGGATAAATCCAGAGCCGGAATTGGGGTCAAAGGGCTTCCCGAGGATATGGTTGGCAAGACCGTGAGGATCAAAATGGATGGGCAAATCCATACCGCGCAAACGGTTTGGTCTGATGGCAAGAATGGCGGCATTCGAATTTTGCACTGAAGCAAGCCACTTGAGACTTCTATAAAAGTAAAAAGGCCCGCGGAAAAATCCTTCGGGCCTCATTTTATCGTAAGATTGCTCTTCAGGTGCGGTGATCCAGACTATTTGGAAGAGAGAATCTCGCTATAGAGATCCGGATCAACATTCGCCCCGGAGATCACAACGACCAACGCACCATCAGAAGCAGGAATCTTGCCTGCAAGGGCCGCTGCAAGGCCCGCAGATCCACCGGGCTCGGCAACCAGTTTGAGTTTCTCAAATGCAAAGCGCACAGCAGCTTTCACTTCCTCGTCACTGACCGCAAAGCCTCCAGCCAGCTTTTCCCTGTTGATGGGGAGCGTCATTGTGCCAGGATATGGGGATTGCAGGGCATCGCAGATGGAGCGGGCATCAGGAATATTTTCTGCCGGTTTGTCGCTCTTGAGAGACCGGCCAGTGCTGTCAAAACCAACCGGCTCAGATGAATAAACGCAAGCGTTCGGTTTGTTTTCCTTGATCGCGGTTGCTATGCCGGAAATGAGCCCGCCACCGCCGCATGGCGCGATGACAGCGCCGATTTCTGCTCCGGCCTCTTCAGCTTGCTGCAATATCTCAAGTCCGACGGTGCCTTGGCCTGCGATGACGTAAGGATCATCATAGGACGGAATGAGAATGGCGCCGTGCTCCTTGACGAAGGCCATGGCGATTTCCTCGCGGGATTCGCTGTAGCGATCATAGAAGATGATTTCAGCACCAAGCGCGCGCGTATTGTTGACTTTGATCTTTGGGGCGTCGCTAGGCATCACGATTGTTGCTGGAATACCATTCATCCGAGCCGCAGCTGCGATGCCCTGGGCGTGATTGCCTGATGACCAGGCCACCACGCCTGCCTTGCGCGCTGAAGGGTCAATTGTGGAGATGCGGTTGAATGCGCCACGGAATTTGAAAGAGCCCGTGTGCTGGGCACCCTCGAATTTTACCAACACCTGCCTGCCCAGCTTTTCACTAAGGGGTGCAAATTCGAGCAATGGGGTTCGTACCGCGTAGCCCTTCAGGCGTTTGGCTGCATCGAGGATATCTTCAAAGGAAATGGCAAATTCTTGAGACATGGTTCTATTTTCTGAAAATGGGGAAGGGGATGCGATCTGCGGGGGGGGGCATGGCCAAGGATGCGCTTTCATCTTGGCCATATCCAGTCATATTGAGTGAAAGATGCAGAAATCCGCGGCGCCATGTAACAACAAGGGGCTACACTGGTGTTGACCCTTTCATGAGGCTTCCTCACCATCGGCTTTCTCTTCTACGGGCGGCTCATACTCAAGCAACAGGAGGTAAACGCAGATAAGTCCGGTGACAGCAAAAATAACGGCCCAGGTTACACTGCCCATGAAAAACTCGAAGCCACCCCAAGCAAGGGTGACGATGCAGATCATGAGCCGAACCCACAAGGGTTTGAACATGGGGTGTGAGGTATCAAACAAATTTGCCTCCATAAAAAGGCGCTACAATAGATTTTTCTCTCTCCATCTCTAACGCGTTTTGCCCACGATGACCAGTATCGTTTGATCTCTGTTCCCATTTCGGGTTAGCCGATGATCGCGCCGACAGCAAAAGCAACCAGAGCGCATGCGCCG
This sequence comes from uncultured Cohaesibacter sp., assembly GCF_963664735.1. Lineage (NCBI taxonomy): Bacteria > Pseudomonadati > Pseudomonadota > Alphaproteobacteria > Hyphomicrobiales > Cohaesibacteraceae > Cohaesibacter > uncultured Cohaesibacter sp. The sequence goes on along the minus strand of NZ_OY761553.1, from coordinate 2,868,104 downwards.
CCCACCAATATGGTTTCTCCCACACAGCGTACGATCTTTTCGCGCGTAGAATACCATCTGAGCAGCCCTAGCCCGACCAGAGCCATAAGGGTTGTTAATACCGAGAGGAAAAAGGTGGTCTCCGTTGGGGCAAACAAGAGATAGGGCACAAGCGGCACAACTCCAAAAGAGACGAAGGACAGAAAGGTAACCAGACCATCGATGATGGGGGACACCTGCCTCATGTCATGCATTTCCAACTCGTAATTCATCATCAGATCAGCGACCAGCTCGGGGCTTTTCATGACTTCATTGGCGATGATTACCGCAGAGTCCTTTTGCAAGCCGCGTTCGGTCATCATCTGTATGAGTTCGTCATATTCCTGTTGGGGATGGTTGGTGAGCTCCTCTAGGACGAATCTGCGTTGTTTGAGATAGAGGTCCTGCTGAGACCGTGTTGACAGAAACTCACCCAGCCCCATCGAAACGGCATCGGCAAACAGGTTTGCAAAGCCGAAAACGATCACCGCAATAGCACCGATTTGGGCAACGCCTTCAGCTTGCGCTCCGGCAAAGCCTGCGACAATGGCAAATGTCGTCACGATACCGTCGTTTCCGCCATAGACCAACTGTTTGAGAAAGTCTTGTATCTGCCCAAGATTATGAACATCTCTGCGGTGTTGACTCCAGTCAATCGTCATAGCGGCCCCTCCCCAACAGGTTTTGCTTTGCTCAAAAGACAAGTATTCATCCTTGAATAGCACAGTTTCAATTTTTCCGGGAATCTCGCAGTGGAGAGGCCTATTCCATCTTGGAAATATTCCTTCTTGCGATTGACTCTCAACAGATTATTATTATGAATATCATAATCAACTTTACAAATATGAATTTTTCATTCAGGTTTTAGGCCGTGACGAGAGAGGATGCGCCAGAAAGAGCTGCGCGTTGACGTGGTCGGTGGTGCATCTTGGGATGCTTTGTAACCTGTTGCCAAGGCACAGATTATTCCGGCTTCACTGAATGAACTAGGAACTGGGGAAGAATTCATGAAAACAAATCAATTGATTGGCTATTCCGTCGCCTGTCTTCTGGGCTGTGGCGCGGTCTCGAATGCCGCCGATGCTGTAAGCAAAAAAGATGTTTTGGAAACCTATGCCAATATTGCTCAAGCAAAATACGTCGATAGCCTGAGCGCGGCTCAGAAGCTGCAAAAGGCGGTAGATGCACTGATTGCAGCCCCTTCGCCAGAAACGCTGACCGCAGCGCGTGCCGCTTGGCTTGCTTCCCGTGTGCCTTATCAGCAGACGGAAGTGTATCGCTTTGGCAATGCCATTGTGGACGACTGGGAAGGCAAGGTGAATGCATGGCCGCTTGATGAAGGCCTGATCGATTATGTTGATGCCTCCTATGGCGGCCCGACCGATGAGAACGAATATGCTGCGCTCAATGTGATTGCCAATCCGTCGTTCACTTTGTCAGGCAAGGAAATCGATGCAAGCGATATCACGCCTGAGCTGTTGGCTGAAACCCTGCATGAAGCCGATGGCATCGAAGCGAACGTGGCAACCGGCTATCACGCGATCGAGTTTTTGCTGTGGGGTCAGGATCTGAACGGCACGGACCACGGTGCAGGCGAACGCACATGGACGGATTATGCCAAGGGCGAGGCATGCACCAACGACAACTGCGACCGCCGTGCGGCCTATTTGAAAGCGGCGACCGATCTACTGGTCTCGGATCTCGATTGGATGGCGAAACAGTGGGAAGTAAGCGGCGAAGCACGCGCAACCCTCATGGCCGATGAGAATGCTGGTATTGTCACCATCGTAACCGGTATGGGCTCACTCTCCTATGGTGAACAGGCCGGCGAGCGCATGCGCCTTGGCTTGATGTTGAACGATCCGGAAGAAGAGCATGATTGCTTCTCCGACAACACCCACAATAGCCACTATTATGACGGTTTGGGCATTCGCAATGCCTATGTTGGCGAATATGTGCGCATCGATGGCTCTTTGGTTTCTGGCCCGTCCTTGTCTGATCTGGTTGCTTCTACGGATAAGGATCTTGATGCCGAACTGACCGGCAAGCTTGACACCACAATGCTCAAGCTGGGTGCCATCAAATCAGCAGCAGAAGCAGGTTTCAGCTATGATCAGATGTTGGCACGAGGCAACAAAGGTGGAGAAGCCTTGATCATGGGCGGCGTGAACGCTCTGGTCGATCAAACCAAATCCATCGAACGTGTCGTCGCGGCGTTGAAGCTGAACGATATCGAATTTGAAGGGTCTGACAGCCTCGACAATCCGAACGCTGTCTTTGAATAGACAATAGAAATCTAGACAAAGAGCGCGGCTTCAAGGCTGCGCTTTTTGCGTTTGAACCGAACCTCAAAGTAAGCCCATGATCCGACAGAGCCTGACCCTTCTGCCTCTTCTTGCTTGCCTGCCAGCCATGGCTGGGCCCTATGATGAGCCACATCTGCATATCATTCCCCGCACAGAGGCAGAGGTGGAGCGGATTGAACGGGTTACGGCTTTGCCGCAGAGCTTTGATGCGCCTCAGCCTTTTGAAGCCATGTCAGCCGGGGCAGCCACGATCAGGGCACAAAGGGACGAGGAAGCATTCTCGCAGCCAGTCGCGAGCATGGATTTTGAGAACGAGCTGGACTTCGAGATGGGGAAATCCATGTTCGAGAAGCTATGGGTCTCTTCACCCTCTTCGACAAAGGCTTCCGATGGGCTTGGTCCACTCTATAACGCCCGCTCCTGCATGCGCTGTCATGTCAATGACGGACGCGGCCATCCGCCCAAAAGCAATGAGGATCGGGCTGCCGGCATGTTCTTGCGCGTTGCCGTGCCTGATGATGGCGACCCACTTGCGAAAATCATTGAAGGGTATCATGGCTCTATGCCTGACCCGACCTATGGTGGTCAGCTACAGGACTTTGCATTACCGGGGCATCCGGCGGAGTATCACCTAAAGGTCGAGTATGAAGATATCAAGGTCTCTCTCGCTGGCGGTGAGACCTCAACCCTTAGAAAACCCGCATATTATGCCGCCGATCTGGCCTATGGCCCACTTCATCCGGCAGCAACCCTGAGCCCCCGCATCGCGCCGCAGATGATCGGCCTCGGTCTGTTGGAAGCCATTCCCGCCAAGGCTATTCTGGCCCATGCCGATCCTGAGGACGAAAACGGCGACGGGATTTCCGGCAAGGCCAATATCGTCTGGTCAGAGCGCTATCAAATACCCATGCTGGGGCGGTTTGGTCTCAAGGCCGGGCGGCCAACCGTTGAGGAGCAATCCGCCGCCGCTTTCTTTCGCGATATTGGTATCTCCAATCCACTTTTCCCTGATGCATGGGGCGATTGTTCCGTCAATCAGGGCAACTGTCGCTCGGCACCGCACGGCGACAAAGATGTACGCCATTTCGAAGTGGATGAAACCGGGCTGGAGCTTACCACCTTTTATAGCCGTAATCTTGGTGTGCCCGCGCGTCGCGATGTCGAAGAAAGTAAGGTCCTCCGTGGCAAGCAGCTTTTCAATGAAATTGGCTGTGTCGGCTGCCATCGACCCTCTTATGTGACCCATCGTCTCGCCGATGAGCCTGCGTTGAGCTTTCAGCTTATATGGCCTTATACTGACCTTCTGTTGCATGATATGGGCGAAGGGCTCGCCGATGGTCAGCCAGAAGCGAAGGCAAGCGGGCGCGAATGGCGCACGCCGCCGCTCTGGGGCATTGGCTTGACCGAAAAGGTTTCCGGCCAGAAGAGCTTTTTGCACGATGGCCGTGCCCGCTCACTATTGGAAGCTGTGCTGTGGCATGGTGGAGAAGCCGAGCCACAACGAGATGCCGTTATCGCCATGGAACCGGACGACCGGGCCGCTTTGATCTCATTTCTGGAAAGCTTGTAGCCATGTGGAAATATTGCCTAATACTCTATAGCCTGTTGCTGGCTCCCGCCCTCGCGGATGATCAGGATCTGTCCGCGATCATTCCCGAAGTGATCAATCAACATATTTTGCCCGGCTATCAGCGCCTTGCCAAGACGACCTCCAAGCTTTCCGATGTGGTCGGAAACAGCTGCCCCGCAGATATAGACGCCGTTAAACGCGCCTATAATGAAGCCTTCGATGCATGGATGCTCGTGAGCCATTTGCGGTTTGGCCCTTCAGAAGAAAAGGACCGGGCTTTCGCGCTGGCTTTCTGGCCCGATACGCGCGGCTTTACTCCCAAGACCTTGGCTGGTTTGTTAAGTGACAACGATCCGGCCATCCATAACGCGGAAAAGTTCAAGGGTGTATCCATCGCCGCGCGGGGGTTCTATCCCATGGAGTTCCTGCTGTACGGCAAGCAATTTGCCGACAAGTCAGCCCCGAACCTCTGTGCCCTGATGGATGTCATGGCAAAAGACATCGCCAGCAATTCCGCTGCGATCTTGTCCGATTGGCAGAAGGGATATGCCGAATTGATGATTGCAGCTGATAACGATATCTATCGTGATCCGGAGGAGGCGGTGCGCCAACTCTATACTGCGCTGACGACAGGGCTCCAGTTTACGGCTCAAACCCGACTGGGGCGCCCCATGGGCACCTTTGCCAAGCCGCGCCCTAATAGGGCCGAAGCGAGGCGGTCTGCCCGCTCCTTGCGCCATGTCCAGCTCTCTCTTCAAGCCAACCGCCAGTTGGCGGCGCTGCTCTCTGGACATGATGAAGACATCGACAAGGGCTTTGAGCGCGCCATCCGTATCGCAGACGAGCTTGATGATCCTGCCTTTGCAAATGTCGGAACCGTGCAGGGGCGTATTCGCGTGGAGGCCCTGCAAGGGGCCATAACCTTTACCAATGATCTTCTGGCGGAATATCTGGCGCCCAAGCTGGGCATCACCGCCGGTTTCAACGCTCTGGATGGAGACTGAAATGCCTGATCGCCGCTCATTCCTCACCGGCCTGTTTGCTCTTGGCCTTTGTCCTTCGGTCACATGGGCCGACGCTGGTAGCCCAAGCTTTTTGTCTGCCGCCCGCAAACCCGATGGCTCCTACGCCCTGTTTGGCATATCCGAGCAGGGACGCACCATTTTCGAAATTGGGCTACCCGGCAGGGGACATGCTGCCGCGGCCCATCCAAAACGTCCCGAAGCGGTCGCCTTTGCCCGTCGCCCGGGCAATTTTGCCATGGCGATTGACTGCCGCAATGGAGAGACAAAGGCCGTGCTGCATTGCCCCAAGGGGCGGCATTTCCAAGGCCATGGAGCTTTTTCCGCAGACGGCAGCCTGCTTTATACCGCCGAGAATGACTATGATCACGCTCGCGGGGTAATTGGAATCTGGAATGCAGAGAAGGGCTACAAGCGCGAGGGCGAATTTGCCTCTCACGGCGTAGGGCCCCATGACCTGAAGCTCATGCCTGACAAGAAGCATCTGGTTATTGCCAACGGTGGCATCGAAACCCATCCGGACAGTGGACGCGAAAAGCTGAACATCCCCACCATGAAGCCCAATCTCGCTTACGTTACGTTAAGTGGTGAGCTGCTGGAAATGGTCGAGTTGCCGCTTGAAATGCACAAAAGCTCCATTCGTCACTTGAGCCTGGGCGAAGACGGGACCGTTGCTTTTGCCATGCAGTGGCAGGGGGATATCAACAATGCGCCCGCGATGCTGGGGCTGCATAAGCGTGGCGAGCAGGTGCGCCTTTTGCTAGCGCCGGAGGACGAGCAGCGCGTGCTTCAGGGCTATATTGGCAGTGTGGCACTCGATAGCGAGCGCAATCTTCTGGCGGCCTCCTCACCAAGAGGCGGCGTCGTGCATCAGTTCGATAGCGAGACCGGTGAATTCTTGGGTGCCATTCATGAAGAAGATGTTTGTGGCCTCGCGATCCGAAATCATAAGCTGGTACGAACCAGCGGTATGGGGATCGTCTGCCTTTCCGAAGATATGGCGGGAACGCAAATGGACAAGATGCGTGTGACCCACCGCTATCAATGGGACAATCACCTTGTTCCAATCGGTTAGAGGATGACATCGCATTTAGCAGCTGAAAAGAAAAGGCGGCCTCGGAAAGCCGCCTTTGTCTTATTTGCTCTCTTCGAGAACAAGTTGCTTGTCCATGCGTTCCAGCGCAGCGCTGTTATGGGTGATTAGCAAGATCGAGCGGTTGGTTTCCTCATCCAGAATGCGATTGAGAATCTCGCGCTCCATCTGAGGGTCAAGCCCTTCGCCTGGTTCATCCAGAACGAGAATGGGCGCTGGGCTGAGCAAGGCCCGTGCGATGGAAAGCCGCCGGATCTGCCCACCGGACAAGGTCCCGCCCGCCTCTCCGACAAAGGTTTCCAAACCTTCCGGCTGTGAGGCTACAAAATCCGAGAGCTGAACCTGATCCAGCACCTTTTCGAGCATTTCGGTGCTGGCGTCCTGATTGGCAACGAGCAGGTTGCCCTTCAGCGTCGAATTGAAAAGATGTGGTTTTTGAGGCGCTACGGCAAAGTGGGCCCTCAGGCTTTCTGCGCTAAAGCGGCTATGGGGTTGCTCGTTGATCAAAATCTCGCCGTCTGACAGAGGCCAGAAACCGACGAGTGCGTTGATGATGCTCGACTTGCCAATGCCGGATGGTCCGACGATTGCCACGCGTTCACCCGGCTCTACCGTTAGAGAAAGGCCGTTGAAAGCGCACTTGCTGGCGTCGTCATATTCAAGGCTGGCATTTTTGAGCGTCAGGGTGGGCGTCGCTGAAGGCTTTTCCGAAATAGAGCTATCGTTCCATGATGAAGCGCCCACTGGAGCTTGCTCCGTAAGCCCGAACAAGCGCTTTGCTGCAACCTGAGTTTCGACATAGGCGCGTATGGCCACCGGCAGCGGCACGATGACTTCGAAGCTTGCCATGGCAAACAGCATCAGCATCGGCAGGATCGGTCCGTCGAACGTGCCGTCCGTTATCTTGGGGATGATGGTCCACAGCGCTGCAAACATGGCAAGACTGCCCGCCAGTGTCAGTGCACTTTGAGAGGCGGCCTGCAGTTTGGCAAGGCGAACCTGACTGGCGCAAAGGTTTTTGGATTGTGCTTCGACCTGCTGGCGGTAGTCATCATCACGCCCATAGACAAGCATCTCGCGTAAGGCTTGTTGGCCTTCCACCAGAGTGGACCGCATGGCCGCAGCTTCCAGAACCTGAGCGCCAGCAGCTTTGCGACCAAAATGCAGGATGAGCCATGGCGTTAGAATCCCGCCAAGGAAATAAAGAACCACCAATGAGATCGCCAGACTTACAGAAAAATAACCCGCAAAAACACAGAAAATGGGAACCGCGATCACGGCGACCAGAGCGGGCACCAAGACGCGCAGATAGAAGTTCTCAAGCGTGGTGATGTCAGCACCAATGCGCGAGAAAACATCGCCGCTCTTGAGGCCTTGCAAACCGGCAGGAGCAAGCGGCTCCATCCTGTCATAAAACCAGCGTCTGAGTTCCGCCACCAGCCTGAGGGTGGCTTCATGGGTAACCAGCCGCTCGGCATATCGCCCCACCGTGCGGGTAATCGCCATGGCGCGAATGACCGCTGCCGGTGTGAAATAGTTCATGGTGGTGCCAGCCAGCCCCGCCAGCGCCATCGCCGCGATGAACCAACCTGAAATCGCCATGAGCGTAACGTTGGCCAGCGCCGTGATCAGGGAGAGGAAGACCCCGAGGATGATCCATCCTGTCCATGGGCGCATGAGTCCGAGTAGTTTTCTCATCTCAGTCATTCTGCTTCTCCATGGATCTTCCACCAAAGCTTGAGCGCACCAAAGCTGCATAGGCTCCGCCCTGTGCCATAAGTGCACCGTGAGAGCCTGTCTCCAGAACCTTGCCCTTTTCCAGCACGAGAATGGTGTCTGCTTCTTCGATGGTGTGCAGGCGGTGAGCAATGGTAATGGATGTGGCGCGTTGCTCAAGGGCTTGCAGTGCGTTCTGGACTTTCGCTTCATTTTCGCGATCAAGATGCGCCGATGGCTCATCGAGCAGAACGAGTGGCGCATCGCGTAGCAAGGCTCTCGCTATGGCGATCCTCTGAATTTGACCACCCGAAAGACCAGCACCCTTTTCGTTAAGCTGATGGTTATAACCCTCGCTGAAAGCGGAGATGAAGTCATGTGCCTGTGCCAGCTTGGCTGCAGCTTCTACAGCTTCAAACGTTGCATCGGGATTTCCATAGCGGATCGCGTCAAGGATGGTGCCCGAAAAGAGCGTAGGCTTTTGCGGCACATAGGCCAGCTGCTTGCGCCAGGCGTTGATTGGCAATGCCGCCAAATCTACATCGTTGATCAGTATTTGTCCCGCGCTTGGCGCTGCAAGACCCAGAACAAGGTCGATTATGGTGCTCTTGCCAGCCCCGGAAGGGCCGACCAAAGCCAGACTTTGTCCGGCCTCAAGCTTGAAGGAAATATCCTCGAGCGCTTTGGTCCCATCCGGATAGGTAAAGCTTACGGAACGGAATTCCAGAGCGATGCCTCTGGCAAGGTCGGGTAGGTCGGACAACTCACCCTTGGGCTTTGGTGCATTGTCTTCCATCTCCATAACCGAGACCATGGTTTCAGCTGCGCCGATAGCTTCCATGCGGGCATGGTAATGGGTGCCCATGTTGCGCAATGGCAGATAAAAATCCGGAGCCAGCAGCAAAACATAAAAGCCGTCAAAAAAGGTCATGTCGCCGTAAAGCAGGCGAAAGCCAATGAACACAGCGATGATGGCAATCGAAACGGTGGCAAAGAATTCCAGCACAAGTGAAGAGAGAAAAGCCACGCGCAAAACACTCATCGTGGTGCGGCGATAGCTCTCGGCCATGCGCGAAACGGTCTCGGCTTCCCGCCGCGAGGCGTTGAACAGCTTCAGCGTTGTAAGTCCCTGAATCATGTCCAGAAAATGCGCTGAAAGACGAGCGAGTTTGCGCCATTGCTTCTGATTGAGCTTTTCGGTTCCCTTGCCGATCATGATCATGAAAACAGGGATGAGCGGAGCCGTGACCACCATCACAATTGCAGAAAGCCAATCGCGCGTCAGGGTTACAGCGAGTATGGCGAACGGCAACAGAACCGTCATCACCATCGCAGGCATGTAGCGGGCAAAATAGCCTTCCAGCGCCTCAATGCCTTCGGTGAGTGTCGTAACCTGATCTCCAACGGCATTTTCGCTACCGCGTTCAAGAATCGGCCCCTTCGAGATAAGGCGGGAGAGCAGATCCTTGCGCAGCGCGTGCTTGAGATCAATTGCAGCGCTCACCGCAAGGCGTTCTGAGAAATAGGACAGAACAGCGCGCAAAAGGAAGAGCAGCAGGAGAGGGGGCAGAAGGAAAAGCAGATCCGTGAGCGAAGCCTTATGCGTCAGAACGGAATCGACACAGAAAGCCAGTATGCCCATCTGGATAATCAGAACAACGCCAGCCCCGAAAGACAAGGCGATGGACAGATTAAGCGGTCGTCGGGCGCGGGACGACTGGGTTTTGAGAAAGGCAGAGATTTGTTTGGTGGACATGTTAGTGGACATTGAGGTCCCTGATCGTTCGGCCTTTATCGGCCCACAAATGACATGACCGGGCGGACCCGGTCATGAAAAGATTTATAATGGTTGAAAGGAGCTAATCAACTATCCTTTTCTCCATAACTGTCTTGGGCTTCATACCACATGACATTGATCACGCCGACGGAAAGGGCGGCAGTCAATCCGAGGATCCAAGCAAAATACCACATATTAAATTTCCTTTCCGGTTATCAGTAAGCCGAATGGCTGCGGGCTTCGATTTCGTCCATCGTGACACGGCCCCACATGCGCCAGTAGCACCAGATGGTATATAGCAGCACGATTGGCACAAAGATCACAGCGGTCCAGAACATCACCGTCAGGGTCAGATGGCTGGAAACAGCGTCCCAGACCGTCAGAGACGAATTCGGGTCAGTGGTGGATGGCATAATGAACGGGAACATTGAAACACCCGCGGTGGAGATAATGCCTGTCATGCCCAGAGCGCTGAACAGGAAGGCAAAACCGCCCTTGCCAGCTTTGCTCATCAGCGCCATCAGAAGCGGGCAAACAATGCCAATGACCGGAGCCAGAATAGCAATCGGATAATTGCTATAGATATTGAACAGGCCACCAGCTTCGCGGGCCACTTCTTTTGCCAGCGGGTTCGGCATGGCGTCATAAGCCGGCTGGCTTACAATAACGAACCAGTTGAAGTTTCCTGCCCAGATCCAAAGACCTGCAAGAGCAAAGAGCACTGCTGTCGCGACACCGGCATAGAAACCATACTGGCGGGCACGCGCTGCAACCACTTCATCGGCGCGCATCTGCAACCATGTGCTGCCGTGACCGGAGAGCATGGCAACCGATACCAGACCGGCCAGAATGGCAAACGGGTTGAGCAGCGGCAGAAGAGCCCACAGGAACTTGGCGTCATAGGTGACACGCAGGAACTCATCAAGATGGAACGGAACGCCCTGCAGCAGGTTGCCAAAGGCAACGCCGAAGATCAGAGCCGGAATGAAACCACCGGCAAACAGACCCCAGTCCCAGGCATTGCGCCAGCCCTGATTTTCGATCTTGGAGCGATAGTCAAAGCCAACAGGACGGAAGAACAGGGCGAACAGTACCAGCAGCATGGCCAGATAGAAGCCGGAGAAAGCTGCGGCGTAAACCGCAGGCCAAGCGGCGAAAATGGCACCACCTGCGGTGATGAACCAAACCTGGTTGCCGTCCCAGTGTGGGCCGACGGTGTTGATGATAATGCGGCGTTCGGAGTCATTCTTGCCCAGGAATGGCAAAAGAGTACCAACGCCCATATCCATGCCATCGGTGATGGCAAAGCCGATAAGCAGCACGCCTACGAGCGCCCACCAGGCAAATTTCAGGATTTCATAATCGATAATCATCGTTTTTTCCTATCAGTGGGCCTTATTCAGCCGGAGCCAAAGACGAAGGCTTTGATTGTTCATGGTGATAACGTCCAGTGTGGAGCGAGCTCGGCCCCAGACGTGCAAACTTGAACATCAGCCACATTTCGATGACCAACAGGAAGGTGTAGAAGGCAAGGAAGCCGGTAAGCGAGAAGATCAGGTCTGCGATCGTCAGGCTTGAAGCGGCCAGGAAGGTCGGCAGAACCTCACCGATTGCCCATGGCTGACGGCCATATTCAGCAACGAACCAACCCAACTCGCAAGAGAGCCAAGGCAGCGGAATGCAGATGACCAAAAGCTTCAGCAGCCAGCGTTTGTCTTCGATTTGCCGTTTTGCGTTGTAGTAGAAGGAAAGGCCGAACAGGGCGAGCATGGCAAAGCCAAAGCCGACCATGATGCGGAAACTCCAGAAGAGATACGGAACATGTGGAATGGAATCATCCACAGCAGCCGTGATCATCTCGTCGGTCGCTTCCATCGGATTGTCTGTGTAGCGCTTGAGAAGAAGGCCATAGCCAAGGTCTGCCTTATGCTCGTTGAAGGCAGCTTTGGTTTCTTCAGATTTGTCGCCTGCGCGCAGTTTGGTCAGATAATCATACGCGATCATGCCAGAACGAATACGGGTTTCATGCTGTTTTTTCAGATCCGCGATACCAATGACCTGTTTGTCGAAGGAGCGGGTAGCGATAAGACCCATAACCCATGGAATCTGAATGCTATAGTCGACCTTCATTTCATCGTCATTTGGCCAGCCGATCACGTTGAAGGCAGCTGGCGCTTCTTCGGTGTGATATTCAGCTTCGATTGCAGCCAGCTTGACTTTCTGCACATCGCCGAGCTCGTAACCTGATTCATCACCCAGCACGATAACAGACAGCGAAGCGGCAAGACCAAAGCCCGCCGCAACTGCAAATGAGCGTTTGGCGAAGGCCAGATCGCGGCCTTTGAGGATGTACCAGGCAGAAATGCCGATCACGAACATGGAAGCGGTGACATAGCCAGCAGCAACCGTGTGAACGAATTTCACCTGAGCAACCGGGTTCAGAACAACTTCTGCGAAGTTGGTCATTTCCATGCGCATGGTTTCTGCGGAAAACTCGGATCCGGTCGGGTTCTGCATCCATCCGTTGGCGACCAGAATCCACAAGGCAGAGAGGTTCGAGCCGAGGGCCGTGAAGAAGGTTACTGCCAAATGCTGGCGCTTTGAAAGCTTATCCCAGCCAAGGAAGAACAGGCCTACAAAAGTGGACTCAAGGAAGAAGGCCATCAGGCCCTCGATAGCGAGTGGCGCACCGAATACGTCGCCCACATAGTGGGAATAGTAAGACCAGTTGGTTCCGAACTGGAACTCCATCGTCAGGCCGGTGGTCACACCCAGAGCGAAGTTGATACCGAACAACTTGCCCCAGAATTTGGTCATGTCTTTGTAGACTTCCTTGCCGGTCATGACATAGACCGCTTCCATGATCACGAGCATCCATGTGATGCCCAGTGTCAGAGGAACGAACAGGAAGTGATAAAGCGCAGTGGCTGCAAATTGCCAACGCGATAGATTGACGAATAGATCGCCATAAATAGGTTCCATGACAGCTCTCTTTGATGCTGTATCAACCCATTTGCAGGTGATGTTTGGTCCCGTTGCAGTCAGGATCCCGCAATTTGGTCGATTGGTCAGAAATTAAGTGAACGGAATGAAGGGTAGTTAAAGCAGAGGGGGCGCACGGCTTGTGCCGACGCGAGGGGAAAGAGACAGGGTACTGTCGGATGGGGACGTTGGCCAGAAGACCATTGAAACCGCGTGGACAGGCCGATCAAAGGGCTGGGCATCACCATCGATGCCGAGGTCATTGATTGCGGAGATCGCACAAATCGCGCAGTCTTTTTCAAGGGTCGCAGGACTATCGTGCCCATCGAACGGAACCGCTGCCAGACCATTTGCTGTGCAGATGATTCCAAAGAACTCTCCCTGATCCTGCGCACCAGCTGCAGCATTGGCCGTGGAGACCAAATGCAGACAAAAAGCCAGAACCTGTATCCACATAGCAAACAGAGCGAGCACAGATAGGGCCCGATGGTTACGTAAGCGTTTGAACAGGGTGGGTTTCTGGATCATTGAGGGTCGTTCGAGTTCTCTTGAATCGTGGACGAAGTTTATAAGCACTTTAAAACAAAATCAAAAGTGCATTTTGCAGTCATATTTGAAAATCAAGTGCCTTGCCATGGGGCATCTCGCCACACCCGCTGTGTTTGTCTCATTCTATCGCTTGTGGAAAGGCGCGCAAATACTGCGACTTATGCGATTTTGGTAGCATTTATCCAAATCTGACAGTGGCACCAGATCCGAGAAAACAGCTGAATTTTCGCTGTTTTTCTCACTGATGGTCAAAATCTGCCCCCTTTCGCACATGGCATCAGCCTGACGCAAGTTTGCCCATGCACTTTGGTCGCAAGTGCTGCTCCGCATGCGATGAAAGCATCAAAGCGAGGAATAAATGACCAATCCAGACGGCTTGCCACAGAAATGGCTTTCTCAGTGCTCCTTCTTTGGAGCAAGCCTGATGCCCCTGCTAATGGCGATTCTATTTTCAGGGCTGCCCTATGTTGCCAGCGCACAGGCAGCACCGACCCCGAAGGCAGAAAAACCGGCAATAAGCGAGAAGTCCGTCGATACGATTGATGCGGACAGATACTGTAGCAACATATCCAATCTCGCTTCAGAGCAACGCTATGCCTGGCAACTGCACAATCTGATCCGCCTTCAGAAAGATATAGATGAGCGTGTGGCAGAACTCGAAGGGCTCCGCGCCGATGTGCAAGACTGGATTTCAAAACGGGACAAGGCTCTCAACGAAGCCAAGGAACACATCATCGCGGTTTACGAGCGCATGCGCCCAGAAGCGGCTGCCGAACGACTGGCCAGCATCGATGATCAGGTTGCCATTGCACTGCTTTCAAAAATGAAACCGCGTTTCGTAAGCGCCATTCTCAATGAGATGGACGCCGGCAAGGCATCGGATCTGACGCAGGAAATGGCCTCGTTGGTACAGGTCAAGACAGGAGATCAGGAACAATGATTTTCCCATTTATGAAATGCCTGATGCCACTGGTCGGATTGGCCATGCTTGCAGGATGTGCCAATAGCATCGATAAAATTGGAGCCGAACCAGAGCTGACACCGGTTGGCAACGGTTTGAGGCAGCAAACCGTCAATCCCATGCTCGTTGGATATCAACCAACAACAGCGCGCAGTTACCACTCCATCTGGACGGAAGATCGCAATCAGTTCTTTCGTGAGCCGCGCGCCAAGCGGGTGGGTGATGTCCTGACCGTCCTCATCAACATCAAGGATGAGGCCAGCCTTGATAATGCTTCCGATCGCAGCCGCGACAGTTCCGAGAAGCAGAGCTTTGGATTCGGTCTCGATATCTTTGGCTTCAACAAAGACGGAGATGCGGAAATTGGCACAGATTCCAAAAGCTCGACCAAGGGCAAGGGTGCCATCAACCGCAAGGAAGAAATTGATCTTCAGATTGCTGCTGTGGTTACGCAGGTGCTGCCCAACAATAATCTGATCATCTCAGGCAGTCAGGAAGTCCGGGTCAATGCGGAAGTCCGGGTGCTGAATGTGGAAGGCATCGTCCGGCCTCGTGACATCGCAGCAAACAACGTCATCACTTACGACAAGATTGCCGAAGCCCGGATTTCCTATGGTGGCCGCGGGCGGATCAGCGAGATGCAGCAGCCCGGATGGGGGCAACAGGTCTATGACCGGGTTATTCCATTCTAAAGAGATGGCCTGCGGCTCCAAGTGACCGTTCGAACAAATGGCAAACGATAGCAAGCAGGATCGGCTGCCTGAAAATAAAACCCTGCAATGGATTGAAGGATACACCACCAAAATGTCGAATATTGTGGTCATGCCGGAAGCACCAACAGTTTCCAGATCGCGCAAAACAGATCTGGGACTGCCTCTCACCATACTTATCATGACACTTTTGGCTGCGGGCATTGGCTCATTTGTCGGCATGCAGTTGGTCAATCAGACCCGCCATATCGTTTTGGAGGAAAAACGGGCCAAGGATAATCCTCCCGCTCATGCGCTTTATGATAGCCCAAGCAAGATCGTCGCGATCAAGCCGATTATCGTCAACTTGGCTGGCGTGGAAAAAGCCTTTGTGCGTGTAGAAGGGAGCATCGTCTTCAAGCAGGAGGCCAAAGAGGTGGCCGATGTCTTGACCAGTCAGGTCGAAAGCGACATTTCCGCCTATCTTCGCACCTTGAAGGTCTCGGATCTGGAAGGGGCTACCGGATTGCAGAATCTGAGGGAAGACCTCAACCAGCGCGCAAAAATTCGCGCCGATGGCAATATCCGTGAATTCATTCTCGAGACGATGGTGATCCAGTGAAAAGACTAGTCTACGGTTTCCCCTTTCTCTTGCTGTTGGCCAACCCGGCCTGGGCGCAATCCATCGATCTGAGCAGTCTTCTCCCCGCAGGAGAGGCTTCTGCCTCAGGGCGCATGATCCAGCTGATCGCGTTGCTCACGGTGCTCTCTCTGGCTCCTGGCATCCTGATCATGGTAACCAGCTTCATCCGCTTTACCATTGCTTTTTCCTTTCTGAGATCCGGATTGGGATTGCAGTCGACGCCTTCCAACATGGTGATGGTCAGTCTGGCTCTTTTCATGACATTCTACGTCATGGGCCCGACCTTTGATCAGGCATGGAAAAATGGCGTTCAGCCTCTCATTAACAATGAGATCACTGAAAATCAGGCATATGAAAAGGTTGCGGCTCCCTTCCGCACCTTCATGCTTTCTCAAGTCCGCGATGAAGATATCGGAATGTTTACCGATCTGGCCGTGGCGAAGCTTCATGCCACCAGAGCTGCCAACCCAAGCGAAGTGGAAATGCGTGTTCTCATTCCGTCTTTCATGATTTCAGAGCTGAGACGAGGGTTCGAGATGGGCTTTCTGATCGCGTTACCGTTTCTGGTCATTGATCTGATCGTCGCGACCATCACCATGTCCATGGGGATGATGATGCTGCCGCCCACGGCAATTTCTCTGCCCTTCAAGGCGTTATTTTTCGTTCTCATTGATGGATGGAACATCCTGGTGGGAAGCCTTGTCAGGTCGTTTTTCTAGCACGGCTTTCTTGTGACAACCCAAGAGGGCGCAACGCCAGATGCTATTGCAGTGTCTGGCGTTTTTGTGCGCAGGCGCGTTGGCCGAATACGTTTCTATGGGGAACGAAAACTTCGCTGAAAATTTGATTTAAAATATAGAAAATAAAATAAAATCAATAAGATAGATGGATTTCATCAGCTTCAGACAAGGTTGATCCGCTAAAACTGGATAATCGGAATTTGAAGGAGAGCCAAATGGAACCTGTCTATTTGATGAAGTTGGCCAGCGCACATCAGAATTGGCTTTCGGTTCGTGAGAACACGATCGCCCAGAATGTCGCCAATGCCAACACGCCCGGCTACAGAGCCAAGGATGTGGAAGACTTCTCTTCTCTGTTCGACAAGGCCACGGTTCGCATGACCAGCACACATGCCGGTCATATGACGGCCATGCACGATGCCACGCGCAGTGTTGATGTCGACAAGAAGGATAGCTGGGACATCACCTATTCCGGTAACTCGGTTTCACTGGAACAGGAAATGATGAAAGCCGGTGAAGTTGCCCGAGATCATACTTTGACAACAAACCTAATCAAATCCATCCACGGGATGATGTTGATAGCAGCTAAGGCACAGTGATGTTTGATCCTCTTTCCGCAACATTCAAAATCTCGTCAACGGGATTATCCGCGCAGGCTGAGCGCATGCGCGTCATTTCTGAAAACCTTGCCAACGCCCAGTCGACCGGTGCCACGCCGGGGTCTGATCCTTATCGGCGCAAGACCATTGTCTTTGCTGAAGAAATGGATAGAGCCGCAGGCGCCTCTCTGGTCAAGGTCAAGAATATCGGCACCGACAATGCACCGTTTTCCGTGGAATATGACCCCTCCAATCCGGCCGCCGATGAGAATGGTCAGGTGAAACTGCCCAATGTGAATAGCCTGATTGAGCTGGCGGACATGCGCGAGACCAACAGAAGCTATGAAGCCAACCTCAAAGTTTTAACCCAGACACGCAGCATGGTTCTGCGGACCATCGATTTGCTTAGGAGCTAGCAATGTTAGGTAGTTTGAACGCAGTATCCAGCCTCGCAACCCGTGGAAGCGATTTCAATACCGTGTCCGAGACGCGCTTCATCAGCAATGGTGGCGCACAGGTCGATATCTCCGGTGATGTTGATGAAGCGGGAAAATCCTTCGGGGACTATTTCTCCACTGTAACCAGCAACGTCATTGATACGGTCAAGAATGGTGAATCTGCCGCCATTGCCGGAATTCAGGGCAAGCAATCTGTTCAGAATGTTGTTGATGCGGTGATGAACGCCGAGGTGGCGCTGCAGAGCGCAATAGCCATCAGGGACAAGGTTGTTGCTGCGTATCAGGAAGTCAGCCGTATGGCGATTTGATCCTGTTTTTTAGATGATTTCAAACTGAGGTTATAACCATGAAAGCTCTTGCTATTGCTGCCACCGGAATGAGTGCACAGCAGCTCAATGTTGAAGTGATTGCCAACAACATCGCCAACATGAACACCACCGGCTACAAACGGGCGCGCGCCGAATTTACCGATCTGCTTTATCAGCCAGTTCGTGTGCAGGGCGTGCCGAACCGGACCGGCGAAGCGCCTATTCCGGAAGGGGCCCAACTCGGGCTTGGTGTTCGCGCAGCAGCGATCCGCAATTTGCACACTCAGGGTACGCTAAACAACACCTCCAACAATTTTGATCTGGCCATCGATGGCAAGGGCTGGTTCACCGTCAGCAATGCCGATGGGGATACCCTCTACACCAGAGCAGGCTCTTTCAATACCAACGGTGACGGCTTGCTTGTAACCTCCGATGGCTATCCGGTGCAGCCAGCAATAACCATCCCGCAGGATACAACCGATGTCGAGATCAATGAAACCGGTCAGGTCTATGTGACTGTTGATGGTCAGGATGGAACTCAGCTACTCGGTCAGCTGCAGTTGGCAGTCTTTGCCAATGATGCTGGCCTTGAGGCAAAGGGGGCCAACCTGTTTGCTGAAACAGATGCATCAGGCGAAGCCATTGAAGGCAATGCTGGCGACGATGGTTTCGGCACCATCCGCCAAGGCTATCTTGAAGATTCAAACGTTGATCCGGTCAAGGAAATTACGGCACTCATCTCCGCGCAACGCGGCTACGAAATGAACTCGAAGGTTATTCAGGCCGCTGACGATATGGCCGGGGTGGTTTCACAAGGTATACGCTAATGACTGCGCTTGTCGGTAAGGAGGTACCCATGAATGGAAGCTTGCATCGCTCGGTAATGCTGCTGGGAGGCGTGTTGATGCTGACATTTGCGTGGGCCCATCTGGCCCATGCAACGACGCGATCCGTCACTCTGCCTGTCCCCAGAACAACGATTATGCCCGGTGAGGTGATCACGCTTTCGGTTTTGGAAAGCCGCAAATTCAAGGCCAAGTCCATTGATCGCTTCACCGTGGTACCAAACATACACGATATTCTGGGTAAGGAAGCCGTTCGGCGATTGCCCATGGGCGTGCCGATCGGCCGCTCCGATATTCGCCGTCGCGAAGTTGTCAAGCGCGGCGAGCCGGCCCAGCTCATCTTTCAGGATCGAGGGCTGGAAATTATCGCACATGTAGAGCCATTGGAAGATGGCGTGGTCGGCGAGGCAATCAGGGTCCGCAACATTGATACCGGCTTGATCGTCATTGGGCGCGTCGAAGAAAATGGAACGATTTCAATAGGGCCATGATATGAAAACTCTCACTCGGCTTCTTTCGGCAGCTCTTTGGACGCTGCTATTCTCGCTTAATGCTTCGGCCGCTGTGCGCATCAAGGATGTCACATCCCTTGAAGGCATAAGAGACAATCAGGTGATTGGCTATGGCCTTGTGGTTGGGCTCAAGGGATCTGGCGACACCATGCGGAATTCTCCCTTTACGGAGCAGTCGCTCCAGTCAATGCTTGATAGCATGGGCGTGAATGTTCGCGACGCCAACCTGCGCACCAAGAATGTCGCAGCTGTTGTCGTGACGGCCAACTTTCCTGCCTTTGTCAAAAAGGGATCAAGGATTGACGTAACCGTCTCGTCGCTCGGTGATGCCTCGTCTCTTTCGGGGGGCACATTGATTGCCACACCTCTGATGGGGTCTGATGGCAAGGTCTATGCCGTTGCCCAAGGCGGCTTGGCCGTTTCGGGCTTTTCAGAGCAAGGTGATGCGCAATCCCTCAGTGAAGGCATCGCAACATCTGGCATGATTCCCAATGGGGCGATTGTGGAAAGAGAGCTGGACGATGATTTCCTTGATCTGCCCTCTTTTGTCCTGCAGCTTTCAAATCCCGATTTCAATACGGCGGTTCGCATTGCCGATGCGATCAACGCATTCTCCAGAGAAAGATATGGGGTCAAGCTGGCCAGAGAACGCGATTTCCGCTCGGTCGTACTTCAGAAACCGGGAAGCATCAGCGGAACCCGCTTTATCGCTCAGATAGAAGGTCTGGTCATCCAGCCGGATACGCCCGCAAAGGTGGTCGTGGATGAGCGCACAGGCACTGTCGTGATTGGCAATCACGTCCAAATTTCAACGGTTGCCGTTACCTATGGCAGCATGGTCGTGCGGATTACGGAAAATCCGATGGCGAGCCAGCCAGAACCCTTCTCTGATAGTGGGCAGACTGTTGTATTACCGGAAACCAATATTGATGTCTCGCAGAATGGCGGCGCCTTGTCGATCATAGGTGGAACCGATTTGCAGACCATCGTCAGCGGACTTAATCGCATTGGGCTCAAACCATCAGGCGTCATCTCGATCTTGCAGACAATCAAGTCTGTGGGGGCCTTACAGGCCGAGCTGGTGGTCCAGTGACGGATCCAGGACATAATCCTCCGGTCTGATTTTAAAAGGCCTCAGAGCACCTCTCTGAGGCCTTTTTTGTATCTGATTTTGTCTAAATATAATGCGTGTAGGTTAATGTTGGGGTGCTTTTGAGCGTTATTTTGTGTGTCGGAAGATTTCTTCTGTTACTGTTTTCGCCGGAGGTTCTTCTGGTTTGACCGTGATCTTGTTGCAGAAAAGCGGGGCGGGCATATTGGTTGAAATGGGGTATTGGTAATTTTTACACTGTCAGTTCATTCGTACTACGGGCTACTACTGAATGGACTTATCCAAAGCATCAAATTTGAAAAGCTATTGTTTCAATGATGCTATTGAGATGTGTGTAAGAAATGCGTAAATATTTGTTAACCAATGGGATGTGCAAGCTCTTGATTGTGGTCAGTGTGGGGCATAAAAGTCTTTTAAATCGAGTGCATTAGGCCTCTTGAATAAAATCCTTCCGAAAAATACTGACACTTTTAGGCATAATTCTACTAAAAGCGAGCGAATAGTATTTATCTTTCTTTTTCTGAGCTTTTTGAAACATGTCTGCAGCTGTGTGTTTTCTAGTGACGCGCGGCGGTCATTGCAATACCTCTATACATACCAAGAATGGAGTGTTTCGATGATTGTATTGATTGAAAAACGAGATTTGGTTTCAGAAGGTTATACCGCCGGATTCCAGCGCGAAGGAGTTCCTTCGATCGGCATTGTCCCAGACGAATTCGGCAGTTGGGTCACCAGTCTTTCTGACACCGACATTGACTCTGTAGAGGCTTTTCTTCTGGGCGATTGTGAAGAGAGACATCGCTATCCAGGTCTTATCCGGTCTCGCTGCCGTAAAACCCCCCTGATTGCCCTGAATGACAGAACCTCACTCGAACAGACATTGGATTTGTTTGCCGCAGGGTTTGATGATGTTGTGAGCAAGCCCATCCATGTAAAAGAAATACTTGTCAGAGCTGCCGTGATTAGCAGACGATCTGGGGAGCAAAATGAAATGCAGCAGGTTGAAGGTGATGTTCGGGTCTATTTCGATGGCCGTTCCCCCGAGATTTGTGGCGAAGCCCTTGAGCTGCCCAGAAGAGAACGTCGTATTCTGGAATATCTGGTCAAGAACAAGGATCGCCGTGTCAGCCGCGCTCAGATCTATAATGCTGTTTATGGGCTGCTCAACGAAGATGTCGAAGAAACCGTCGTCGAGAGCCATATCAGCAAGCTGCGCAAGAAACTGAAGCAGCGTCTGGGATATGATCCGATCGATTCCAAGCGTTATCTGGGTTACATGTTCAACGTATTTTCAGAACAAGCCTGAGTAAGCCGGCCAAATACCCTGTTGCCTGCCAGATTGGCAGGAATTGAAATAATTACGAGAATGGTAAAGCCCCACTTGGCTTGCACCGAAATGACCCATCAATAAACCGCACCTGCAGATGGTTATTGCAGTTATCGTGGCCATGAACGGCCACAGTCAGCGCATATATTGATTTTCCCGGTCCACCCGGGACATAGAAGCGTCTCCCCCTAGTTTTATCTGCGATCGCTTGGCTCGATTGGTACTTTCTGCGCCAGAGGGAATACGACATGATCAAATATGCTCAGAAGCGTCTCCAGCGCCTTCAGACGCGCTTTCCCGCTCTTTCCATGAAGTCTCGATTGTTATCGACAAAACAGCTCTGTAAGGCCGTTATGAGCCGATATGCGAGCAAGATGGCGGAACCCAAGAAACAGGTTTGATAAAGGCGAGCCGTGAAACTCGACGATCCGGCAGAGGGCTTCCCACTCGCCACAGAACGGGGCAGAGATGGCAGGTGTATTTAGGGAGAATATCGTGAAAATGGAAAAGCCTTAAAAGGCAGGGCGACCGCCAGATAGGCTGCGCCAGTACGCCCAGCGCAAAGCGTAGGGCGTTACAGAACAATGCTCATGGCTAGAATGTAAGCATGTAAGCATGTAAGCATGTAAGAAGGTGAGCATGGGGGCATACCCCTTCATTTCACGGATTGGAAAAGGCAAGTGCCCTCAAAAACCATGCTCAATGCGATCATAGACGATCTGCGTGAAGCTTGTTATCTGGGTGCCGATGAAGGTACCGCTGGCAATCAACATGAGAAAGATAACCAGAATTTTCGGGATAAAGGTCAGAGTCATTTCCTGAACCTGGGTAAGCGCCTGAAACAGCGCAATCGCGATCCCGACCACCATGGCAGCTCCTACCGCAGGGCTGGCCGAAATGATGATGGTCCAGAAAGCTTCCCGGACCAGATCAAGTGCGTCAACTTCATTCATCAGGATACCGTAACCCCTGGGCCCACGAGAACGTTGCTTCCGTCATCAAGGGTAGCGACCACGCCATCTGTGCAAATTGTAACAGTCTCAATTGTGCCGGAGATGTCTTCGCCATTCTGGGTGGCAGACAGGGTTTTGCCAACAAGACTGGTTGACTGGTTGACATAGAGCTGGGAAAGCACCTCATCCAGTTTGCTGTTGGTCTGGATATTCTGCTCAACGTTTGAGAATGAGGCCAACTGCGCCATTTGCTCTCCCATGTCGGTTGGATCTGTCGGATCCTGATTCTGCATCTGCGTTACCATCATTTGCAGAAAAGCATCATAGTCGAGCGTCATTGCATCACTTGTGCTGGATGTTGTTGAAGTCGTGCTTTGCACATTGGTCGAAGTGTTTACTGCTGATACGGACATGGTCGCCGTTCCTTTTGTTCGGAGCAGATGCGAGATGCCTGAACAGGGGAATGGGCCTCCCCAGGCACGCGCTTTCTGTTTCTCTTGAGTGGAGCGAATTAGAGGTGGCTTTCTGCGCCAACCCTCTGTTTTCTGTAGAATTCCGGTTGTTCGCGCCTGTCTACAACATCGTTCATCAGGCTGGCTTCCAGTGGATAGAGATCACGAATTCTCTTCATGGCTTCATAATAATTGCCAGCATTGACGATATCGACAATCTCCTGAATGCCTGCGCAGAGAAGATAGTGATCAACGATCCCTGTGAGACTGCGTGCGAATTGGAGAAACGTTTTGTGGGCGTCCTCGGTGCTGCTTGGAGAGGTGAACATCATCTGGGCGATGAAATAGAGCTGCCTTAGGGGCGTGGTGGTTTCATCCGCCTGGATAATATGGGTTTCGAGCAGGAATTCAGCTTCATTCAGCAACTCGATGGTTGTTTTCTTGGGAAACCGGATAACAGCGCCATTGATATAGAGCCGTTCTCCGGATTTGAACGTCAGCCGCATCGGTTTCATTGTGCCAACCCACTGCTAATCATTTCGTTGAGATCTATCAATGCATCCACATCATCGGTCTCATTCTGACGGATGCGCCCCACCTCTTTGAGAATGAAAATTCCAATCGAAATAAGGTTGGCTTTCAATTGATCGGGCAGTGAATTTTCCGGTTTGCTCAGGTCTTCCAGCAAATAACTCCAGAACAGATTGGTCTGATACAGCGCTTTGATGCCTGCAGGGGACTGGATACCCTGCAGCTTGGCCGCCCTTAGGCCGTCAACCACGTGATTGATTGCCTCGAGTTCATCACTTCTTTGAGATGCACCCGATAGTTGAGAGCTTTCTGCATAATAGGAAGTGTACATTGAATACCTCGCCCGATTGATTGTTCAAATTGGTTGGCAGGTAGGAGAAGCCTTTAGAGCATTGGCTGGTGCCAATCCTTTCGGGGCTGCTCTTGTTGCGAAAATCCTCTGGCCGTCGTTTGTTCCAGATAGAGGTGAGTTACAGATAATTCAGCAGACTCAAATTCTGCATCCGGCTGGTAATGGAATAAGTCAGTTCCAGCTGGGTGACAGCATTTGACAATGTAACCGAGGCCTCTGTGGTATCGACGCCTTCCAGATCGATGATGCGTTCGTTGAGGGTGTCGGTCTGAATGGAAATACGATCTGATGCGTCTGAGACTCGCGCCTGAGCATTGCCCAACTTGCCGATTGCGTTGTTTAGTCCCTGAATGCCTGCTCCGATCAGCTCTGTTGCCTTGGTCGCGATAACGTCAAAGGCTTCTTGCGACATATCTTCAGCGCCAAGGCTGGAAACCATGGTGTAGGCCATGGTCAGTTGGCGCAAGGATTCTTCATTGGCGCTGGCAGACGTATCAATCACATCGGTGGCTGAAATTCTGCTGGACGTTACCGCATCGGTCGCCTGAGACCAGTTGGCCTTCCAGTTTGCATCGGTAAACTCGTTGGCAAAGCCATTGTTCAGATACTCATCCATGTCAGATGCTGTGAGTTCCGAAACTGAGCTGTAGCCTTTGCTGGTCAGGAATGTTGACAGCGAGCTGTCGATTGCCGCCTTGCTGCTGGAGCCTGATTCATAGTCTTCAAGCGGTGTGTTTTCGGTGTTGATCCCGGCGAAAATGTAAGAGCCATTGAACGAGGTATTCATGGTCGAAACCAGCTCGTCCAGATATCCCTTGGCGCTTGAAACAATCACACTGCGTGCAGTGCCGCTGCCAATCGTTGTCAGGAGTGTCGACTGGAAGTCGGTCGCGCTGGCGGACACATTTTCAAGAGCTTTGGTGGACACGTCCAGATTGCTCGAAATCAGCGCATTGGTATCGGCAATGGCATTGAGCGTTGCAAACTGGGCGCGAATGGAGACCGCTTCGCCCGTGGAGCTGCCAAGGTCCAGCCCGACGTCATATTTGCGTCCTGATGCCGCTTCTTTCTGCAACTTCACAAGATTGGTAGATTGTGAAGCAATAGACTTGCTTGTCGCGGTAGACATGGAAAGGGTAGAGATATAACTGGTCATGATTAGCCTGCAATCTGAAGGAGTTGATCCAACATTTCATCAATCGTGCTGATCAATTTTGCGGTCGCTGTGTAGCTCCGTTCAATTTCCAGCATGCTCTGCATTTCTTCGTCGATATTGACGCCGGTCTTGTTGGAAAGGGATTCCGTCACACGGGTCAGCGTTATGGTCTGGTTCTCTGCCGTGGTATCCGCAGATTGCCGTTCTGCTTCCAGCCAGCTGACGGATGACGCGGCGAAGTCAGTGAGGGTTCCCGTCGTATCGACACTGGTTGCACTATCGAACGCCATTGAATCATCAAGTTTGCTGAGCAGATCCTGAATTCGATCACCATAGCTGGCGTAATCGTCGGGGTTATAGTCGATGGTTATCCCGTCTCGGATGAGATCCAGATTGTTGCTGTCAATCGCACTATTGACTTGAATGTCTGATGCCAGCCCGGCGACAAGCGTGCCAGAGGCCGGAATGGCCGGTCCCCCCGAATAGGTGAAGATGCCCGCATTACCGCTTTCCTGAAAAACGCTGATGAGGCCACGCGCCATTTCATCAAGTTGGTTTTGATATGTGACCGCAGCTTCGTCCCGCACGGCAACCAGACCGGCAATGCGTCCGTTGCTCACTTCCATCTTGGCGTTCGGTCCGGCAACTGCCACCCCATCCACATAAACGGAATTCCCAACAGTCGAGGCCGAATAGGTG
This sequence comes from uncultured Cohaesibacter sp., assembly GCF_963664735.1. Classification (NCBI taxonomy): domain Bacteria; kingdom Pseudomonadati; phylum Pseudomonadota; class Alphaproteobacteria; order Hyphomicrobiales; family Cohaesibacteraceae; genus Cohaesibacter; species uncultured Cohaesibacter sp. The sequence continues at coordinate 2,842,735 of NZ_OY761553.1, read as the reverse complement.
TCCGTTGCATCAAAGGTGACGCTTCGGGCTGTTGTTTCAAACAGCATGACGCCGCTTTCGGTCGTGATGACAAGATCGTTATTCTCGCGCAACTGCGTCTTGATGCCGATTTCGGCGGAAAGCTGCAAGACGGCCTGATCGCGGGAATCCTGCAGGTCGGTGATATCACTGCCCAGTTCCGTGCCGCTTACAATCTCTTTATTGAGAGATTCAATCTGGGAAAGCAGGTCGTTGATCGTTTCGACAGACTTGTTAATTTCGGCATCGGCATTTTCCCGTTCTGACTGAACGGCACTGGATGCATCATTGAGGGTTTCGACCATATTCTGGGAAGCCGACAGGACCTGTTGGGCCAGAACGGAGTCAGATGGCATCGCTCCATAGGCTTGCAAGGCAGTTTCCAACTGGCCCAATACAGCCGCAGGCGAGATGTTCTGTTCGGTGTCTCCGATTGTATCTGACAAGCGCGTAAGCCCATCGAGATAGGCATCGCTCTTTTCCCCTACAGAGGTTGCTGAAAGGAGGTTCTTGAATAAGGCCTGGTCGGTCGCTCTGGCAACCGCGCTGACATAGACGCCTCCACCGGATCCGTCAGTTGATTGCAACGTCGAGACCAGCGCGGTTTTGCGCGTGTAACCTTCCTGACTGGCATTGGTGATGTTGCGAGAAAGAACGGCGGTTTCTTTCTGGCGCGTGCTCAACGCAGATTGTGCGACCTGCAGTGCAACTGAAAGACTCATGACACTTACCTTAAAAATTGCACGAGACTACGAAGGTGGGAGAGGGAGGGGCTGCTCGCTTTGTAGTCTCGTGTTACCGGGGTTACCTTGTGAGGTTCACAACCTCGCTCAGCAGATCTGACCCGGTTTGGAAGACCTTGGAACTGGCTGAGAAAGACCGTTGGGCGACAATCAGATTGGTGAGCTCCTCGGCCAAATCGACGTTGGAGCCTTCAACCGCACCGGAGACCATTGTTCCCAGTCCGTTTTCCCCCGGAAAACCGACCTGAACATCACCACTTTCATTGGTTGTCGAATAGACCTCTCCCCCCATCGGTGCGAGATTGTCTTCACTGGCAACGTCGGCTGTCGGGATGCGATAGGTGGCCTCACGAGATCCATCCTCGTAAACCATATACAGGGTGCCATCCTTGTCGATTTCCACGCTTTCAACACTCTGTGGCGCATTGCCATCAAGTGTCGGATCGTCGACGCCGAAATCGGCTGCGAGCTGGGTCATGCCCTCAATAGAGAGGGTAACATCATCGGTTGCCGGTTCATGATCCGGGATATGGAAGGTCAACGCGGTTGGTGATGCCGCAGCGAGCGTTCCATCTGCGTTGAAGTTCAGCGTCGTGGTGGAAAGCGGGTTGGTGTAGGTATTACCGTGCGCGGTGGTAACAGTTTGGGTGTAAGGAAAGCCTCCGTCTGTTGCATCTGCATTGTTGAAGACCGATGCTTCCCAGGTGTCCGTGCCTGTTTTGGTAAAGTAGATATCCAGCTGCATTTTGTTGCCAACGTCATCATAGGCGACGAGGGATGTCTTGGCGGTATAGTCGATATTGGTAAGCACACCGTCGTTGTCTGCCGGAGTATTGGAAACTGCGGTGTCAACAATGTCGGCATTGGCTGGCAGGTTGCCGCTCATGGACCCTTCTGTGGTCGGGCTGGCTTCCAGTTGAGCCTGATTGATATTGACTTTATCAAGTCCTGTCAGAGCGTTGGCGACAACGGTCGGCGTGCCGTTTGAAAGGTCAAAGCCCTGTAGGTAATAGCCTGCAGTATTGACCAGGTTGCCGTCGGAATCTGCAACGAAACTGCCTGCTCGGGTCAGGAAAGGGGTCCCATCGCCATCAGAGACGATGAAAAAGCCATTGCCGTCAATCGCCAGATCGGTGACGCTGGTCGTATATTCCATGCTGCCTGCAGTCGAAATATCATATGATGTCAGGGCTTCCACACCACCGGAATTATAGGTGGTTGTGCTTTGCGAAGTCACAATGGATTTGAACTCTGTTTCGGCTTTCTTGTAGCCGGTCGTATTCGCATTGACGATGTTATCAGACACGGTGCCCAGTTTGCTCGATTGGGAGTTCATGCCTGAAACACTAGAACGCATTACGCCGTAAAGGCCCATGGTGCTCTCCTGTTTAAAGTGACCGCTATCTCCCGGATGCGGAGCAGTGGTTCAACATGTCCGAAAGGGACAGAGGGGTGTTTACAAAAAGAGGATAGGGCAGAAGGCTTGCGCGAAACTGGTCTTGAAAATTATCTAACTGCATGAATTAATTTAAATTTTTGATTATTTTGTAGAAGAACAACAAAATGGCTGGCGTGCGTTCTGCCTGTTGGCCTGGCGTTGGGCCAGCCTGAAAAAGCAAGACACACTAATTATTTGCTAGATGGGAGAAGCGTGAATTTGCCAGTAGCCATAGCGGCAAGGTGCGATACTGCCGGGTGCTATTTTTGACAGAATGCCCGTGACTTGGCCGTCCAACGTCCGAATTTGCTGGCAACAAGGTTGCGGATCACCGCGCAGACATAGCGTTTTTGTGCCGGGTTGTTGTTTGGCCCCGCATGATATCTTGCGACAGCCATGGTCCAGCTTCCCTCACGGGCGCGCAATTGCTTGAGAAACTTGGCCGCGTAGCGAACATTGGCGTGGGGATCAATCATTTCATCTAGAGAGGAAAAGGCTTGTGAATGATAGTGGTGATTGATTTGCATGCAGCCAAGATCAATCAGCTTCTTGCCACTTTGACGGGCCTGATAGAAAGCATCAAGAGCGGCTTTCTTTGTCGATGTCATGACCGATTTGCCCTCGATATTGAGAGCGTATGGATGCAGTTTGAGCCCCCGGCCCGTTTCAGTCAGGCCGACGGCATAGAGAATACCCAGAGGAACGCCTTCACTGGCAGCGGCTGCGCGCATTTCTTTCTCGCAGACTGCATCAACCTGCGTCGTCTCAGCGCTTGCTGCTTCATTTGCAAAACCGCCGAAAAGAAAGGCGCTACAAAGTAAGCCTGCGGTGAAGCGGATTGTCCGACATGCTTGCATGGTCTGTGCCATCATCCTGTCCATCACTTCGTTCAAAGGGAGTGGGGGCATTTTCATCTTTGGCCGGGGCGTGTTGCTGCGCATCACTCCCCTCATTTGATCCATTGCCAAAGCCGGCAAAAGCGGAGCGACCCTGATCAGACTGTTGGTTGAGGCTATCGTTGTGCGATGGCGGGAGAATATGAGACGCTCCCTTTTCATCAACTGCGATCACAGAGATGCGATCCGCATGATACCCTGCTTTTTGCAATATCTTGTTCAATTCGGTCTGGTTGCTTTCCAGCAATTTCGCTGTTTCAGCTTTGGTTGCTTCAATGCGAACCTCGACATTGTTTTCATTCAGGCGAACCGAAAGGCGCACCTTGCCCAGATCCGCCGGATGGAGTTGGATATCGAGAACGCGCAAGGCATCTCCGCTGCGCTGCAAGCGAAGGGAGCCTTGCCATTGCGTGTCGTCCCCCCAAGAGCGCATGGATGTGTCGGAAGTCGATGTGCTGTCAGCAAGCGGGTTATTCTTGATGGCGTCCGCAATCTGCGAGAGAACTGCTCCTGCATTAGGCTGCATGGCTTTGGTCGGCTCAATGCCGGCCTCTTCGAGTGCATTGATCGGCGCGAAATGTGTTTCCTGCCTCAAGAGGGTAAAGCCATCTTCCTGAGAGCGCTGAAGAGGGGAGAGAACGGCATCCTTGACAAGGGGCATCACCTGATCAAACGCCGAGTTGGCCCGCATTTCCAATGACTGTGTCTTGAGTGTGGATGGATCAATCGTCTGCTCGGAGGATGCTTTTGCCGCCTTTGTTAGCTGGTCGAGGGTGCCGAGCGAGAGTTTTTCCTGCTCGTCGAGTGATTGCCCGAAGAGGTTTCCTTTCGCGCCACCATCCTGATTGTTCGTCCCATTGGCGATTTTTTCTTCCAATCCCGCGGTATTTTCTGCGCCCGCAGCATCATCACCGGTCACCGCTGAAAGGAAAGTGGCAATTGCAGACGTCTTTGGCTCCTGCCCCTGCTGCTGTGCGCTGGCGGCAAGTGGAGTGCCATCAAGCAACTGAGATCCTCCGGCGGTTGTGGTTTGGGCTTCTACGGCTTTGCCAAAACCGGCCTGAGCCAGAAGCTGTTCGACGGTCTCCACGCTGGGCTGACTGGCAGCAGTGCTTTGGCTGCCGCGATCTGAAGCAATTGCAGAGGCATCGGATGCTAAATCGCTACCATCCTTGCTCTCAAGTTTGGAATTGACCAATTCAAGCAGATGTTCAAAGGAAACGGACGACTGATCGCCCTTATGTTTTGCACGGGAAGAAGACTTCTGTGCGTCCTCGGCATCAAGCTGATCGCAGCTTGACGCGTCTGCTTCAGAATAAGCATCATCATCACGGCCACCATTTCTGTTCTGGTTTTGGCTGTCACCATGAATGGCTAGTTTGTTGGTAACATGAGGTCTGACGGACCCTGCAATAGCGCTATTCGAAATCATTGGGCTGGTCATGGTCTTACCGTGCTGAGGCTTGAGTTGAAGATGAGAGGAAAAGGTCGGTTTCCTGAATAGCTCTTTTGGCTTGATCGATTGTGTCCAGTTGCCACTCCGGTTCACCTTTTGCAGCTGCAGCAGAAGAGAAACTGAATTCAAAAGCTGGCGCATCGCTTTCAGGCCAGGCACGGATATTGTTAAGCACCAGCGCAATCTTGTCGGCCAATATCTGGTCGCGAGAACTCAGCTTGCTTCTTTTTACCTTCCAAAGATGTTCGAGCGACTGCCTGATCTTGTCAGCCTCCAGCATGGAGCCTGCTAGGTAAAGATGTGCGCGGGATTGGCTTTCCGTATTGTCTAGCGAGAGAGGCAGCGCGGTTTCTGCTGCCTGATTGGCAAGCTTGACATTGCCGGCAATCAGGCTGGAGTAGGACAGCAACAGATAAAGGCTGCGCCTTGCGTCCAGATCAAACTGCGCAATGACTGTATCAAGATCTGTGAAGACAGCCTCGTCCTTGCTCTTGCCAAATCGGCGCATGGCGAGTGCAAACCGGCGGCGGAAATCTGAATTATAGATCGAGTTGTTGAAACGGCGCATATATTGCAGCGCATAGGTCTGCAGAAGCCTGGGATCGTTCATGGTTGATGCGACGGAAACCCCTCGCCTCAACGCAGCTTCCTCCACCAGAGAGCCGGGGAGCAGCAGTCTTGCCTTGTCAATGGCAATCAGTGCCGCCGCAGGATTATCCGGCAGTGCAACAATGGCCTGAACCAGAGCGATCTGGCCTCCGAGCGTCGGAGAAAGCTTCAGTGGGTCTATCGAAGACAATGCTGCGCGCGCTTCGCCCTTTCGTCCTTCAATATAGGCCACAGCTCCTTGCAAGAGCTGCGGATCTACTGCGGCAGGCGGGTCAAGGCTCAAGAGACGATGCCCAACAGCAGGGTGGCCCCCTGAAAGCAGATGAATAACCGCCGCGCGAGCGTTTTGTTCATTTCCCCAGGTATCTGGTGGCAGATCCAGAAAATGCTGGTTCAGGCTGGGAATGAGCTTTTGTTCGGCAACGAGCGCCTGTTTCGAACCCTTTGCCGTTTGGGTCTGCAAATTCTGGACGACCCGAACCTGCATATAGGGTTGCATTTGTTCGACCGACTCATCGACAGCATGAATGTCCGTGTTGTCTTCCGGGGCTTTGCTTTTCTCTGCCGCAGCTCCAGCGGCTTCGGCCTGAGCCTGAGTCTGTGCCTGTGGCTGAGGATTGGGCTGCGTTTGGGGCTGGGTCTGAGGATTGGGCTGCGTTTGTGGCTGGGCAAAACTGGTGGAGATGGACGGGCTGGAGACAAGCAAACATGCAAGCAACCCAGCCGTGCCAATGAACTTTTTGCCAATGAACTTTTTGACAGTCATGGCCTGGTCTCCTTGGCAGGATGAATAAGGATCTCGATGCGGCGGTTATCGTCTGCATCAGGGTGATCAGGATGCTTCAAGGCTCGGTCGGCATAGCCTTCAACCCGCAGCAAACGCTTCTCGTCCAGTCCGCCTCGGATCAACATGTAGCGAGCCATGTGCGCACGGGCGGTGGAAAGATGCCAGTTGTCGCTTTTACCGTTGCGGAATGGGCGTGCGTCTGTGTGACCTCGGATGATGATATCGCCTTTGGTCTTGTTCAGGCTCTTGGCAATGCGTTCCAGCAGTTTGATTGTGCGGGCCGTGGGTTCTGATGAACCGATTGCAAACATTCCGTAATTGGCGCTGTCCGATACATTGATGAGAATATCGTCGCCACTGGTGGTGACCGTAAGCTCATTTCCGATCAACTGGCGTGGGGGCTGATTGAGTTCTCCTGCCAGAATGCTCTTGAAGGCATTAAGCTGCTGCGCAATAGCTCCGGTCTGGCCGATATCATCGCCATAGTTGATGGGGTTGGCCTTGTCGTCTCCCGCGGTTTTCTTGAGAGGTGCAACAAGAGCCATCTTGCCATTGGGAATGGGGCCGGTGATGAGGCCGATTTGTGTCGGATCATCGGAAGTCTCGCCCACGTCGCCGGTTTCCGATTTGGTCGGGCTTTCCTGATCGGCAAGGTCAGACAAAGGCGTAGTCGGCTTGTTTAGAGGAACGGCGGATGCTTTGGCTGCTACCGTATTCCGGGCTTGCAACGCCGACGCATTCTCTCCGTCCTGCGAAGCTTCGTTTTCATCATTTCCCACGAGAGAAAAGGCTGACGATGTTGCTGTTTCAGCAAGGTCTTTATCGTTCAGCGACAGAGGGTTGAGCCGCCAGGAAAGCGGAGCGAACGGATCGCGCATGGCGGCTCCCCCTTCACCTGCAGCTTGCGACTTGATCGATGCAATTTGGCTTGCATCCTGCTCCGTCTCAGACGTCGTCTGGGCTTCCATGACAATGTGATCAAGCACACCGTATGGATCTGAGAATATTTCAGCCTCTGTGTAGGTCGGCAGGTTCCTGTGGTTCTCTCCTCCTTTGCTCATGTCGACATTCTTGATGATTGCCTGTTTTGAGCCAATTTCGGAGCTTGCTGCAGATTGAGCAAGGCTTTGAGCCGCAGATGAGCGGGCTTTGGTCATAGATCTGTCAGCCTTCTCATCGACTTCGGCCGCCGTTTTTGATTTTGAGGATTGGGCATTCGGATTTGGATCATCCAGCCCTTTTGGAAAGGGCGTCATCTCGGACAGTTTGACCGGGTTGAAATATCTGGCGATATGCTTCTTGGCCGCATCATCTGTGCTGGAAATGAGCCACATCACCATAAAGAATGCCATCATCGCGGTCATGAAATCCGCATGGGCTATTTTCCAGACGCCACCATGTGGTCTGTCCATATCCATGTCGTAGCGACGACGGATGATGATCAGTTCCTTCTCGCCATTTTGCTCTGGATCAGTCATCTTTCACCGCCTCTCTCAATTCTGCCAGATAGTCATTCAAGCGGGTTTCATAAGCGCTTGCATCGATTTGCAAGGAAATTTCGGATTGATCGCCGTTTGCACTGCAAAGATCTGTGGTGCCAACCAGGGCTGTCAGCTTTTCGCAATCCACGGCATGGCCAAGCAGGGCAAGCAGATTTTCAGGCCCCGACAGGATAGCGCTGTCAGCTATGGAGTCTTCCAACGCCAGTTCTGCCATTTCTGCGAACTGTGAGACCACCTGCAACCGGGCGCGTTCGGCAATGAAGGGATGCAGAATGTCGGCGACCTGATTGGCCAGCATGGTTTTGATCTGGTCCAATTGTTCGGCAATATGGTCTTGCAGTTGACGATGCAATTCAGCCGCGAGTACCTGCTTCATGGCTTCGAATTCTTCATGCAGCTTGGCGCGCTGTACGGAGAGTTGCTCCTGCCAGAGAATTTCGGCATCCTTCAGGCCTCGGGACCAGGCTTCGGTTTTAACGACCTGGGCTTCATATGGCGTTGGTGCTACTCCTTTGGTCTCCTTGACCGGGAGCAACAATTCAAGGCCACCGAAGACAATCGGCGATGGGGCGGGCTGGGTTTCCTCTTCTTGCAGCGGTTTGATGGCCAATGGCTCGGGCACCATGTCGTCTACGCAAGGGATTAAGTCTTTCAGAGCCAATGCCATCATGCTGTCTCCGATTCATAGAACCATTGTTTGAGGATCGCCGCAGATTGCTCTTCGTTCATTTCCACGACCCGCTCGAGTTTGCGTACTGGGGAGGCGTCAAGCTTCTTGGATAGCTCCTCGATCAATCCTGCATGCATGCTTGGATTTGAGCCCGAATATTCGAGGCCCTCGTCAAGTTCATCTTCCAAGGCACCCAATTCGGGTACGTTGTCATTGGCAACGGGCTTCGGTACCAGAGCGTTGATGGCAGGGCGAAGACCGAACCAGATCAACAGGGTGGAAACCAGCAGAATGCTGACTGCGTTGATGACATTGCCTGATTGCTGCAGCAGGATCTGCGTGACAGGCAGTGGAGGCAGAGGTTCCAGATCGCCGGTTCCAGCCTGGAAATCGACAACGGCCACCTTGATCTGGTCTCCACGCTGGCTGTTCAGACCGGCTGCAGATGAAGCCAATTCGCTGATTTCGGCAATATGAGTGTTGATCGCATTGTTGATGGTTGTCTCATCGGCGTCATCGCCGAGATTTTCCAATATGCGAGCCCGGTTGACCAGAACGGCAATGGAGAGTCTCTCAACGTCATAGCCTTCGCGGGTCTGCTCAACCTTCTTGGTTGAAATTTCGTAGTTTACGGTTTCTTCTCGCCGCTGGTTTTCTTCCGTTGATTGCTCGCTGCCGCTGTCATCCACCCCGTTGTCAGGAAGATTCTGCTGAACCGTGGTCGGTGGCTGAGAGCTGGCGTTTTGAGCACTTTCGCTGGATTTTACAGTCTGGATAGATCGCTCAATGCGACTATCTGGGTCATAGATCGTCTGTGCCACACGTTCCTGATCGGTATTCAGGGTCGCTGCTACGGAAACCTGAAAATTGGAAAGGCCCAGATAAGGGGTAAGGGTTTTGCGAATATTTTCCTGAATACGATTGGAAACCAGATCCTCCAGACCGGCCATTTCGCCTGCAGAGGTGGATTCCTTGCCCTGACCCGACGCCAGCAGAGCGCCGGAGGAGTCAAGAACAGTCACTTCCGATGGTTTCATGCCCGGAACGGCAGCCGCCACCAGATAGCGAATAGCCTGTGCGGTTTGAAATTCTCCGGTCCCCGCGGCCTTGATGACGACCGACGCCGAAGGGTTCTGATCCTTTTGCCTGAACGAGCCTTTTTCCGACAGCACGATGTGGACGCGGGCCGACTGGACATCTTTCATCGACTGGATTGTTCGCCCCAATTCGCCTTCCAGAGCGCGAACGCGGGTAATCTCCTGCATGAATGATGTGAGCCCCAGAGAGCCGAGATTGTCGAAAAGCTCATACCCCGCGCTTTCGCCGCGCGGCAATCCCCGTTCTGCAAGTAACATTCTGGCTTGAGACGCCGATGAATAGGACACAAGCACCGCAGAACTTTCGGTATTTACGTCAAACTTGATACCCGCATCGCGCAAGGAAGAGCCAATGCGGGTGATATCTTCACGGTCCAGCCCTGAATAAAGGACGGTCATCTGCGGCTTGGAGAGAAAATAGGCTCCTCCGCCGACCACCATCAGGGTCATAAGTCCAATAAGACCGAGAGCGATGAGCCTTCTGGGACCAAGCTCTTTTAGATTTGCCAATATTTTTTCGGCTTGTGCGCTGCCAGGCATCGAAATTCAACCCTCTTTGAACAAAGGAAATGTCTTTTTTTGACTATGGGCTGGAAAACTTGCGTGAAGCCTGTGCAAGCTGACTTGATATGAAGATTTGTGTCTAAAATGACGGATAAAAACATAAGAGGCGCATCCGTTGGGATGCGCCTCTTACAGCTGTCAGAATATCAAGAGCCCACTTGATGATCAGCTTACTGGAACAGAGACAGAATGCTCTGAGAACCAGAGTTGGCAATCGAGAGAGCCTGAATGCCAAGCTGCTGCTGAACCTGAAGAGCTTTCAGGCGGGTGGATTCTTCGTTCATGTCTGCGTCAACCAGCTGGCCAACACCACGATCAATGGCGTCTGTCAGTTCGTTGATGAAGTCGCTTTGCATGTCAACGCGGTTTTTGACAGAACCCAGATTGGTTGCTGCATCCGTCAGCGCACCCAACTGCTGGTCAACAGCACCAACCAGTTCGGTAAGTTCAGCAAGGTCAGTTGCCGAGTCTGTCACTGCCGTAATGTCAAGGTTCCACACAGAAACTGCACCTGAGCCGGAACCATCACCACCGGTGTTGGCTACGGTGCTTGCGGTGAAGCTGCTGTAAACTGAGTTCAGATCGACGTCCAGCACGCCGGTATCACCACCGGTGTCAAACAAACGAGTGCTCTGAATGTCAACATCGATCGTCTGAACACTGACTGAACCGCCTGCACGGCTGAATGAAGAAACGATGCTCTTGCTATTAATTGCACCAGCGCCGGTACCGTCTGAAGATAGCCAGTTTTCAGAGTTGAACACGGCCGAGTCAGAGATACTTTTCAACTGTTTCTGAAGCTCGGTGATGTCCGACTGAATTTTGGCGCGATCAACGCCAGGTTCTTCAGCTGCAACCAGCTTGGCTTTAATGTCGGATACAACGTCAACAGCTGCGTTAACAGCGGTGTACATGGTATCGACCGTTGCAGCACCAAGGCCCAGAGCGTCCTGCACTGCAGACAGTGCATCGTTATCGGAACGCATGGTGGTTGCAATTGACCAGTAAGCGGCGTTGTCTTCTGCACCGGCAACACGCAAGCCAGTGGAAATGCGTGACTGAGTAGCATCCAGGGATTTGTTGGTTGCATTCAGGGTCTGCAAAGCAGTCATTGCAGAAGAGTTAGTCAGGATACTGTTAGACATAATGATGTCCCTTTCAAGGATTTGGTTGTTGGGGACATTCCGGGCTTATCCGGGACGGCAGGGCGGCATCATGCCTTTGAGCGTTGGGGTCTCCGTTGTGCTCAACCTGTCGTACGGTCAACATAAAGGGCGAACCTTGCCCGAGGCTGACCGGCAAAACCAGTTTTATATTTTTTCTCACGTAGAATTGGGGAAAGGCGCAAATAAAAAAGAAAGCCCGCGAGGGGCTTTCTTGATACGTCGTGGTAAGGAACTGAAATGTCTACATTTTGTTATCGTTGGAAATAGCGACCATTTCCAGAATCTCCAGATTGTCCGCTTTTTCCTGATCTTGACGCTCCTTGGTTTCAACCATTTTCAAAAACCGCTTCACGGCTTCCAAAGTCGTTCCATGCTTTTGTAGCTGCTTTTGCAACAAGGCCAATGCCTCGTCCAGCTCGGCCCGCTCTACCGCGACTTTCCGCAGTTGCTTGACATGGGATTGCATGAAAGCGTTGACGAGAACAGGATCTCCCTCCGCCATCAGTTTTACCAGATCTGCTTCCTTTTGCCGTAGCTGCTGCTTTTGCTGTACGGCCTGTTCGATGGCACGAGAAGTGCTTTTGTGCATCTGTTCCTGAGCGTGCAAGAGTCTGCGAAGCTTTTCAGTTTTTTTAGTCATTCTTTTTCTCTTTTATCGGCTAAGGGCAAGTGAAAGGGCATCGATGAAAATTCCGACCATCTCGCTGACAACGAACATGGTTAGTATCAAACCGCCCATGATGACGAAGGGCATGGATATGAAATAGACCGGAATTTGAGGAGTGAACTTGTTCATGAGGCCAAGGGAAAGGTTGGCCAGAATGGAATAGAGTACGAACGGGCTTGCTACGCGCAAAGCAACCACAAAGGCCTCGCTGAAGGTGTCGACAATCTGAATGAGAGAGCCCTGGGCGTCGAAAGAAAGGCCGGGCGGGATGACCGAAAAAGACGACACAAGCCCTGAAATGAGTTGCCAATGGATGCCGGAGATAAACATCATGACGACAGCCGTCATGGTGATGATGTGCACCATTGGCGGCAGAGCTTCGTCTGATTCCAACGGACTACCGCCCATTGCAGCCAGATTCATGAAAGTGGCCGCATAGTTGCCGAAGGTTGCCAGTGCCGTCATGAAGATTCTGCCGACAAGACCGATGGATATTCCCGTTATCAACTCTGTGGCGATAAGCAGGGCGACGCGGCCCAGATTTGTGTCCGGAAGGCTCTGCTCCACATGGGGCACCAGCATGGGAGCCAGAGCCAGGGACACGGCCAGAGACAGAAACAGTCGAATATTGGTCGGAATACGCGGACTGCCAAAGCCGGGCATGATCATCAGACAGGCACCAATACGGCACTGAATGAGAAACACGGCTATCAATGTTGTCGAGCTCAACCAGTTCATGATGGGTCAGGATACGCTTGCAATGGTGATCAGATCGACGCCACGAGACACTTCCAGATGAGAGAGAACCGGTAGCGTCGGGAACAGGCGCTCGACAATCATGCGAACATAACTGCGGGCTTCTGGCGTGGTAAGCAAGGCATAGGTCTGCTGGTTGGATGTCTGGGCATGAACAACCTTGGTGAGCTGCTGCCCGAACTGTTCGACCAGCTGCGGCTGCAAATCGATTTCGATAACATCGCCTTTGGCGTCGCGTTTGAGCGCTTCATGGAACGCCAGATCCCAGCGATTGCCCAAACGGATAACACAGAGTTTGCCGCCCTTTGCCAAGTCGCCGCAAATCTGCTGTCCCATGCGGACACGAACATGTTCCACCACTTCCTCGGACCGACGCACATGCGGAGCAATTTCGGCAATGGCTTCAAGAATAAGGTGCAGGTTGCGAATGGAGACACGCTCGGCCAAAAGCAGTTTGAGCACAGCCTGCAAGCCGGAAAAGGAAATATGGGCCGGACAAATGTCATCAATGAGCTTTTTATATTCCGGATCAAGGCGATTGATCAGGTGGCGCATATCCTTGTAGGAAAGCAACTGGGGCAGGTTGTTGCGGATCACTTCGCTAAGGTGCGTCAGTACGATGGTGGTACTGTCAACCGAGCTAAGGCCGATGCGATCAACTTCACTACGATAGGCACTGGGAACCCAGATGCCCGGCATACCGAAGGCTGGCTCCCGTGTTGGCTCACCGGGCAGGCCGCCTGTCTTGTCAGGCCCGGCCAGTACCAGCAGCTCACCGACCCGCAGCTCATGGCCGGCAATGACTGTGCCATGAATTTTGATCTCATAGCTTTTGGGCGGCAGGGTAAGGCTGTCGGTGAGATGAATATCCGGAACAACGAAACCATAGTCTTCGGCAAATTTGCGCCGCATCTTGGCAACTCGGTTGGCCAGATCATCGCGGGAGGTGAGCATTTGCGCAGTGAGCTGTTTGCCGATGCAAAGCTCGATTTCGGCCGTTTTCAGAGAAGGCTTGGCGGAGAGGCGCTCCTTGTCTTCCTTTCTCTTGGCATCGATAAGGGCCTTGCGGTTTTTCTCGGCGGCTTCAGCAGCAAGCTTCTTGGGAATGGAATAACCCGTAAAGGCCATGATGCCCGCTAGCAAGGCAAACGGCAGAACCGGCAAACCTGGCATGACTGCAAGAATGACCAGAAGACTTGCGGCAACGAAAAGGGCGCGAGGATATTTGCCAAGCTGTCCCATGACAGCCTTTTCGGCGGATCCTTTTGTGCCACCTTTTGAAACCAGCAAGCCGGCAGCAAGGGAAACGATCAGGGCTGGGATCTGTGAGACCAGCCCATCGCCAACAGAGAGCTTGGTAAAGACGTCCGATGCCTCTGAAAGAGACATGTCATAGCGGGTTGCGCCGATGACAATGCCGCCAAAGATATTGACGGCGGTGATGATCAAACCGGCGATGGCGTCACCGCGCACGAACTTGGAGGCACCGTCCATCGCACCGAAGAAGGAGCTTTCCTCTTCCAGCTCGCCACGGCGTGCCTGAGCGGTCTTGTCATCGATGAGCCCTGCATTCAAATCGGCGTCGATAGCCATTTGCTTGCCGGGGATGGCGTCCAGAGTGAAGCGGGCACCGACCTCTGCGATACGTGTGGCGCCCTTCGTGATAACCAGAAAATTGACGATGACCAGGATCGAGAAAACGATGAGGCCAATCACAAAATCGCCGCTCATTACAAATTGCGAGAAGCCGTTGATGATATTGCCCGCAGCATCAAGCCCTTTGTGCCCCTGAGACAAAATCATTCGGGTTGTGGCGATATTGAGAGACAGGCGCAACATGGTTGCGATCAGCAAAATCGTCGGAAAGGACGAAAATTCGAGCGGTTTCTGGATCCACAGCGCGACCATCAAGATCAGGATCGACAGGGCGATCGAAAGCGACAAACCAACATCGATGAGAAAAGGCGGGATTGGCAGAAAGAGAATTGTCAGGATGATGACGATCCCGAATGCAAAGCCGACATCTCGTCCTTTCTTTTCAGTGTTCACCCCAACTGCTGCGACGACTTGGGTGTCTGACATGTCGCTCTCCGTTGTTAGTTGTATTTGTTTTTAATATGCACATTCAATCTTGTGCCGGGCTTGTTGAGAGCCAGATAGACTCGATAAACCGGGGCTGCTGGTCAGCTATTGTTGATCGCCTCTTCGGGGAAGAAGCTGAATTCTTCAACGAGGATGTCGTGCACAAGCTTGGCCTGCATTCGCGTGTTCACTTTGTCTTTGATCTGGGTTGTCAGGGCGTCAATGTCATATTCGCCCAGCTCTTCGAAATTGATGTTTTTGTCGGTGAAGATGGCTCGGAAGGCCTCGTCCACGATATAGGGACTAGGCGGAATGGCCAGTTCACGAAGTGTCGTTGAATCAATGGTGTAGACAAATTGCGCGACAATATATCCCCGCACCTTGCCATCTGAAATCATCGGCACGCTGATGGCGCGCGTTTTCTCGAAATCCATTCCCTCCTGAAGAGGCAGGTTGGAGAGGTCTGAGAAACTTTGATTGTTGATCCAATGGCCCGACAGGTAAGCCGAGATGGTGGATACGGCACCAATCCAGATGGCAAGCAGAGCGTAGCGCATTACAGGTTATTTCTCCACGATTCCGGCAGCATATGTGCCGTCTGATTCTGCTTCCAGCATTGCTTTGGATAGCAATTCCGTGATTTCGCGAACTGCGTCCAGATGACGTTTCAGAACGCTATGATTCTCTGCCAGCAGCTTTCTTAGAACCAGCAGTTCGGAGGTTGCTGCGGAGGAAAAAGACTCGATGTTGCGGCCTGCCGTGAGCCGGCTGAGGGCAAGCAGTACCCGTGATTTCTCATCGCTGAAGGAGCGCAAGTCAGCCTTTTGGCCTTCTTTTAAAGCTCTGGTTTCTTTGGTCACGACGCGAATGGCATGTTGGACCGTTTCAATGATGCGGCCCTCATCCTCTGGATGAATTGGGTCCAAAACAGCCACACCCTGGGGCAAGTTGGGGAGGTCAACGGCTTGTTCTGTGGTTTTTGCAAGAGATGTTTGCATGTCACGCCCTGTCTATGTCTGGGTGAAAATCAATGATTATGACTGATCGGGGAGGCCGAGATAGGAGGCCAAATTCAGCTTGTCGCTCTTGGCCATCTGGTCGCCGACTTGCTCGGCCAGCATCGAGCGCCACATGTCGCCCGACAGGCCCTTGCCATACATCGCTTCCGTATCTCGTGGCATCATGGTTTCAAGCATTTGGTGGAGCATAAGAGCGACAAATTTTTCGCTGATCGGATTGGTTGTTCTCGAAATGCCCTTGCTGTATCTGGATATGCTGGCATCAGACAAAACAGCGGGATTGGATAAGCTGTCATACTGCTTGGCAAAATCGTCAGCCTTAACACCTTGCGGGTTGATGCCGGAAGCATCGGCAAGGCGCATGCTTGCTGCGGGTGCCGATCCCAACCGTTGGGCAGCCATCTGCTGTTCGATCGGGTCGGCCGCCTTGACAACATCCAGCACCAGATCTGAGGGAATTGAAATTGCCATCTCTATATCCTCGCATGGCCCAAGGTTCCTATTGTTGAAACAAGAGTAAGGGCTCTGGCTTGCTCGAAGCTTGCCTGTCGACTTCTGGGGAGAAGTGTGAACCCTATTCTTTTGGAGCGTCCTTAGCCATCAGCGCATCAGACAAGGCCCGGAACGGATCTGTTTTGGTATCGGCAATTTCGAAGGGAGATTGGCATAGCGCGTCATAAATCCGGGGAACCAGATCCATCGCATGGTCAAGCTCGGGATCGCTTCCCTTGGTGTAACCACCCAGCAGACGCAAATCTTTCGTCTCTTCATAGCGCGAGATCATGGTCTTCAGTTTCATGATCAGCTTGCTTTCATTGGGAGCCCAAGCCTTGTTGGACATGCGCGAAACCGAAGACAACAGGTTGATCGCCGGATAGCGCCCCTGATCGGCAATGTTACGGTCCAGCACGATATGGCCGTCCAGAATGCCCCGGATGGAATCCGAGACCGGGTCGTTATGGTCATCACCATCAACGAGCACGGCGAAAACGCCGGTGATCGAGCCGCATGGCTCCGTATCATCCTTGGGTTTGCAACCCGGTCCGGCACGTTCCAGAAGATGGGGAAGATCGGAAAACACGCTCGGTGCAAATCCTCGTGCAACTGCGGGCTCGCCGGAGGCCATGGCGACATCGCGTGACGCCAGCGCAAATCGGGTGGCCGAATCCATGATCATCAACACGGACTTGCCCTGATCGCGGAAAAACTCGGCCAGCGCCATGGCGGTCTTCGGGGCTTGGCGTCGCATCATTGCGCTTTCATCACCGGTGGCGACAACGACAATGGAGCGTTCCAGAGCATCACCGAGCGTTTCCGAAATGAATTCTCGGACTTCTCGACCACGCTCGCCAACAAGAGCAACAATGACGATATCAAATGCAAGTGCTTTGGCCAGCATGGCCAGCAGGGTGGATTTGCCAACGCCAGAGCCCGCAAACACACCAATTCTTTGCCCCACACACAAGGGGGTGAAAAGATCAATTGCGCGAACGCCGGTGCGAACGGGCTTGTTCACCAGCCCTCGTTCCATGGCAGAGGGGGGATCATTATCCAGATGCACGCTTCCCTTGCCCGGCACGAGCATGCCCCTGCCATCAATCGGGCGACCCAGAGCGTCAATAACGCGCCCCTTCCAGCTTTCATCGGGGCAAAATTGCACGGGTCCCATGCGGTAAACGCGAGTACCAATGCCCACATCAAGATGTCGGCTATAGGCTTTTGCATAGACCTTGCCCTGGTCAATTCTGATGATTTCGGCGCGCGCAGGGCCTCTTCCCGTTGGGCGCATGACATCCAGCTCGACGCAATCACCAATATGAACATGCTTGTCCAACCCGCTAATTCCGAAATATGCCGGCGTGATCTGGGTCACGGAGCCGCATATGCGAACCGCACGATTGTCTTCCTGCAACAGTCGGACAACGCCTTGGAGGCGATCAAGTTTGTTTGCGGCATTGTGTTGGAACGTCGCTCGTCTGCCATCTGGCGAAGTATTTCTGGGCACTTGCTTAGTCCTCTTTGGACGTCATCTCGAGATAGCGAGCCTGCATTTTGGCAAGCATTTCCGTCGGAATCTTGTTGGCGGGATGGTGCGCCAACCCGGTAATGGGCGGCAGAGGGTGCTCTGAGCCATCCGCATTGATAATGACATCCGTTTTCCCATCTTCCTTGTCTGCCTGGAGTAAGGACGGGGTGTTTGTCGTCTCTGATGATCGATCAAGCCCTTCAAGGAAGGCCGTCAAGTCCAGCGGAGCCGAGCTATCAGCAGCCTTGGCTGTCTTGAAGGCTTCAAGAGGGGCGCCCATAGTGCTCAATGGCTTTATTTGAGCATCGGCCGAGCCCTGCGCGGTACTTTCTTCACCTCCAAATGATGAAAAGAGAGAAGAGACCATGGAGAAAAAGTCTCCCACAACGGGAATCGACTCGATAGAAAAATCAATGCTGAATAGCCCTGCTTGATCAGAATGGATACTGCTTGAGGCGGCTGCCCTGGATGCATAAGTGCCAGACGCAAAAGACGACGGGCGAAAGGCTTGCGTTGACAAGTCTGTCGGGCGGAGGGCATCAAGCGCAGCGTTGGACAAATCTGGCGCACTCATGAGGTTTCTCCCAATTCACGAACGGCCTCTCTTTGCGCATCCTCGGATGTTTCCATCACTTTTTGCGAGCTTTCAAACGCACGGCTGATCATGATGAGCTTTGTCATTTCCATCATGGGATTGACATTAGATCCTTCGACATAGCCTTGCAGGACGCGTGCCTTGCTTGGGTCTTGCAGGGAGAAGGCCACTCCTTCGGGCATGACCGCAGAACCGCCATAGCGTGTGAGCTTGTCATCGGGATTGAATTCAAAAAGGCCAATACTATCAACTGCACGACCATTCTGTGTAATTTCTCCATCAGCCTGCACCACAAGCTGGCCCCCTTGGGGATCGACCTGAATTGTCGAGCCGCTGGCAGAGAGAAGCGGCTCGCCATTGACTGTCGTCAAGCGGCCTGAGGCGTCCATCTGCAAACGTCCGTCGCGGGTATAGGCAACCTCGCCACCACGCTGGAACGAGAACCAGGCATCTCCTTCAATGGCCAGATCAAGAGAGTTGCCGGTTTGGGTAATCGCACCCCGCTCCTGGGAAATATGTGTTTCGCCCATCGAGACGAAGCTGACAGAATCGCTGCCCGCATTGGCGAGGATTTCCGAGAAATTGATTGCCTCGCCCCGGTAGCCTGCGGTGTTGATATTGGCGACATTGCGCGCAACAGATTGCATTCTGTTATCAAGCGCGATCTGGGAAGAGAGGGAAACATAATTGGCTGTTGGCATCAGATGCCCCCCAGTTTCAGCCCTTGCAGGGACATGAGCAAATCTTCATCCATGCTGACGATGGATGTGCCGCTTGAAATGAGAATATTGGGCACGGATTCCGAGACATCGTCGTTATTGAGATCGTAGAGCACGGAAAAGCGCTGCACGAGCTCGTTCACATAGTCTGGATCAGAAAGCTGTTCGATATCGATTTTGTCAGAGATTGCTTCGGACAGCCAATCGATATCTGCACCGGCAGCTTCTTCGGGAATGCCACAGATGGTTCTGGCAACTTCTGCAAGAGCCTTGTCACCGAGCAATTCGAGAGGATCGGTGATGGAAGAGGCTTTTTTCTGGAAATAGAGCGCCAGTTGCACACCGGTATTTTCCTCACCCTCTTGTGTTTCAAGCGTTTGTTCCAGATAGCTGTCAACAACGCCCTGCTGAGCTTTTTCAAAGGACGTGGTAGCCTCACCCATCGTTTCAAAGTTGAAGACTTCTGCGAATTCCTTGAAGCGCGTGTCAGTCAGCTGGTTCGCGAAGGACGAGCTGTCCGAGATCCCTTCTTCAAGCACCTTGCGCATATAGGCTTTGGCGTAGATCATGTCTTCCAGCCCCATCGCCTTCATCGCATAGCTGTAGACTTCGTAATCATCCAGAAAGTCGTCAATGGTTTTGATATCCCGGATTTTTTCGAGATAATTTTCCGTTTCGCGGCTTACTTGCCCATCCTTGCTGATCGTCTCAAGCGTCTTTTCGTAGTTTCGATTGAGCATAGTTACGCGCAGATATGTATCACTCATGGCTGCAACTCCGTTTTGTTTGCCCATATCATGAGTGGCGCAACTTGCCCCAAGCTGACGTCATTCTCCGTTTTTGGACAAATTTGCTCGAGAGCGCCGCCATTTGGGCTTCTCTTTCACCGCCGGAAGTCCGCAAGCGATTGCTTTGGTGCGATAATCTCAAAAATCCAAGAAGGAAAAGCTTGTGCCCTTTTCCAAAAGGTCAGGTTCGCGCAAGACACAAAATCTAGGTTGGCTGCAACGAAGATTTTAAATCGGGAGAGCCGATCTTGAGTATATTTTTGGGACTTGCCATAGCTTTGGCATCTTTGCTTGGCGGTTTTGCCGCCATGGGGGGGCATGTAGCGGTTCTGTTGCAGCCTTGGGAATTTGTCATTGTTTTCGGCGTCGCCGCCGGGATCTTTGTCGTTGCAAACCCCATGCGTGTCGTCGTCGATACAGGACGGGCGATCCTTGAGGTGATTACTGGCGCGGTGCCCAAGAAGAACGAGTATCTCGATGTGCTGGGGCTTCTTTATACACTGATGCGCGAGCTGCGATCCAAGGGACGCAACGAGGTTGAGCCGCATATCGAAGCGCCACAAGAGTCAGCCATCTTCATGCAATATAAGTCAATTGCCCAAGACACTGCACTCAGGGATTTCATTTGCGACTATTTCAGACTGCTGATCGTGTCGAACGCACGGCCGCATGAAATCGAAAGCCTGATGGATGAAGAACTCATGACCCGCATGCGCGATCAGATGAAGCCTTTTCATGCCCTGGTCGCCGAAGGAGACAGCCTGCCGGCAATCGGTATTGTTGCTGCCGTGCTGGGGATCGTCAAGGCAATGGGCGCCATTGATCAGAGCCCGGCCATTCTGGGCGGCCTCATCGCAGCGGCTCTTGTGGGAACGTTCGCCGGTATCTTCTGCGCCTACGCAATTTTCAATCCGCTTGCAGCCAAGGTCAAGGCTGTCCGCGAGAAGAAAAGCCGCCTTTACGTCATTGTCAAACTGTCTCTGCTGGCCTTCATGAATGGGGCTGCGCCACAGATTGCCTTGGAACATGGCCGCAAGACGATTTCCGAAAATGACCGCCCGTCAATCGACGAGGTCGAAAGCCAGACCATGAATGTTGGCGTGATCGGTGGTGCCGCGGATGAAACCGTCCATGAGTTTCAGCAGAAGGGAGCTGCATAAGCCATGAATCAGCCTCTTCACCTTTCCCCGATTACAGATCGGTTGCTTGATGCCGCGGGCAATTCCATTGAGCGGTTGCCAATGCTCCCGATCATCTTCGATCGCATGGCGCGGGTCTTCGCAGACACAATGCGTCAGCGGGCAGCCTCGCCGGTGTTTGTTTCAGTAAGTTATATCGGCAATGACCGCATCGGCGATGTTCTGGATGATAACGAGGCCAATGCTCTGGCCGCTGTTGTTTACACCCCCGAGTGGGACACCCGCATTCTCATCTGTTTTGACCGTGATTTCATTTTCTCGATGATGGAAGTGCTGTTCGGAGCAGATGGCAATGAACCTCCGGTCGATGACGAACGCCCTTTCTCCAATATCGAGACGCGCGTTGCCCGGTCCTTGTTCATGGATGCCATCAAGGCATTGGAAGATGCATTCCAGTCCATTTCCGACATCACGCTGAAGTTTGAGCGCATTGAAACGCGCATGGACTTTGCGGTTACCGGTCGGCGCAACAACTCCGCTGTCGTTGGCCGGCTCTTGTTACAGGCAATCGGGCGGGGCGGCGAAATGTTTGTTGTTGTTCCGCACTCCGCCTTGACGCCGCTTCGCCAGAATCTTGCTCAGGTTGTCAGCGGCGAAGGCAATAGCCGGGACAAGAAATGGACGCAGCAATTCCAGGCGGAAATTCAACGCACTCATATCCAGCTCGATGCTGTTCTGGAAGAGCAGGTCATGTCGCTGGACAAGCTGGCAGATCTGAAGGTCGGAGACATTATCCAGCTGCAGGCAACGCCGCGTTCCAAAGTGTCTCTGCAATGCAACAGACAACCGCTCTTCTCCTGCACGATGGGGCAATCGGAAGGTTCCTATTGCCTTCAGGTAGAAGACCAGATTCACCAGAAAGAGGACATCCTAGATGATATCTTATCTCGCTGACGGCATATTGATGATCGCCCTGATTGTTACCTCGGTCTGGGTTATGAAAATGAACCAGCGCTTGCAGAAGTTGCGTGACAATCACTATGAATTCCGCCGCATCATGGAACAGACCAACTTGGCGCTTGAAGGCATTGAGGTTTCTATCGATGAAATCAATGTGCGCGGACAGCAGGTGCTGAACGCTCTTGGTAAACGCATTGATGAAGCGCGGGACATCGTCACAGACATCGACAAAATGACCCGTGAAGTCCGCAGCTATCAGAAAGAACTGCGTTTGGAAATGGTTTCGTTCCAGGAGCATATCGGCAAGGAATGCAACAACCAGATCGATATTCTCAAGAAGGTCAGCGAAGCTGCCGGTGAGAGAAATTCAAGAGAAAACCTATCCAAGGCTGCTCCAGAAACTGTGGTGAATGAAAAAAGCGCCGAAGCGCACGCGGCCTCCCCATCCTTCTACCGCATAGAAGATCAAATGCCAGCCATGCTGCGCAGAGTGAATTTGAAATCGTGACGGTCTTTTGAGGCCCTAAAGAAGCACTCCTGAAAACTCAGAGGAATAGACCTATGAATCCTGATGACATTGAGTTCCAGAAAATCGAATTTGACGAACCGACAGCTCCCCCGCCAGCTCCCGAGAAAAAGGCCGAAACGGGCCCTTCTCTGGCAGATTTTTCGCAAAATGCAGAAGCCACCGTCGGCACCATCGGCAGCAGCCTCGATACCGACCGCAATCTTGACAATATCCTTGGTATTCCGGTTGAAATCCAGGTCGTTCTTGGATCCGCTTCAATGCTGGTTTCCAACTTGCTCAAACTGGGACGCGGCGCTGTCATTCCCTTAGATCACCGCGTCGGAGAACCGGTCGAAGTCGTCGTCAATGGGCGAATTGTTGCCCGGGGTGAAGTTGTTGTGGTTGAGGATGATAACTCCCGCTTCGGCGTTTCTCTCACCGAGATTGTCGGTCCGGGCAACACCAGCAAACAAGAAGCATTCAACTAGAAAGCCTGGCCAGTTTCTGGCCAAGCCTCAAGCATGGAAATCCTTGCATCATTGCTTTGTAGACGTCTCCACCTCTGGTGGGAGGCTGCAATTGCACTACGCAGTTAAATTTGATCCGATAGAGGTGTGTTATGGCGGCTTTGCCTGCTGTTGCAAACGAAATTCAACCCCCAGAGCCCCAAGTTCGCAAGTTCAAGGGTGTTGAAAAAGTTGCAGCTTTGATTTTGGGAATGGGGCAGACAAATGCGGCTCGGGTACTTGCCCATTTCGATAGCGATGAGATCCGCCTGATAACCCGTGTAGCGGCGCAGCTTGGCAGCGTCAATGCAAAGGAAATGGAAACCATCATTGACGACTTCATCAAGCAATTTGGTGATGGCGCCAGCCTTTATGGGTCGGTCAATGAGGTGCAGAAACTTCTCACCGGCGTTTTGCCTGAAGAGGAGGTCTCAGATATCATTGCCGATGTGGCCGGGTCGTCCAACTGGTCGATTTGGGACAGGATAGCCAATATTTCGGAAACTGCCGTCGCCAATTATCTCAAGAAGGAACATCCTCAGACGGCTGCTTTCATCCTTTCGCGCAGCAAGCCATCGGCTGCCGCCAAGATCATGAACCAATTGCCACCGGAGCTGCGCAATCAACTGATGCGCAGAATGCTGACTATCAAGCCGATCGTGCCCGAAGCCGCCAGAGACATCGAGAAGGTTTTGCACGAAGACTTCCTGCTCAACTTCTCGGGCAATATGCAGGCCGACACCTTCTCCCGGATGGCCGATATCCTGAACAAGATGGAACGCGATCAGATGGAGGCTGCACTCAATTCTCTCGAAGAGCGCCAGCCCAAGGCTGCAGAGGCCCTCAAAGGCTTGCTGTTCACCTTCGACGATATCATCAATCTTACCCCGCGCGCACGCATGGCCATATTCGATCAAATCAATACCGAGCAGATCGTTATGGCTCTCAAGGGCACCGAACAAGATCTGCGCCAGTCCATTCTTGCGACTTTGGCCAGCCGAACCCGTCGCATCATCGAACATGAACTTGCCAGCGGCCAGCCAGCAGCAGAGCGCGATGTCTTTGCAGCGCGGCGCGAAATTACGGACTTGGCGCTTGAAATGGCAGGCCGTGGCGAGATTGATCTCAACCCGAAACAGGAGGGCGGGGCATTCCTTCAGTAGGAGCTGCCTGGCGCACTGGATGACGTAGACCATGTCAGACGAGGATAAAGACAGTAAGACAGAAGAGCCGACAGAGAAAAAGATCAGGGATGCAATAGAGAAGGGCAATCTGCCCCTCTCCAAAGAGGTCAATGCCTTTGCAACCTTTCTTGGTCTCCTGATCATAATGGCATTTGCCATGGAAACCCAGATGGCAAGGTTATCCGTAACATTGTCACGCCTACTTGATGGAATAGGAGACATCCGTCTTGAAAACGAAGCGCAATTTGCCCAGTTGGGATCTGCTGTGGGGCTGGAAGTTGCCAGATTTCTGGTCGCCCCAGTGGTCATTCTTTTGCTTTTCGGGTTGGCTGCGACTTGGTTTCAGCACCCGCCTCAAGTCTCTTTTGAAAGGTTGCGCCCGGATTTTTCCAAGCTGTCACCCGGCAAGGGATTTTCGCGCATGTTTGGCGCTCAGGGGTGGGTTGAGTTTTTCAAGGCCCTTGCGAAGCTTGTCATGCTTGCCGTTGTGCTGGGCATTCTCATTTCCGGTCAGCGACAGGTTCTGGTGAATAGCATGTTTACGGATCCAACATTGCTTCCTGAGGAAATCCTCAGCATCACAATCCGGCTGGTTTCCGGTATTAGTGTCGCAACAATTACGCTGGTCTTGCTAGACGTTCTTTGGGTAAGAGGCAAATGGCGCCGCGATTTGCGCATGAGCCACAAAGAAGTGAAAGACGAAATCAAACAATCAGAAGGTGACCCTATGGTTAAGGGCCGCATGCGGTCTCTCGCTCGAGATCGGGCGCGTAACCGCATGATTGCAGCTGTGCCTCAGGCAACAGTTGTTATCGCAAACCCCACGCATTTCTCCGTCGCCTTGCGATATGAGCATAACGTGGACAAAGCACCGGTCGTCGTTGCTAAAGGGCAGGATCTTATTGCTCTTAAAATTCGGCAAATAGCAGAAGAAAACGACATTCCGGTTATCGAAAATATTCCTTTGGCACGTTCACTATTTGCCGAAAGTGATGTGGATTTGCCAATTCCACCTCAGTTTTTCCGAGTGGTTGCAGAATTATTATACTATGTCTATTCTGCAGATAACTCGAATTACAAAACAGCTTCGGGTTAGAATGAACACCATTTCCCGGAAATTGGTCATGACCAATAAAGAACCTCTTGTGGCGACAGACCTCAAAGAAGTTTACAAGCGTGCGTTACTATGGGCATTGCAGGATGTGATAGCAGAACTGCGTCTCGTGGATGTAGGCCATCTGGTTTCTTACGTCTTTACAGACTCCCACGGCAATATTCGCGATATACTAGAATCCTCAGCGGAGCTTTATCTTAAGGAGAAGACGCTTTCCTATCGCGATAGTGCCAGATCAAACCTGGTTTGGTCTCAGCCACCAGAGGTGGTTCTGGATCTGGACTTTAAACATCAAGATTTGCAAATCCGTTTTTCTCTGCACTTGCTGGGCGAGCAAACCGACATCACATTCGAGGATATCCGCTATGGCGATGATCCGGATGATGACGGTGATATAGAGCGGTTCGTGGGCATATTGACCGATGCCAAGACTTGCAATCCCTCGGTGCATTGGGCGCCCAGCGGGTTGCTCTCATAATCGAAAATAAATTCGGCCGGAAAGTATGAACTCTCCGGCCGATATGTGTGTGAGTGCCTAGAGGAAGGGCTTGGCCCGTTCCATCAATTCATCCAGATCCGGCTCACTTGGATTGCGTGGTTTACCCGGATGGATGATGCTGACCTGACATCCTTCCGCTGCGTCCACCAGCTGACGATAGGTGCCAGCGTCCAGATCGGCGATATAGGCCTGCATATTTTCGTTATAGCCAAACAGCTTGTCGTTGATCTGACGGCATTCGTTGCAGGTCGTGCAACGGGACGTTTCGATCCACGGCATATCGTCGAGCACTTCATCGGCCGCACGGTCTGTTTCATCGGGTAAAGGTTGTGGCTCTTCCTTGGCCGCAGGCTGAGCTGGAGCAGGTTCAGGGACTGCCATCGGAGCGGCGGCGCCATTGTCACTTGACAGCTCAATGAGCAGGGCTTCGCGTTTCTTGCGTTCCTCGGCCAATTGGGCAAGGACATAAGAATTGTTGATACCAGCCAGCTCCTGCAAGCGGTTCCATGCGTCTTTGCACCGCCGTGCGGCGACCGCAATTTTCTCATCCAGCACAACGCGCATTAAGGCGTCCTGCCGATCCACGGCAAGGACATAAGCCCGCTTGATGTCCGCCGTTGCCTCTGACGTCTTCAGCCATTCCTCAAACGGCACCATGTCTGGCGTCCAGCCCTTGCGATTGACCGTCTGGCAGAACCGCAGGTAACGCCCGTCAGCAACGGCAAAGTCGCCAAAGGTAAAGCTAAGCGTTTCTTCCTTGCGGTTTCCGTTCGGATCTTCATAGCGCAAGCTATGCTCGGTCCAGTCCTCATCCATTTGCGGATTGGCAGACAGATCAAAGCGGCTGGCCAGATCGCTACCTGCCGATGGATCATAGCAGAAATTCGGGAACACCCGAGCCTCTGTTGCAGCTGCCGCCTGAATATAGGGCGCAACACCTGCAACTGATTGAGTCGCCCCTGAATAGATGCTGAACATTGCGGGACCATCATATTGCATGGCCCCGACCAGTTTCTTTTGCATCTTGGCTAAGTGGGCGCTGGAGCACTGAACAACAAAGGCATTGTTGATGCCCATTGCCATCGAGGCAAGACGAGCGGTTCCTGCTCCGAAGGAGTTGCGCGGCGGTACTGGAGAGGTTGGCCCCAGAATATCATCGACCTGAATCATCACCTTGATGGGAAGACCGCAGGCAAGGGCTTCATAAGCCCTCGAAATTTCCGAAGATTCGGTCACGCCATCCCGCAGGAAGATCATCGCCGGAGGCAAAAAGGCCATTTGCTCTTCGGTGAGATCACTCTCGTCAAACAGCTCGAACACCGCGTCATGAAGTTCTGGAACATATTTGTTCTCCACTTCCATTTCCGCAATGGCCAGAGCCTTTGTGAACTCGATAATGCTCGGTAGCCTGTCCCGATAAGCATCCAGAGCTTCACTGCAGGTCTGGAACACGTAGCTGTAGCAAACGGCCTTGTCTGGATAGGTGTAGCTCGCGCGCCCGGGGCCGAAGAAGGCCTGGGTTTGCAGAACCTGCAACACATGCTTGATGCGCGCCACCCGGTTGGCTGGTAGCCGGTCTTCCGGGCGGACGCGGTGCAAGATGTTCGACAAGGCGCTGAAATCGATGGAGCTGTCGCCATCAAGCCCCATGGATTGAGCCAGAGCTTCAGGGCTGTGCGCCTCGTCAGACTTGATATGGTCAGACTTGAGAATGTCATTGAGTTTGAGAACGAGCCGATCCACCTTGTAGCGGAACTTGCGGGCCCGGGCCAGATGCATCGATTGCCACACATGCGCAAGAACCTTGCCCGGGGTTGCATCGGTGCAGCCGATGACACGGCCATCGAATTTGATGGTCTGCCGGGCCCGATCAAGAGCCTGATCGAGCGGTCCGAAGGCGGACTGCCCGCTTTCTGCAACCAGCTCGGCTTCACTGATGCGCCAGAGCTCAGAGAGTTTTTCTTCCGCACCTGCGGAAACTTTGTCTCTCATGCGCTGTTCAAGCCGCAAGACCTGCTGACGCAATTCCTCGCCGTCCGGCCCTTGCGCCGCCACGAGGCGTAAAGCTTCATCGATGATCTGACAAAGAGGAACGAGAGGTTTTTCAACCTCTTCCCCCTCTATCAGAACGAGAGGATAGTCATAGCGCAAGGTATCGAGCGCATTGTAGCGGGCAAAGAGGGCTGGTCTGAGCACCGACAGCTCGGCACTCTCCGTCGAAGCGTCTTTGTCCAGACCTTGTAGGTCTGTTGAAATTTGAGCCACCTGCATGATCGGTCACTCCCCATTTGAGGCCGTAGACTGGCCTTCGGGCCAGATTCCGACCTTGTCGAATTCTTCGTTAAGAACGGTCTCAACCAGCTGCGGTGTATTGGGGCGTTTGCCCTTTCGCAGCTCGTCGTAGCAAGGCACTGTCGGGTTGCAATAAAGCACGCCGACCGGAATTTCTTCGTCCAGCATGGCAAGAGCCTGTGCCCGGTTGAGATCAAGCGGATCGTGGGTCTCCTGATTTTTGTAAACGCGGGACAATTCCGGTTTAAGGCGCAAGCCATTCGCGTGGGTCAGCATGCGGACCTTCAGAGGATCTTGCACGGCAGCATCAAAATGATGGTTCATGAAATTCGGACACCGCTGCAAAATGCGGATGAAGGAAAAGCCCTTGTGATGATAGGCTTTGGACAGCACATCATAAAGCAGTTCCGGTATCCAGTCTGGCACCTGGGCAACGAAGGAGACATTCGAGATACCGAGCGTAACGCTCAAGGGATTGAGCGGGTTGAGCGTGGCACCGAATGGCGTGGTGTTACTCTTGAGCCCCTTTGGTGATGTCGGTGAGGCCTGCTTTTTGGTAAGGCCATAGACATTGTTGTCATGCAGCATCAACGTCATGTTCATGTTGTACCGCACTGCGTGGATCCAGTGGGCAGCACCAATGGAGCAGCAGTCGCCATCGCCCGAGGTCACGAAGACATTGAGGTCTGGTCTGCGGATCTTGATCCCTTCGGCAATCGGCAGGGCTCGCCCGTGGATGCCGTGGAAACCATAGGTCTTCATATAATGCGGCAGGCGTGCCGCGCAGCCGATGCCTGAAACACTGATGGTTTTTTCAGGGGGAAGCTGCTCATCCCTGCAAAGGCGTTGCAGGGCTGTGAGGATGGCATTGTCGCCACAGCCGGTGCACCAGCGAGGCGCAATGGCGCTTTGATAGTCCGAAATCTGATAGTCCGTTTGCACCATCTGCATCAGACATTGGCTCATGGAAGCAGTCATCTCATTGCCCTCCCGCCGGTTGCTGTTCATCTTCGTTGAGTTTGGCCATGGCGGCGTTGATAATCTCGCTCGGTTTGAGCGGTTGGCCGCGGGCGTTGCCCCAGCAATCAACATCGACCAGCCAACGGGACCTCAGCAGCATGGCCAGATGCGAATAGCGCCGGTTTGACTCGTCGATCAGCGGGTCGTCCTTGGGGTCATTCCAGTTATTCTCGATGGTCATGACCTTCTTGAAGCCCTTCATCACCTTGTCAATGCCAGCGGCCATTGGCTGGATGAACTTCAAATGAAGCGAAGAGACCTTGTAGCCTTGCGCCCGCATCGTCTTGACGGCTTCTTCAATGGAACCGCGCGTACTGCCCCAGCCTATGAGCAAAAGGTCGCCCTCTTCCTCGCCATAAACAGGAGCCAGACGCAGGGTTTTCTGCAAGGCGGCCAGTTTGCGACTGCGGTTGAGCAAGCCTTCTTCGTTGATCTGAGGATCATAAGCCACACGGCTGTTCCGGTCATGAGCAAGGCCCGTCAAGGTGTGCATGCCGTTTGGCTGGCCAGGTACGAACCTTGTGGCGATGCCCGTCCGTTCATCCCAGTCATAAGGGTGCGCGTCTTCCGGCACAGCGCTCTGGTTGATTGGCGGTGCAAGCCAATCGGCGTTGAACTGCGGCCGATCAAATGGCTGTTGCGCGGTGGAAAGCGCAGCATCCGACAGAATGACGACAACCATATTGAAGGTTTCGGCAATCTTGCGAGCGGTAATAACCGAGTAGAAGCAATCTTCGATGGAATCCACGGCCATGACGACCTTGGGTGCATCGCCATGACTGCCGAACATTGCGGCCATCATGTCCCCTTGCTCCACTTTCGTAGGCAGGCCGGTTGATGGGCCTCCGCGCTGAACGTCAATCACCACAAGCGGTATCTCTGTCATCACGGCAAGTCCAATGGCTTCCTGCTTGAGCGAAAGTCCCGGACCGGATGTGATGGTCACAGCACATTTGCCTGCATAGGACGCGCCGATGGCAAAGGTTGCCGCCGAAATTTCGTCTTCAGCCTGATGCACCACGCAACCGACTTTTTCAAAGATGGTCGAGAGATAATGCGAGGCGGATGTGGCCGGCGTAATGGGATACATCGCGCAGACTTCCATTCCGGATGCCACGACCCCGAGGGCCAGCGCGGCGTTGCCGTTGGTCACGATCTGCGGCTTGGTAACAGGCGCTGCGGGGATCATATAGCGGATGGTCAGATTTTCTTCCGCCCATGCACGACCGGCTGCGAGCAGCTCCAGATTGGCATCAACGATTTTTTTGTCTTTCTTGGCAAAGGTCAAACGCACCTGAGCCTTGGCAAGATCATCGTCCAAGCTATAAACTGCACAAAGAATGCCCAGCACAAACATGTTCTTGCCCTTGCGTGCATCGGGCACATATTTATGGCATTCCGTTTCCATCGGAATTTCATAAAGCTTGTAGCCCGCAGCGCGCACATCTGCGATCACTTTGGCATAGTTCTGGGCGATGGTCGGGTCTTTGTCGTATTTCCACATTTCCTCGATCAGAATTGTGGCTCCGGGCTTGATCTCTTTTGCCTGAAGTCGGCTCAAAAGGACCTGCTCGTTGAAAGCGACAACAAAATCAGCCTGATCGCCAACATTTGTCACCTTGTGAGACGCCATGCGCACCCTGTTGCCACTGGCCCCGGCAATCGAGCGGTGAGGGGGCTGGATTTCGGCGGGAATGATTTCCACTGTCCAGATCCCGTGGCCCGAACGGGCCGCGATTGACGCAAGAGACTGGCCGCACCTTTGTGCGCCTTCTCCTGAGTCACTTACGATTTCAACGATATGTTCTTGAATGACTTCCGCAGGTCCACTCGCGGGGCGCTTCCCTGGTGCACTTGCCGCGTTGCGCGGAGGTGCATCATTGGAGGAAGTCTGCATGCCATATTCCGTCATGGTCTTGGCTCCAGCAGCTAGATTTGTTTTATTCTGGTAAAGCAATGTTCAGCGAGGTCTATGCCGAACAGACAATGCTCAAAGTCGGGTGCTTCGGGCTCATAAATCGCGTTGGTGTCCCTGAGGCCCAAATAGCGCTTTATGCTGGTTGCAGCCTTGCGGCCAGCCCCCATGGCCTTGATTACGGTCGCCGCACCAGTCACGATGTCGCCTCCGGCATAAACGCCCGCAAGGGATGTCGAAAGATCGTCATCAGTGTCGATATAGCCCCATTTGTTGAGACCAATCGAAGAGGTCTGCCCCAAAATCGGGTTTGGCGAGGTGCCGATGGCATAGACCACCGTATCGGCCTCAAAGTCGAACTCGCTGCCCTCGACAACGACCGGGCGTCGCCGCCCCGAGCTGTCGGGCTCACCAAGTTCCATTTGAACACAGCGGATGGCTCGAACGTTATTCTTGTCATCGCCAAGAATTTCGATCGGGTTGGTAAGCCAGTGGAACTCGATGCCTTCTTCCTGAGCGTGATGCAGCTCTTCCTTGCGGGCAGGGCATTCGACTTCACTGCGCCGATAGATGCAATGCACCTGCTCAGCTCCAAGCCGCAGGGAAACGCGCATGGCGTCCATGGCCGTGTTGCCAGAGCCAATAACGGCGACCCGCTTGCCCAGACCAAGAGGCGTGTCGAAATTTGGAAAATCACCCGCATGCATCAGATTGCAGCGGGTCAGTAACTCGTTTGCCGAGAGCACGCCGTTGAGATTTTCGCCGGGAATGTCCATGAAGTGAGGAGTGCCGGCACCAACGCCGATAAAGACAGCATCAAAGCCCATGTCATTGAGCATTTGCTCGATGGTGAACAGGCGCCCGACCAGTGTGTTGCACTGAATGTCGACGCCAAGTGCTTTCAGATTGGCAATTTCTGCGTCCACCACGCTCTTTGGCAAACGGAATTCGGGAATCCCATAGCGCAGAACGCCTCCGGGCACATGAAAGGCCTCATAAATGGTAACGGCGCATCCAGCCTTGGCCAGATCCGCCGCACATGCCATTCCCGCTGGTCCTGATCCTACAATCGCGACCCGGAAGCGATTTGGTTCAATCGAGGTGGATTTTTTCCAGCCCTCCTTGATTGCCATATCGCCAAGGAAGCGTTCCAGTCTTCCGATGGCAACCGGTTCGAGCCCTGTTCCGGCACCAACCGCGCAGACACCCTCGCACTGGTCCTCCTGTGGGCAGACCCTGCCGCAGACAGCGGGTAGCTGGGTAGCGTCAGTCATATGTTCATAAGCACCACGAAAGTCTTTTTGCTGCATTTTGGAAATGAAACCGGGTATGTCGATCTTCACCGGACAGCCTTCGATGCAGGCCGGTTGCGGGCACATCAGGCAGCGTTCGCATTCCAGCAGAGCATTTTCCAGATCAAAGCCAAGCGCCACTTCGTCGAAATTTCTGGCGCGAATTTTAGGGTCCTGCACTGGCATTTCTGCCCTTTGTTGCGGGATAGAACGTATCGTTTTGCGAGCCATTACTTGCCTCCCTCATTGGATGCCGCATCCGGCGCGAGAGCCAAACGGCGGCAGCTGTCGGAATAGCGTTCCATGGCTTCCGCCTCTTCTGGGCGGTAGCGTTGCAATCGCGTAAAGAGATCGTCGAAATCCACCTGATGGCCATCAAAGTCCGGGCCGTCAACACAAGCGAACTTGATCGCGTCGCCAACCTTGACGCGGCACCCACCGCACATGCCTGTTCCGTCAACCATGATCGGGTTGAGGCTGACCATTGTCTTGATGCCATAAGGCCTTGTGGTTTCGGCGCAAGCGCGCATCATGATCGGCGGGCCAATGGCAACCACCTCGTCGACATCCGGATTTTGCTTGATGGCAGCTTCTATCCCCTGAGTAACCAATCCCTTGATGCCTGCTGATCCATCATCTGTGCAGACAATGAAGTCATCACAAATGGCGTGGAACTTGTCTTCCCAGAACATCAGGTTGCTTGAACGAAAACCCAGAACGCCAATCACATGGGCACCGGCTTCCTTAAAGGCCCGTGCCTGCGGGTAAATAGGCGCAATGCCCAATCCGCCGCCTACACAGATCACCTTTTTTGTCTTGGATGATATTTCACTGGGAATGCCCAGAGGCCCAAGCATCGCGAAAATCTCGCGGCCAGGACGGCAAAGCAATTGCATTTCCCGCGTTGATTTACCAACTGCTTGAACAACGAGTGTAATTGTTCCTTTTTCCCGATCGAAATCGGCGATGGTGAGCGGAATGCGTTCGCCAAGTTCGTGCAGCATCACGATGACGAACTGGCCGGGCTTGGCCGCTTGCGCCATGACAGGATGTTCGATTTCTACAAGGAATGTGGTACTTGAAAAGTCAGTGCGCGTCAGGATTGGAAAAGATGCAGTAACACCTTTTCCGGATCCGTTCTGCCTATTTGCGGCAGACAAATCCTCCCCTTGACCGCTGGCTACGCCACGATCAGACATAAATTTCCTCCCCTATTTGCAGCGTTCGCCAACTATATGCAATTACTGCAATAATTGAAATGAACACCGCAGTTAAAAAGGCTACGCTCATGAAGGGGGGAAACATTGACACCAATCAAAACAGCGGGGATCTACCGTCGCCTACGACTAATGTTCTAACAAGCTGGTGAAAAGCTCAAAAAAAAAGGAAGCGCAGGTAAAAACCTGCGCTTCCCCAATCTTGGAGTTGGTCTGAATGATTATCAGAGTGAGAACCAGGCCAAGAAGAAGCCTGCCACAACTGCTGTACCAATCACACCGGCAACGTTCGGACCCATGGCATGCATGAGAAGGAAGTTGCTTGGATCTGCTCTCTGACCTTCTACCTGACTAACGCGGGCAGCCATTGGCACGGCCGACACGCCAGCAGAACCGATCAGTGGGTTGATCTTGTTCTTCGAGAACATGTTCATCAATTTGGCCATCAGGACGCCGCAAGCAGTAGCGATACTGAATGCAACAATGCCGAGGGCCAGAATTTTGAGGGTTTCGAAGTTCAGGAACCGTTCTGACGTCATCGTGATGCCGACAGACGTGCCCAAGAAGATCGTGACGACGTTGACCACCTCATTCTGAGCCGCCTTGGTGATGCGTTCTGCTTCAAGGCTTTCCCGAAGGAAGTTACCAAGCATCAGCATACCGATCAGGGCAGATGCTGCCGGAACCAGCAGAATGACCATGATGGTGACCATTCCAGCGAAGATGAGCTTTTCAAGGCGACCTACTTTACGTAGGGATTTCATCTTGATTTTGCGTTCTGCATCAGTCGTCAGAGCACGCATAATCGGAGGCTGGATCATCGGCACAAGCGCCATGTAGCTATAAGCTGCAACAGCGATTGGAGCCAAAAGGTCCGGAGCCAACTTGCTGGCAAGGAAGATCGAGGTCGGGCCGTCAGCACCACCGATAATACCAATAGCAGCAGCCTCATGTGACTGGAAGCCAATCAAGGTTGCGCCAAGGAAGGTGGCAAATACACCAAACTGAGCCGCTGCACCAAGAAGCAGCGTACGCGGGTTGGCGATCAACGGACCGAAGTCAGTCAGAGCTCCAACGCCCATGAAGATGAGCGGTGGAAAGATTTCCAGGTGGACGCCTTGGGAAATGTAGTAGTAGAGACCGCCAGCTTCTTCGCCATGAGGCAAATTGACAAGACCCTGAGTAGGCAGGTTAGCCAACAAAGCGCCAAAAGCGATAGGAATCAGCAAAAGCGGTTCAAATTTTTTGTAGATCGCAAGATAGAACAGCAGAGCAATGATCGCCCACATGACCATCATTTGCCAGGTCACATCGCCAAAAGCGGTCAAATGCCAAATCTGTTCAAGCTTGGAGGCCTGAGTTGCTGTGCCTTCCATGAGAAGGATCTCCCTCCTTATGAAAGGGTTACAAGAACTTGACCCTCGGTCACGGTAGCACCGGCTGCCACATTGACCGCGGTAACTGTACCATCAGATGGAGCACTGATGTTCGTGTTCATCTTCATGGCTTCAAGGACAACCAGGGTGTCGCCAGCGGAAACTTTCTGACCAACAGAAACGTCTACGCTGATAACAGTACCTGCGAGCGGGCATGGCACCGCACCATCACCTGCTGGAGCTGCAGGAGCAGCAGCCGGAGCGGCTGGAGCTGGAGCTGCAGGAGCCGGAGCGGCTGCTGCAGGTGCAGGAGCTGCTGGTTTAGCTGCAGGAGCCGGAGCTGCGGCACCGGCGATGTCCAAATCTTCGTCTTCCACCGTAACATCATAAGAGATGCCCTGTACGGTGATCCGCAAGCGTTTCATTAATTTTGTCCTCTCAGAGAATTACTGTTCAGGGGCGTAATGGAAGTCCAGCCATTCCGGGTATTATGTCCCGAAAATGAGGCAATGCGCCCTTCCAGTGGCCATTCACTGACTTTGTGGGGAGGAGCAGCGACGCGTGTCACTCTGTATCCTGCCCCAAGTGTTGCGGCTACGGCAGCCGCGATGGCTGCCAGATGATGGGGTGGTACGCCTGCCCGAGAGGAAACCGCCGCACGCGGCGGTACCTTTGGAGCATCGGTCTTGCCACCTGTGCCGGAGTTGTTCTTGTCATGACGGATAAAGAAAGATCCGATGAAAGCACAAGCTGCCCACAGAATGGCAAGAGCCAGCATTACCACTACAAAGCCCGTTAAGATGATTTCCAGGTTTTCGAGCATCAAGATAATCCTTTGCTCAGAGTGGAATATTGCCGTGTTTCTTCGGCGGACGGGTTTCACGCTTGGACATCAGGCCACGCAGGGAGAGAGCGATTGCACTCTTTGTCTCACGCGGTTGAATGATGTCATGGATCGCCAGTCTACCAGCAGAGAGGTAAGGTGTTGCAAATTCCTTGCGATATTCATCGGCAAGTTCTTTGGATTTGGCAACCTTGTCTTCAGCTTCCTTCAGTTCCTTGCGGTAAAGGATGTTGACAGCACCTTCTGCACCCATCACAGCAATTTCAGCTGTTGGCCATGCCATAACGCGGTCTGCGCCCATGTCTTCCGAGCACATAGCCAGATATGCGCCGCCATAGGCCTTACGCATGATGACCGTGATTTTCGGAACCGTGGCGGAGGCGTATGCGAAGAGCATTTTAGCGCCGTGACGGATAATACCGCGACGTTCTTCGTTGACACCTGGCAAGAAGCCTGGGACGTCGACGAGGGTTACGATCGGAATATTGTAGACGTTGCAGAAACGAACAAAGCGTGCAGCCTTGTCACTGGCATCGATATCCAGCGTACCGGCCTTAACGATAGGCTGGTTGGCAACAAAACCAACAACCATACCGCCAATGCGACCGAAGCCGATTACGATGTTAGCTGCAAAATGTTCCATGATTTCAAGGAAGTCACCTTCGTCAGCCAGGCTTTTGATAACCTCACGGCAGTCGAATGGAGTTTTTGAATCTTCTGGAACAAGCTCATCCAGTGCCGGGTCATCAACAATCTTCAGGTCCGGCTCAATGTGATGAGGAGGATCCATCATGTTGTTGCTTGGCAAGAATGACAGCAGCTTGTGAACGATCTGCACTGCGTGTGCATCATCTTCAGCAATGAAGTGAATGTTACCGGAAACAGAGGCATGTGCCTGAGCCGAACCGATTTCATCCATTGTTGTCACCTGACCGGTGACGGCGCGAATGACTTCTGGTCCACAGATGAACATTTGCGCATTTTTGCGAGTCATGATCAGGAAGTCAGTCAGAGCAGGGCTGTAAGCTGCGCCACCGGCGCAAGGGCCTGCAATAACAGAGATCTGAGGAACAACGCCAGAGAGCTGAACGTTGCGATAGAATACCTGACCATAGCCGGAAAGGGCACCAACACCCTCCTGAATACGAGCTCCGCCTGAATCGTTGAAGCCAACAACAGGTACACCTGCTTTCACAGCATGGTCGAGGGCTGCACAAATTTTCTTGGCGTGAATCTCACCCAAGGAACCACCGACCACGCCGAAATCCTGGGAAAAGGCTGCTACTGGACGACCGTCGACAAAGCCTGTGCCGCAAATAACGCCGTCAGTCGGTATGGATTTATCTGCCATACCGAAATAACGGGTATTGTGCTGCGCATGCAAGCCGAATTCCTGGAACGTACCTTTGGAGAAAAGTCCATCAAGGCGTTCACGGGCGGTCATGCGACCTTTGGCATGCCTGTCTTCAGCTTTCTTTGCGCCGCCACCGTCCAGTGCGATTTTGCGCCGTTTCTCCAACTCATCAGAAAGAGTTTTGGAAATCGCCATTTTATTACCGCTATGCTAGGCAGCGCCCGGATTGAGCGCTGCGTTAAGGTTGAGGTTGAACGGGTAAACACCCGCCGGAAATTATGGATCGGACACCCGATGACAAAATCCTCAATGCCGGAAGTATTACTCATTTATTTTAAGGAGATAAAGGGTGGTAAGGCCTAAAAGATTTGGACCAAAGGCTAGTTGGCACCATAATTCGCACCTTATGGACGGGAATCGCGCATTATACCAAAGTGGATAGAGGTAGTTTGCATAGCGGCAATTTTAGGTATGCAAAATTTACGGGCCTGTGAATATTAACCGACAGGCAACCTGTGAGGCATGTTGACGCGCATGATCGGCGGGCGCGCTTCACGCGAAGGTGGCTATTCGGATTATCTCAAGAGCTGCTCTGCACTTCAGATTTGTGTTTCCCATATAATATGTGTGCCTACCGTGTGCGAGGCTGGCCTTTACTCCCCTTTTCACCTCTTGCTTTATGCATTTTGTCCTCGTTTGGCTGAAATGCGCCGCTGCCGAATCGCCTGACTTTAGCAAAAACTCGATTTTGAGGATTTCGCAAATGGGGTGTTTCAGGCGCTCATAACGAGTCGGAAGCTGGTTCAATTTCGAGCTCGCTGCTGTGGTTACGTTGTAACGATCAATTCTCCACGTCCTTATTAGCCATTCTGCCGAGAAAAAAGCCGACAACCTAATCTTAAGGCGTATCGCGCGGGTGGGGAGTATGGGCAGGTTTCCTGTCTTTTAATAAATAAATCAATGGCTAAGGGGTATGCTAAAACCGATGGCTTTGCTCCCGAGATATGAATTATATTCCGATTGCGATCAGACCGGTTTTCACGTCGTTGATGCAAATCAACGCTGCCAGCGCCGGAATAGACTAACGGTTATGACACTAAAGTATCGAAAAATATGACCCATAGATGGTACTTTTTCGGGGCTTTTAGTGTGGCCCACATGACCATTTTGACCACGCGACTGCTTCTTACAGCTATAGATATCTGAGGACCCGAGGCCAGTTTCTTCGTCTCCGGGATTGAGCTGTAAGCAATTCTTTGAGCACTTTATTTCATTTCGGCAGACTGAGAATGAAGAATGATTGGCCTGCTGTAATTGGGTGGAGAATATGAACAAACAACTTCCAAAAACACCGGCGTTTCCCGGCAAATCTACGGTAATCAACGGCAACGGTGCCGTTGCCAAAGTGATGGGACAGGTTTGCGGTGGTGTTATCGGTTATCCGATTACGCCTTCGACCGAAATCGCCGAAATCTACGAAGCTTTCAGAGCTGGCGGCGGGCTTAACGTCTGGGGGCGCCATCCCTTCTTCTTCGAACCTGAAGGCGAACACTCCGCACAGTCTGGCGCGCTCGGTGCTGCGCTGACAGGCGGACAATATGTGTCCAACGCGTCTTCGAGCCAGGGCGTTCTTTACGGCATTGAATCCCATTATGTAACTGTCGGCAAAAAGGTCGGCGGTTTTGTCATGCAGGTTGCTGCCCGTTCCGTGTCTCGCCACTCACTGAACGTGATGGCTGGCCACGATGACATTTATGCGTTGCTGCCTTCTGGCTACACAATTCTGTTCGGTTCCAATCCTCAGGAAGCTGCCGACCTTGCTGCGATCTCCTACAAGGTCAGCGCTATGTCGATGATTCCTGTTGCCAACGGCATGGACGGCTTTGTTACTTCGCACATGATGAGCGAAGTTCTGATGCCGGAAGATGATCTGCTGCGCGAATTCATTGGCGATCCTGAAGGCCGCATCATGTGCCCGACCATTGCTCAGGAAATGCTTTATGGTGCAAAGGGTCGTGTCTTCCAGCTGAAACGCTATCTTGGTCGCCACAGTGCGGACATGGAACAGGACGCTTACGCCAAACTCGTTGCTTTCCTTGATGACAACGCTGATGCTGTTGAGCAAGACAACGCTGGCGAGTTGGTTGCCAAAACCCTTGATCTGTTGCCAGCCGAGCTGCACAAACAGTGGGCTCGTCAGTGGGCCAACTCCTTCCAGAAAGGCTCCCGCCAGCGTGTTCCCGCTCAGGTGGACATCAACAATCCGGGTCTTACGGGTGGTGTGCAGAACCAGCCGGACTTCCAGGCCGGTGCCGTTGACCATCGCACCCACTTCGTGCGCGATGTGCCTCGCTTCGTTCGTGAAGCAATGGCTGAATATTCCGCTCTTACCGGCCGTAGCTATTCTCCGGTGAAATGCTTCGAATGTGAAGATGCTGAAACCGTTGTTGTCGGTTTGGGGTCTGTTACAGACGATGCGCAGGCTGTTGCTGCTTACCTGCGTCGTCAGGGCAAAAAGGTTGGCGTTGTTTCCATCAAGATGCTGCAGCCATTCCCTGATGCCGAGTTCATTGAAGCGGTCAAAGGCAAAAAAGCTGTTACCATTCTTGAACGTTCCGACAACACTGCACTGACTGCATTTGTCAAGGAAGCTCTCTTGAAGGGCATGGAAAATGCGTCCGGTGATCGTTATCCGGATATGCCTTCCCTGACCGAACTGCCGAAGCTGACCACCGCGATCTTCGGTCTTGGTGCTCACGACTTGCAGCCTCGCCATCTGGTTGCTGCATTTGAAAATATGGAAGGCGCTTGCCAGCCATTCGTTTATCTTGGAAGCCAGTTCTTCTCCAAGGATGCAAGCCCGCTCATGGCTGAGCTGCAGGCCAAGTTGAAAGCTGCCTATCCGGAAACCGAACTGATGGCTCTGGAAACCAAGCCGAACCCGAGCCTTCTGCCAGACGGAGCATTGCGCATCCGCTTCCACTCGGTTGGCGGTTACGGTACCATCGCAACCGGCAAGCTGCTCACCGACATTCTGGCCAACGCGCTGCACCTTTATTCGAAGTCTGCACCGAAATATGGCTCGGAAAAATCCGGCGCACCGACCAACTACTATATCACGCTCTCTCCTGAGCCGGTGTTGATCACCAACGCCGACCTTGAAGATGTGGAAGTGGTTGTTTCTCCTGACCACAAGGTCTTTGCTCACAGCAACCCGCTGCGTGGCCTTGTCGAGGGTGGCACCTTCATCCTGCAGTCCAACCTTTCTCCGCTTGAAGTCTGGAAAGAGCTGCCGGCTGCCATGCGCAAAACCATCCGTGACCGGAAGATCAAGTTCCTCGTGGTTGACGGCTTTGCCATTGCCAAGAAACATGCGCCTGTTGCCGCTCTGCAAACCCGCATGATGGGCATTGCCTTCATCGGTGCTGTTTGTGGCCACGTCGGACGTGTTACCGAAGGTGCTGATCGTGAAGCTGTGATCGAAAAGATCCGCAGTCAGATTAACTACAAATTCGGCACCAAGGGTGAAGCTGTTGTTGAAGGCAACATGGCGGTTATCCGCGATGGTGTTGAAGAAACGATCGTTGTCGACTATTCCGCTCCTGAATTCGTGGAAGTGGATGCTGCTGGCGATCCGGTTCCTGCCTTCAGCCCGTCGATCTCTTCCAATATGTGCCGCATTGCCGAGGAATCTTCTCCAGAAGGTCTGTTCGACAGCCTCTATTATGAAGAAACCGTTGCCGCTCCGTTCCGCGAAGGCGCCATCGGTGAAGCTCCGGTTCTGCCAGGTTCTGGCATGTTCATGCCTGCCGGGTCTGCCGCTGCCAAGGACAAGGGCCTCTTCCGTCGTGAAGTCCCGGTCTTTGACCCAGAAAAATGTACCGGCTGCCTGGATTGCTCCATGGTCTGCCCGGACGCTGCCATCCCGCCGACCGTCTTCGACATTGACGCTCTGCTGATGGCTGCGGCAAAAGAAATCGATATGCCGGAAAAACAGCGCGAAGTCATTCGTGAATATGTCCGCACTATCGGTGAAGCTGTTCGCGGCAAATATAACGCTCTGGATGATGCACCAAGCTTTGCCAAGCTTGTGGCTGAAGCGGTCAATGAACTCTATGTTGAAAGCGCTGTTGTCAAAGGCAATCTGGACCGCATCGTTGAAGCTGTTGCAGTTCTGCCTGTTGCCAAGACCCGTCCTTTCTTCGACGCAATGGAACAGGAACATACCGGTCAGGGTGGTCTGTTTGCTGTGGCAATCGACCCATGGAAATGCACCGGCTGTCTGGAATGCGTTGAGATCTGCGGACCGGGCGCTCTGGTTGCAACCAATCAGGATGCTGATCTGCTGCATGACTTGCAGGCCAAGTTCAACTTCCTTTCCAAAACCCCGAACACACCAGCGCGTTTCGTCGAGCCTGCTTTTGAAGGCGATAGCGAAATCAAACGCATGATGCTGGATCGTGCCAACTACTATTCCACCACCGGTGGTCACGGTGCTTGTCGCGGTTGTGGCGAGGTTACGGCAATCCGTCAGGTCGTCTCTGCTACCCATGCAATCCATGACCGTCGCAAAAAGGCACACATTCGTGAGCTGGAAGAACTGGTCAACGGTTTGACCATCAAACTTGAAGAAGTCAAAGGCGACATTGACCGCGAAGCCCGTATTTCCGGTGCTCTCAAAGTGCTCGAGAAACGCCTCTTCAATCTTGAAGGCGGCCCGACCGGCAATGGTCAGTCTCCGTTGGTTGTTGCCAACGCAACGGGTTGTAGCTCGGTTTATGCTTCCACCTTCCCGTTCAACCCTTACAATGACCCATGGGTCAACAGCCTGTTCCACGATGGTCCTGCTGTTATCAAGGGTATCTTTGAAGGCACCACGGCTCAGGCCGCAGTTGACTTCAAGGCTATGCGTCTTGCCAAACTCGAACTGGCCAACGCTTACGATCCGGCAACGGACGGGGCATTCCTTGCCAACTTCGAATGGCATAACTTCTCGACTGCAGAACGTGACTTGCTGCCAACCTTCATGAACATCTCCGGTGACGGTGCTGCTTATGATATCGGCTTTGGTGCCCTGTCTCGCTTGCTGGCAAGTAACACGCCAGTCAAGGTGATGGTGCTCAACTCCGGCGTTTATTCCAACACTGGTGGTCAGGCCTCTACGGCTTCTCTGTCCGGTCAGGACAGTGACTTGGCTCGCTTCGGCAAGGCAAACCCTGGTAAAGTGGAAGACCGCAAGGAATTGGGTCTGATCGCAAGCTTCCACCCGAAAGTATTCGTGGTGCAGAGTGCGACTTCATTCCCGGGTCACTTCCTCAAGAATGTGATGGCTTACCTCAAGCATTCTTCTTCACCAGCACTGCTTGACGTTTACACCCCGTGTCAGGGTGAACACGGCATTGCAGACGACGCTGCAAACCGCCGGTCCAAACTGGCTGTTGAAGCACGCGTCAGCCCGCTCTTCGTGCATGACCCGAATGCTGGCGAAACCCTTGAAGAACGCTTCAACATCGAAGGCAACCCGGCTCTTGATAAAGACTGGGCCATGCAGACCATCTCCTACATGGAAGATGGCCAGCTTAAATTGATGGATATGCCTCTTACCCCGGCCGATTATGCTTATGACGAAGTTCGCTTCAAAAAGCAGTTCCGTCCGATCAAGGGTGAAGTGGACGCTGTTGCGCTGCATGAATATATCGACATGCCAGCCGTAGAGCGTGGCCGCAAGGTTCCATATATCCTGAAGACCAATTCTAAGCGCGAATTGGTCAAGCTGGAAGTTGGTGCCATGATCGTGCATCTGGTTGAAGAACGCCGCCACAACTGGCGCACTCTTCAGCATCTTGCCGGTCAGTCTGCTGCAAAACTCGATGCAGAACATCGCAAAGAGTTGGCTGCTCTGGAGCAGAAATATCAAGCAGCGCTCGAAGCGAGCGAACTTTCCATGGACAGCATCGCAGCCGGCATGGCTGAAATGGCATCCATGTCTGCTTCACCGGCGGTTCTTGGCCTTGGCGGAACAGCATCTGCTGGCGCTGCTGCCAACGGTGCCGCTGCTCCTGCTGCCGGGGGCGCAAGCCTGCCGCATATTCATGACGAAGATATCTCGCTCTGCACCAACTGCAAGGCCTGCTATCAGGAAGTTCCTGAACTGTTCGAACTGACCAAGGTTGTTGAAAATGGGTCTGTCATGGAAGTGGCACATACCATTCCAGGCGCTTTGGAATCAGTCGACGTTACGCAGGATCTGAAATCTCGCATCATGAAGGTTGCGGCCAAATGCAACGCGGAGATCGTAAGATGACCGTTGATACTGCAGTAAAGCAGGACAATCTGTTTGATCATCAAATAGATGTTCTGAAAAAGCATCTCGCAGCGGACCCCAGGTCCCTGCGGAATGTCTTCATAGCGGACGGAGCCCAGGCCATGGCCTGGGAGTTCCAGCAAGAAGAACTGAGCGAAAAATTCATCAAGACGCTCTGGGGCCTTTTGCTGAAAAATGATGACATGAGCACCTTGATCCAGCGTTTCCTGTGGAGCCTGCCGCTTCGCTTCAAACGCAAATTCATCACCGCGCTTGATGTCTACATGTCCGACCGCTATCCGATGTTCAAGGACCTCTCGAAAGGGTGGCCGGAAGATAGCTATATTCCACCTTACATTCGCACACCCGAAGATCGCTCAAAGGACTTCGAGTTGGTGAACCAGGGTTATCTTGGCTATCAGACGCTCGGCTTCTCCTTGCGCGAAGTGGAACTGATTGTCTGGCTCGAAGTGCTGCGCGACAAGCAGTGCGAAGACAAACCTTGTGAGTTGGGTAAGATCATCCAGCGCACCAAGGACGAGGAAGCCAAGAAGATTGGTGGCTGTCCGGTCAAGATCCATATTCCGGAAATGATCGATCTGCTGGCAAAAGGCAAGATCCGCAAAGCTCTGGAACTGATCGAAAGCTGCAACCCGCTGCCAAACGTTACCGGCCGTGTTTGCCCGCAAGAGCATCAGTGTCAGGGTGTTTGTAAACATACCAACCGTCCGATCGAGATCGGGCAGCTGGAATGGTTCCTGCCAGAGCATGAAAAGGCTGCCAATCCTGATCAGCTGGCTCGCTTTGCAGGCATCGTCAGCCCTTGGCAAAAGGCCGAGAAACCACCTATTGCAGTGGTTGGCTCCGGTCCTTCGGGTCTCATCAACGCCTACCTTCTG
Source organism: uncultured Cohaesibacter sp. (assembly GCF_963664735.1). Taxonomy (NCBI): domain Bacteria; kingdom Pseudomonadati; phylum Pseudomonadota; class Alphaproteobacteria; order Hyphomicrobiales; family Cohaesibacteraceae; genus Cohaesibacter; species uncultured Cohaesibacter sp. The sequence goes on along the minus strand of NZ_OY761553.1, from coordinate 2,798,714 downwards.
GCTGTAGAGGGCTTCCCGGTAACGGTCTTTGAAGCATTTCATGAATTGGGCGGCGTGCTGCGCTACGGTATTCCTGAATTCCGTCTGCCAAACTCGCTGATCGATGACGTAGTTGCCAAGATTGACGCCTTGGGCGGTCGTTTCGTCAAGAACTTCGTTGTTGGTAAATCCGCAACCCTTGAAGATCTGAAAGCCGCAGGCTTCTGGAAAATCTTCGTCGGGTCTGGTGCCGGTCTGCCAACCTTCATGAATGTTCCGGGTGAAGAATTGCTCGGTGTCATGTCGGCCAACGAATTCCTGACACGCGTCAACCTGATGCGTGGTCGCGATCCGGCTTATGAAACCCCGCTTCCTGAAGTCAAGGACAAGAATGTTCTCGTGATTGGTGGTGGCAACACCGCAATGGACGCAGCCCGTACGGCAAAACGCCTCGGCGGCAACGTGACCATTGTTTACCGTCGTACCCAGTCGGAAATGCCTGCTCGTGTTGAAGAACTCGAACATGCATTGGAAGAAGGCATTCAGTTGGCTGAATTGCGCGGACCGAAAGAGTTCGTTGGCGATCACCACACCCACTTTGTCACCCACGCTGTTGTGGATGTAAACGAATTGGGTGAGCCGGATGCATCGGGACGTCGTCGTCCTCGGGCAACTGGCGAGGTTATCGAAATGCCTGCCGATCTGGTCATTATGGCCCTTGGCAACAAATCGAACCCGATCATTCCGTCCTCCGAGCCTAAGCTCGAGGTCAGCAAATGGGGTACGATCAATGTTGGCAAGGACAGCCAGCAAACCTCCATCGACGGCATCTATACCGGTGGTGACGCTGCTCGCGGCGGTTCCACGGCGATCCTTGCCGCTGGTGATGGTCAGGCTGCTGCCCGTCAGATCCTTGGATCCATCGATCTGGCTTCCAGCGAAATTGCTGACAGGGTCAAGAGAGCTGAACATTTCACTAGCCTTGGTCTGGCGGAACATACGGTTCTCAAACACACCGATCTGGCTGCAGGCATTGTTGAAATGACAATCCGCGCACCAGTGATTGCCCAGTCCGCTCGGGCCGGTCAGTTTGTCCGTGTTCTGGCAACTCAGGACGGCGAACTTATTCCGCTTACTCTGGCTGACTGGAACAAGGAAAACGGAACCATCGATCTGGTCATTCAGGGCATGGGTACCTCGACCAAGATGATGAACAAGATGAGCGAAGGCGACTCCTTTGCCGGTATCGCTGGCCCACTTGGTGAACCAAGTGACGTCAGAAAGTTCGATCCGGAAAAAGAAACCGTCGTCTTCACTGCCGGTGGTGTTGGCCTGCCCGCAATCTATCCGATTGCAAAGGCTCATCTGGAAATCGGAAACCATGTCACCATGATTATCGGTTTCCGTTCGGCTGATCATCTGTTCTGGACCGGCGACGACGAGCGCATGGGTCTGCTGAAGGCCAAATATGGCGATATGCTTGATGTCATCTATTGTTCCAACGATGGCACCTTTGGCATCAAGGGCTTCGTGACCAATCCTCTCGAAGACATGCTCAAGGATGGCAAATCTTCCAAAAATCGCAAGATTGCGGAAGTGGTCTCCGTTGGGCCTCCGATGATGATGCGTGCCGTCAGCGATCTGACCAAACCGTATGAAGTACCAACCGTGGTCAGCCTCAACTCCATAATGGTGGATGCGACGGGCATGTGTGGTGCTTGCATGGTTCCTGTTCTCAAAGATGGCAAAACCATCCGTCAGCATGCCTGCATCGACGGGCCGGAATTCAACGCCCATATCGTTGAATGGGATAAATTCCTGCCGCGCTTCGGCCAGTTCAAGGCTCAGGAGCAGCAGAGCATGGAGAAACACAAACTCAACTGATCCGTTCAGAAAAGTTTTAGTGAACATCGGCCCCGCGAGAGAAAGTCTTGCGGGGTTTTTCTTGTGCAGGTTTGCACAGAACACATTAAAATATGTCTGGTCAGACAGGCTGCGACAGTCAGTTACACGATATCTGTGGGAAAAAATAAGTAATTTTCACTATAATCTGAGCGGATTTACGCGCCTTTGCGGTCAATTTCTTGCTCGGCTGCCGTGATAATATGCTTGAGCATTTGGGTGAAAGCTTCGGCCTCCTGCTCGCTAGAAAACCCTTTTTGCAGGAGCTTTTTTGCGTTCGCAGCGATTTCCGGCATAACAATGGCGAGCTTTTCCCGGCCTGTGCTGGTGAGTTGAACAGGCTTTTGTCGTGCGTCTTCACCGGATGAGGTTCTTACGATAAAAGACTTGTTTTCCAGAGAGTTAAGGACCTTTGTCAAACCTCCAGAAGAAATCAGGAGGGCGCTGTAGAGTTCCGTAGGCGTCATGGACTTTTCCGCCTCATGAGACCGCAAAGCAGCCAAGACATCGAACTCCATATAAGTGAGGTCGTGGAACTTTAGTAGCGCTTTTGCCGTTTCCTGCAGGATGGATGAGAGCTGTTGAACCAGTGCAGCGCTCTGCGTGAAAGGCGTTATGGCCTCTGGCCAGTTTTCACGAATCTGCCGACTTTTCTCTTCCACATTCATGCCAAAATACCTACTTATCTTTCTGGAAAGATAAAATGCATTGTTAACCCTCCGTTGGCAACGATGAAGTTCAATAACCAGCTCGCTAGTTGAAAAATAAGAGATATAGACATGACGCGCTCACGAAAAAGCATGCTTCGCAAGCACAGGCTATCACCAACCTTGGCCTTGCTTCTCGGGCTACTGACCCCTGCGCTTGCATTGGCACAGCCCGCCCCCGGAGGCTCTATGGGTGGAATGGCTCAAGGGCCTCTCACTGTTGGTGTCATCACGCTGGAGCAATCCGACGTGCCCTACGAAGTGACCCTTCCCGGACGAGCAGTGGCCTATGAGCAGGTCGATATCAGACCTCGCGTAAACGGCGTCATCTCGGAAATTGCTTATGAGCCGGGCCGTCCAGTCAAAGTTGGAGATCTGCTTTTCCGTATCGACAACGAAACCTACGAAGCGTCTGTGCAGTCTGCAGAAGCTGACGTTGCCAGTGCTGAAGCAACCCTGGAAGGGGCGCAGATAACACTTGAACGCTATAAGAAAATTGAGGGAACCGGCATTTCCTCAGCTGATGTGAAGGATGCCGAAGTCAGTTTGCACAAAGCTGAAGCCTCACTGAAAACAGCTAATGCTGCTTTGCGTACTGCCAAGCTCAATCTTGACTGGACTGAAATTCGGAGCCCGATTTCGGGTATTCCAGACGTCGCGGATGTCTCGGTCGGGTCTATTGTGACCTCCAATCAGACGACAGCTTTGACGACCGTAACAAGGCTTAATCCGATTTATGTCGACGTTCAGGAATCAAGCGTTCGTATGCTCTCCATTCGTAATCTTGTCGATAGTGGCTACCTGACACGCGCCGATAAGCTAAGCCTTAAGCTGCAGCTTGAAACCGGTGAGACATTGGATGGGGAAGGTATTTTGCGTTCGCCCGGGACCTCTGTTTCCACCACGACAGGAACCGTTGCTTTGCGCATGGAATTTGAAAATCCAAAGCGCTTGGTTATCCCGGGGCAGTTTTTACGCGTGGATGCGACTCTGGGCACATCGAAAGCCATTCTGGTGCCGCAAGGAGCCACCCAGCGAGCGAGCGACGGCAGCCTGACTGCATATTTGGCCAAGGATGGCAAGATTGCTGTCGCAAAGCTTGAGGAAATCGGATCTCACCAGAACAACTGGATTGTGACCGGTGGCGTTGTGGCTGGCGACAAGATCATCGTCGACAACATTCGTAATCTAAAGGAAGGCGGCGAAATCAAACCTGTTCCTGTTGCGTTTGTCGATGGTGTAATCAAGGAAGTGAAAGCCTCCGCCGATACCGCTGAGTCCGCCGATGCGGACACGAAGGAGTAGGCGATATGGGATCCTTTTTCATTGATCGCCCGGTTTTTGCCTGGGTGCTCGCTATTGTTACGATGCTCGCGGGCGTGTGGTCCATTACGACATTGCCAGTGGCCCAATATCCAGATATCGCCCCAACAACAATCCGGATTTCCGCGACCTATAAGGGCGCGACAGCCGAAGCGGTCGAAAACTCGGTTACCAAGGTTATCGAAGATAGCCTCACTGATCTGGACGGGGTTCTTTATACCATTTCGAATTCGAGTGAGGGGCGTGCTTCGCTCGAGTTGGTGTTCGACGGCGCGGTTGACCCTGTAACGGCACAGAATGACGTGCAGACCAAAATTGGTCAGATTGAAAGTCAGTTGCCCGATGCGGTTGTGGATGCGGGAATTACCCTCAGGCGCTCCAACGATTCCATTCTGCTGGTTGGCGCCTTGGTCTCAACCGATGGAAAGCACTCCACGCTGGAGCTTGGCAACCTGCTTGAAGAGGTGGTGGAAGACCCTGTTCAGCGCACGGAAGGCGTTGGCGGGATCAACTCCTTCGGTTCTGGCTACGCCATGCGTATTTGGCTCGATCCTATGTCATTGAACCGTTATCAGCTCACACCAAGTGATGTGGTAACCGCTGTACAGGCGCAGAACACGACAGTATCCGTTGGTTCACTGGGGTCGCAGCCCACCGTGGGAGGGCAGCAGTTCACAGCCAACCTGACGGCTCAAAGCCAGCTTAAAACCGTTGATGACTTCAAGCAGATCCTGCTCAAGACCAACGATAGTGGTGGTTCCGTCTATTTGGGAGATGTGGCCAAGGTTGAAATCGGTCAGGAAGATTATGGCTCAAACTCGCTGTTTAAGGGACTTAATGCAGCTGGCTTCGGCATAAATCTGGCGACAGGTGCCAACGCTGTGGACACGTCGGCTGCCGTTCGTGCCACCATGGACAAGCTGAAGGGCTCGCTGCCCGAAGGGGTCGAGGTGCGTTACGCCTATGACACGTCTCCCTTTGTTGAGCTCTCTATCAACAAAGTTTATCACACCCTCGGCGAGGCCGTCGTGCTGGTGGTGCTCGTTCTGCTCATCTTCTTGCAGTCGTTGCGGGCGACCTTTGTGCCGCTTATCGCTGTTCCTGTTGTGCTTTTGGGAACTCTGGCCGTATTGGCGGTGACTGGCTTTACCATTAACACGCTGACGATGTTTGCCATGGTGCTTGCCATTGGCCTGCTGGTGGACGATGCGATCGTTGTCGTGGAGAACGTGGATCGTCTGATGCATGATGAAGGCGTGGGGCCTATGGAGGCGACCAGACGCAGCATGGGACAGATTACGAGTGCTTTGATCGGTATCGTCGTTGTTCTGTCGGCCGTGTTCTTGCCCATGGCCTTTTTCGGTGGGTCAACGGGTGTGATCTATCGCCAGTTCTCTGTCACGATGATTGCCGCCATGGTTCTTTCCCTGTTCGTGGCTATCACATTGTCTCCGGCGCTTTGTGCTCGTTTTCTACGCAAGAAATCAACCGGTAAGGAAATCGCTCCCGCTCGTTGGTTCAATAGAGGTTTTGATTATCTTTCCAGCTCCTACGGTTCCGTTGTCCGTTTCATTCTGAAAGCTCCTTTCACAATGTTGCTGGTGCTCGTCTTGGTGACCGGAGGAGCTTGGCTCGTTTATGAACGCATGAATTCTTCTTTCTTGCCGACTGAAGACCAAGGCATGTTGATGAGCCAGATCAAGTTGCCGGAGGGCTCAACCTACAAGCAGACCAAACAGGTTGTTGAGGAAGTCGAATCCTATCTATTGGGTGAGGAAGGGGATGCCATTGACGCAACCTTTGCCGCGCTGGGCTTCAGCTTTGGCGGTTCGGGTTCCAACCAGGCCATGATGTTCATCAAGCTCAAGGATTTTGATCAGCGTGAAGACGCCAGATTGGATGCCTCACAGGTTGCCCTGCGCATCAATATGCATTTTGCCTCCAGCCGACAGGCCCAGATTTATGTCATGCAGCCTCCTGCCATTATGGGGCTTGGCAGATCGGGCGGTTTCTCCATGTATCTGGTTTCACGCAACGGTGCCGACCATGAAGAATTGTCAGATGCAGCAGATCAACTGGTCGCCTTGGCGAAAAAGGATAGCCGTGTGCAAAATATTCGTTCTTCGGATAACGAAGATGAAAGTGCATTGCGTATTCTGATTGATCAACCCAAGGCGGAGAGCTTGGGTGTGTCTCTGAGCAGCATAAACTCCATGCTGTCGATCATCTTCACAGGTAAGGATGTCAATGACTTCGACCTCAACGGCAACCTGCGGCCTGTTATCGTCCAGGGGCAGGCGGAGTATCGCATGCAGCCCGAAGACATTGGCAAATGGTACATTAGCAACAGCTCCAGCGAAATGGTGCCGTTCAGCGCCTTTATCACGACCAAGTGGGAGCCTGTTTCTCCGAGCCTTGCTCGCTATGACGGATCCCCTGCGATCCAGATTGATGGCTCGGCAGGAGCAAACACCAGCTCGGGTCAGGCGATGGAAGCGATGGAAGAGCTCGCTGAGCAGTTACCGAGTGGTTTCGGGGTCGAATGGACCGGGTTGAGTTATCAGGAGCGTCAGTCTGGTCAGCAAGCGCCAATGCTTTATGCCCTGTCCTTCCTGATTGTCTTCCTGGCCTTGGCTGCGCTTTATGAGAGCTGGTCGATTCCGATCTCGGTGATGCTTGTCGTTCCGGTGGGGATCTTTGGCGCCTTGTTGGCTGCTTGGCTGTTTGGTCAGTCCAATGATGTTTACTTCAAGGTTGGTATCTTGACCACGATAGGCCTTGCTGCCCGAAACGCTATTCTGATCGTTGAATTTGCCGAAACCCTATTCAAACAAGGGCATGACTTGGTTGATGCGGCTGTTGAGGCCTCTTTGCAGCGACTAAGACCAATTATGATGACGGCGCTTACCTTCATTCTGGGCGTCCTGCCCTTGGCTGTGGCCACCGGTGCTGGCGCCAACGCGCAAAATGCCATCGGTATCGGCGTCATTGGCGGCATGATTGCTTCCACCTTTATCGGTATTGTGATGGTGCCTGTGCTCTATGTGATTGTTCGTCGTTTGTTTGGGATTAAGAATGAAGGGGACATTGTTGCTTAGCGCAAAGAACCACTAATTATTTATGGTCAGGGGGGATACCAACCCTAGACCGTTCGATAGCGATGGCTCGCGATACTCTCGCGGGCCATTCGTTGATTTATATAGCAAGACCCGGTTGAAAATGGCAGAAATCAGAGAGTTTAGATGGGAGTATATCTGTCCGAAATCCATATTTGTTTCACAGACTGGAGCGCGAGATAGTGCGCCACTGTCGGTGGCCTCTCCCATGAGCCACTGTTGGACTCACGAATGATTCGCTTCATGGAATAGGCGAATCATTCGTGAGTCGCCAGCGGCTCATCTGCAATTTTCGGTATTAGAAATTCAAATATTCTGTGTAGAAACTGGACTAGAACGGGCCGAAAAAATGTCTGGAATTGTGTTCAGAAATATATAAATATTTCTAATTTTGTCTGTCATTATACAAATGTAGTTTTTCGCTAAAATTGCGTCTTGTTAACGAATTAGTAAGATAGTTTAACATTTTCCTAATTGAATTAGGAAGACTGAACATTCAAAAATAATTTTCAATTAAAATTGTTAATATGTTTCAGTAAAATGATTTATATAAAAATATAACGTGATGGTTTAAATTAAAATAAAATATTATTATTAAAAATAATATTATAATAATATTGTATGTATAGTAATTATATAATTGATTTGATAAATTATTGTAAAATTGAAAAAAAATTAAAATATAAAATTAAGTAATAAATTTAATTTTTTGATTAATATTGCATAATAAATAATTTATATAATATTAATCAATATAAATATATTAAAAATACATAAAATAGCAATATTATTTCTTAAGTATACAGAAGAATAGATATTATCACTTTTTACTAGGCAAAAGATTCCTTGCTGGATGCAGATTTTTCCTAGAAAAAGTCAGAAATATACCGAAAAAAAACTTATAGTTACACGCCTGAAAGAGTTCGGTACAACGTTTTATTAGTAGGAAGAATTTTGTGAGGTGCCTTCTTAGCCTAGAACGTTGATGGACTGAACAATGAAGAATGCAACTGTGCTAACTGTTTCACAATCGAATACACCTGAGTCAGTTCCGGCTAAAACCCAACTGTTGCAGGCGCGCGATTTGGTTGCGCTCAGTGATGACGAATTGCTTGGTCTTATCGCTCTCGGTCAGGAGGAAGCTTTTCAGTTGCTCGTTGAGAGGCACATTGATCGCGGCTATGCCGTGGCTTTTCGTATTCTTCAAGACGGACCTGAAGCTGAGGATGTGTTGCAAGACGCTTTCTTGCAGGTTTGGACCCGCCGGGGTGAATGGAAATCTGGAAGAGCAAAGTTCTCGACTTGGTTGTTTAAGGTTGTCACCAATCGCTGCATTGACCTTCTTCGCAAGAATAGAGCATCGGCAATGGATGTTCTGCCAGATGTCAAAGACGATAGCTCCAACCAGTCTGCCATTCTTGAAATGCAAGAAGCGATTGACCTGCTCGAAGATGCGGTCGCGCAGTTGCCTGATCAGCAGCGCATTGCAATCGTCTTCTCCTACAATGAAAATATGAGCAACAGCGAAATAGCTGAGATTATGGAAACAAGCGTTTCGGCCGTCGAATCCCTGCTCAAACGCGGGCGGCAAAAGCTGCGCCAGTTGCTCAAGGCCCACAGTGCAGATATTCTTTCCCTGTTTACCCAACCTTAAGCAAACTTTCGCATTTCCATTTAAATTCGCCCGGTTTTACGCGCTCCTCCCGTTAGAGACTGTAGGTGCTTAGCTTGAAATTCACTCGCAAGCGTGCCTGTTGTCGGTAACGAGGAGTTTGAGTATGCCAGTAATTTCCACAAATATTGCCGCTAACACAGCTGTGCGATATTTGAACAAGTCGTCAAACCGGCTCTCGGATTCCATTTCAAAACTATCGAGCGGATCGCGCATCGGTAAAGCGTCGGATGATCCGGCGGGCCTCGCCATTTCGACGGGTATGTCTTCGGATCTGGCTACCCTTGAACAGGCGTCTGTAAACGCATCTAACAGTCTGGCTCTGCTGCAGACTGCAGATGGCGGCGCTTCAACTATTTCAGAAATCCTTGAGCGGATGAAAACCTTATCCTCGCAAGCAGCATCAGGCACGGTGACCGATGATGAGCGTAGCGATATCCAAACCGAATTTGCCGCCCTTCTGCAGGAAATTGACAGCGTTAGCTCTGGCACACGATACAATGGCGTGAGCTTGCTTGACGGCTCAAGTGACTACTCCAATGATACGGTTGAGACTGCCGCGGTCTTTAGTAGCGGTGTTGCGGGTGGCTACAGCGCAGCGGCTTCAACTAAAGACGCAAACGCGAGCTTCTCCATTAATGGCACCAAGGTAACGGTTATAAGCAAAAGTGATGGAACTAGCACGGCGGCGATGTCAGCCCAAGATCTGGCTTCAGCGATCAACGCTTCACTGCAGGAGCAGGGTGATTACACTGTTACGGCCTCTGTTGATGATGCGGGGAACCTACAGCTTACAAGCGCTGAGACCGGCGACATGGCGTCGCTCGATATCACCGATATCTCCGGAGACAGTGGGCTGCTTGCAGTGATGGGGCTTTCTGCGGGGAGTGATGTGAGTGAGCGAGGCATGTCAGTTCCGGCGATTTCCTCCGGGGCAGATGTGATGGTTGGAGCCAACGGCACCGATACCATCAACATTTCTATTCAGTCTCTCTCGAGCTCCGCATTGGGGCTTTCTGGCTTGGATCTTTCCACTCAAGACGGTGCAGCCAAAGCCTTTTCACTGTTGGATCTGGCGATAGGGTCGGTTGCAAACGCCCGGTCGGAGCTGGGGGGCACGATGTCGCGATTTGAGTTTCGCGCACAGCAGCTCCATACCAGCATTGAGAGTCTCGAAGCTGCAAGATCTGCGATAACCGATGTGGACGTAGCTAAGGAAATGGCGAAAATGTCGTCGGAGTCTGTGCGCGTTCAGGCTGCCGCCGCCGCCGTTGCGCAGGCAAACAAAGTACCCCAGTATTTGCTAAAGCTGCTGCAGTAATTTCAACACCAGTTTCCGGATGCATCATATTGTCGGTCGATTGGCTTCGGCCAACGGACAAGGCTGCTCGTTGTCCTTTTGGGGAGGAGCAAGAGCCGTGCTCGTTGTCATATTCTGAATACTTGCTGTGAATTTCTTCTGGTAAGCTTTCGCAGCTTGCGAGGCAGTAAGAAATTAAATAACGCCGTGTTAACCATAAATTTATTCTTTGTTAAGTATTAGTTAATCATAAATTTTCAGTACATTTTGCAAACTTTGGCTAAAATCTGCGTTTTAAGGAAGTTGTGGGGTGGGGTGGCGATACGATCTTATAGTTAATAAAGGTTTAAGTGGTTAAAAAATATAGTAAAATAATTATCGACCGGTTTTTAGATTCTAGCTCGTTATAAGAATAACGCGTGAAGTAACGCACTTTTTGGCACTGTAAAGTGGAGCCATTTTTATCGAGTTAGGAAGCTACCATGCCAGTAATCTCTACCAACACAGCTGCAAACACTGCAGTGCGTTTTTTGAATAGAAACTCTAGTGACCAGTCCAACTCCCTCGCTAAGTTGGCCAGTGGATCCAACATCAACAAGGCGTCTGACGATGCTGCCGGACTCGCCATCTCGACCAAAATCGGAACGGACGTCGCGGCGCTGGAGCAGGCATCGACCAACTCCTCACACGCTGTTTCGGTGCTCAACACCGCCGACGGTGGCGCCTCCAACATTGCCGACATTGTGCAGCGTATGAAGACACTGGCATCCCAGTCTGCATCCGGTACGGTGACCGACACAGAACGTTCCTACATCAACGCTGAATTTGCGCAGCTGCAGGAAGAAATTGACGGCATCACAGAATCCACCCGCTATAACGGTCAGGGCCTTCTGGATGGCTCCAGTGACTTTGCCGTGGAGGACACCAATGCAGCTGCTGTGCTTAATACAGGCACCGCTATGGCGGCCTATGCTGCAAATAACACGGATGACACAACTACAGAAGATGTCTCTGTATCCTTCCGTGTCAACAATACAAAAATAACTGTCACTTCTGAGATGGTTGGTCAAGGACATACGACAGGAATGACTGCAGCTGAACTTTTGACGCAAGTTAAAGATCAGTTAAAGGACAACGGCGACTATACTCTGACGGTCAAAGATAATGGTGGCTTGGAATTCACATCCGTGAAAACGGGCGAGAATGCCACAATTACAGTCTCGGACATTCAAGGTGAGTCTGGCGATTCTACTGAGCAGGCCGCTTTGATAACGGCACTCGGCTTGACGGCTACCAAAACCACAGGTTCTGCAGAAGCATCGGGTACGACCACTGCTAATGATGATACCGGTGCTAATATCGTTGTTGGTTCCACCGCAGCGGATACCATCAATCTCTCCGTGGATTCGCTAACAACCAAGGCCTTGGGGATCAACAATCTTGACGTTTCCACCAAGGACGGAGCAGCAGAGGCTCTTTCTCTTCTTGATATTGCGATCGACTATATCTCTGAAGCCCGCGCTGACCTTGGTGCCCAAATGTCTCGGTTTGAGTTCCGGTCTTCTCAGATCGACACCAGCGTGGAAAACCTTGATGCCGCCAAGTCGGCTATCGCTGACGTGGATATCGCCAAGGAACAGGCCAGCCTGTCTTCTTCAAGCGTGAAGGTTCAGGCCGCTGTTGCTGCCGCCTCTCAGGCTAACCAGATGCCGCAGAACCTGCTCAAGCTGATGCAGTAACGAATAGTCGGCTCGTTAATTGATGCTGCGCGTCGATAGGATTGATGCGCAGCCAAAGGCTCTACCTGGTCTTTTGCAAAGGGGTGGAGCCTTTTTTGTGTACTGTGGCACGATTACTTTATGTGAATTTTAAGGGGTAAGTTTTCGCATCTTGCAAGGCAATATGAAATTAAATAACGTCGTATTAACCATAAATTTATTCTTTGTTAAACATTGGTTAACTATAAAATTTCCGCCAAAAATGCCAAAAATGGCGGAAATGCTTGCTTTTCCCCTTTTACAGCTGATTTGCCGATACGATCTTATGGTTAACAAAGGTTTAAGTGGTTAAAAAATATAGTAAAATAATTATCGACCGGTTTCGCGATTCTAGCTCGTTATAATAATAACGCGTGAAGTAACGCACTTTTTGGCACTGTAAAGTGGAGCCAATTTTTCGAGTTAGGAAGCTACCATGCCAGTAATCTCTACCAACACAGCTGCAAACACTGCAGTGCGTTTTTTGAACAGAAACTCAGACGACCAGTCTAACTCTCTGGCAAAACTGGCCAGTGGGTCCAACATTAACAAGGCATCCGACGATGCTGCTGGCTTGGCTATCGCGACTAAAATCGGAACGGACGTCGCTGCGCTGGAGCAGGCATCGACCAACTCCTCGCATGCTGTTTCGGTGCTCAACACCGCCGACGGTGGCGCATCCAACATCGCCGACATCGTACAGCGTATGAAGACACTGGCCTCCCAGTCCGCATCCGGTACGGTGACCGACACAGAGCGTTCCTACATCAACGCTGAATTTCAGCAGCTGAAGGAAGAAATTGACGGCATCACCGAATCCACTCGCTATAACGGGCAGGGCCTTCTGGATGGCTCCAGTGACTTCGCAGTGGAAGATACCGATGCAGCTGCTGTGCTGCAGGCGGGTGCCGCTTTGGGCGCCGGCTATGCTAGCGGCGCGACTACTACTGATACTGTTGTGTCATTCCGTATTAACAATACAAAAATTACAATCACATCTGCCGTTGATGCTGCAGGCACTGCGTCAACAGCCCTTGATGCCGCGGCAATATTGCAGCAGGTGCAAGATCAGCTTATTGAAAAAGGGGATTACACTGTCACTGCGGCAGATAATACGGGTTTGCAGTTTACATCTGTTAAGACGGGCGAAAATGCGCGCCTAACAATTTCCCATATTCAAGCAGAAAGTGGTGATAGTACACAAACCGCAGCTTTGATCTCAGCCCTGAATTTAACGGGGGATACTGAAGCAACGGGTACGACCACCGCGAGTGATGATACCGGAGCCAATATCGTTGTTGGCTCCACCGCAGCGGATACCATTAATCTCTCGGTTGACTCGCTAACAACCAAAGCCTTGGGTATCAACAATCTTGATGTCTCTGATGGAGACGGTGCGGCAAAAGCGCTTTCTATCCTCGATATTGCGATTGACTATATCTCTGAAGCCCGTGCAGACCTTGGTGCTCAAATGTCTCGGTTTGAGTTCCGTTCTTCGCAGATCGACACCAGCGTGGAAAACCTTGATGCCGCCAAGTCAGCTATCGCTGACGTGGATATCGCCAAGGAACAGGCCAGCCTGTCTTCTTCAAGCGTGAAGGTTCAGGCCGCTGTTGCTGCCGCCTCTCAGGCTAACCAGATGCCGCAGAACTTGCTCAAGCTGATGCAGTAATATTGCCATAAGCTGACGTGATTTGAAATCGCAGTTGGAGCTTCTTTTTGGATGCTCCGGCTGCGATTTTTTGTATTTGACCGAGATCAGGCAGGGCGGGCGGGAGCATTTTCTTCGCTTAAAGCACTTGAGTGTTATGCTTTACAAACTATTACCTAGAGCTGATACGCCCTGCAAATGCTGCATTTTTGCGAAATCTTTTAACGCTCTATTAACGATGAAGCTTGGTTGATTTATTCCTGTTTTTAAAGAATTTGTCGAAATTATCAGTCCGTTTGTTAATCTTTGCTGCCAAAAGCAAAGGAATTACGGGCGGTAAATCCTAACGATGAAAACCCGCCTCTGAAATTCTTTCACTAAAAATTAATCATATCAATGAGTTGGACGATATGAAGTGCGACCGGTTTTCGCGTTTCACCCCGTTGTATAAGTAAGACGCGCGTAAAAGCGTCAATGAGTTCAGTAACAGTAGCGTGGCTATCGTTTAGTTCAGGAGTTCGACTATGCCCGTCATTTCCACCAACACTGCGGCCAACACCGCAGTTCGCTTTTTGAATAGAAACTCTGGTGACCAGACCAACTCTCTGGCAAAACTGGCCAGTGGTTCCAACATTAACAAAGCATCTGATGATGCTGCCGGTCTGGCAATTTCCACCAAAATCGGCACAGACGTTGCCGCGCTGGAACAGGCATCTACCAACGCCTCCCACGGTATTTCCGTTTTGCAGACCGCCGACGGTGGTGCATCCAACATTGCCGACATCGTCGAGCGTATGAAGACGCTGGCCTCTCAGTCCGCATCTGGTACCGTGACCGACACGGAACGTACCTACATCAACGCAGAATTCTCCCAGTTGAAGGAAGAAATCGACGGCATCACTGAATCCACCCGTTACAACGGCCAGAGCTTGCTTGATGGCTCCAGTGACTTCTCAAACGATGATACTAATACTTCTGCAACATTGAATATTGGTACCGCCATGGCGGCCTATGCCGCAAATACGACAGACGATACGACCACGGAAGACGTCTCCGTGTCCTTCCGCATCAACAATACAAAAGTGACTATCACTTCTGCAATGGTTGATAAAGGACATACGACTGGATTGTCTGCGGCTGATCTTTTGAAGCAAGTACAGGATCAGTTAGAGGAAAACGGCGACTACACTCTTTCTGCAAAGGATAATAGTGGCCTGGAATTCACATCCGTGAAAACTGGCGAGAATGCCACAATTACAGTCTCGGACATTCAAGGTGAGTCTGGCAATTCTACTGAGCAGGCCGCTTTGATTACGGCGCTTGGTCTGACTGCGACCAAAACGGCAGGATCAGCCTCCGCTACCGGTACTACCACAGCAGCTTCGACGACTGGTGCTGACATCGTGGTTGGTTCCACGGCAGCAGATACCATCAATATGTCGATCGCAGAGCTTTCAACATCGGAATTGCATATCGATGATCTTGATGTCTCCACCAAGGACGGCGCAGCAAAAGCGCTCTCGGTTCTTGATGTAGCTATTGATGATATCTCCGAAGCCCGCGCTCAGATGGGTGCTTCCATGTCCCGGTTCGAATTCCGTTCGGCTCAGATCGACACCAGCGTGGAAAACCTTGAAGCTGCCAAGTCTGCTATCGCTGACGTGGACATCGCCAAGGAACAGGCAAGCCTGTCTTCTTCCACTGTGAAGGTTCAGGCCGCTGTTGCCGCCGCCTCTCAAGCCAACCAGATGCCACAGAACCTGCTCAGACTGATCCAGTAGGTCTGAGGCTATAGGACCAAATCAGGTCCGTCATGAATTAGAGCCGCAGTTGGAGCTTTCAGGTAAGCTCTGGCTGCGGTTTTGTCGTTTTTGAGGGGGGGGCGCTGGTCATTCTCGAGGCCAAGAGTAAGTTCCTGCTGGAGCCAGATGGCGCAAAAACTGCCTTTATAAAGTGTTAAGAAATGTTTCTTTTGAATTAATGTAAGTCTTGGACAAATGGATATTTTAACTTTAAATTAACAATAATACTCAGCTTTACGAAGTTTATTTTAGGAAATAATGGAGAAATATTCGATCTTTTTGTTAAGGATTTGACGAAAAAGACTAGAGATTTCGCGCCTAAATACTAACGCCTCTAAGGGCGAGTAAAATTTTCTTTATCGAATGTTAATAATATCAATGAGTTGACTAAATTTTACACCGCCTGAATTTGCTGTCTCATCCCGTTGTATAAGTAAGACGCGCGTAAAAGCGTCAACGAGTTTAGTATCAGTAGCGTGGCTATTGCTTAGTTCAGGAGTTCGACAATGCCCGTAATTTCCACCAATACTGCAGCCAACACTGCAGTTCGCTTTTTGAATAGAAACTCAGGCGAGCAGACCAACTCTCTGGCAAAACTGGCCAGTGGTTCCAACATTAACAAAGCATCTGATGATGCTGCCGGTCTCGCAATTTCCACCAAAATCGGAACAGACGTTGCCGCGCTGGAACAGGCATCTACCAACGCCTCCCACGGTATTTCCGTTTTGCAGACCGCCGACGGTGGCGCATCCAACATTGCCGATATCGTCGAGCGCATGAAGACGCTTGCGTCCCAGTCTGCGTCCGGTACTGTGACCGACACAGAGCGTACCTACATCAACGCTGAATTCTCCCAGCTTAAGGAAGAAATTGACGGCATCACTGAATCCACCCGTTACAACGGCCAGAGCTTGCTTGATGGCTCCAGTGACTTCTCTTACGATGATACCGAAACAAAAGCTACTTATCACAGTTCGACTGCCGCGACGGACTATGCCGTAGCTACGAGCCAGACAGAAGATGCAACAGCTACCTTCTCTGTCAACAACACGAAGATTACCATTACCAGTGCTGAAAGCGGTGGGAGCACCACTGCGATGGATACGGACGATCTGGTGGATGCTATCAATGCTGCTTTGAAAGATAGCGGTGACTATACGGTCTCCGCAGCAAAGGTTAGTGGTACTGGTGAGATCGAGTTCACTTCTTTGCTCAAAGGTGAAAACAATAAAGTCAGCATCTCGAATATTTCGACCACAGGCGATGGTGCCGCTCTTGTAACGGCCATGGGGCTTGTTGCCGGTAGTGGCACTGGCACAACAACGGAAGTTTCTACGACGGGTGCGGATATCGTTGTTGGGTCCACCTCTGCGGATACCATCAATCTGTCCATCAAGTCGTTGGATACCTCTTCTCTTAACATTGCCAAGCTAGATGTTTCGACCAAAGATGGTGCGGCAGAAGCGCTTTCTGTTCTTGATGTGGCGATTAACAACATTTCGGATGCTCGTGCTGAAATGGGTGCTTCCATGTCCCGGTTCGAGTTCCGTTCGGCTCAGATCGACACCAGCGTGGAAAACCTTGAAGCGGCCAAGTCTGCTATCGCTGACGTGGATATTGCCAAGGAACAGGCAAGCCTGTCTTCTTCCACTGTGAAGGTTCAGGCCGCTGTTGCCGCCGCTTCTCAGGCTAACCAGATGCCGCAAAACCTGCTCCGACTGATCCAATAAAATAAATATTGGATGGGCGCGCCTGAACCGGCTCGCCCATCCGTATATATTAAATAGGAGTTTGGCGAATGACGAGTGTTAGTTCCAGCGATAGCAGTGCGACGACGTCCACAACCACGTCTTCATCCAGCTTGTCATCTGCCTATACGAAAAACGTCAGTTCGAATTCCGATATCGACTGGGATGCTTTGATCGAAGCTGCTGTATTGCAGAAACAGCTACCTGCAGATCGCATCGAAGCAAAAATGACCCAGAACGAGACCGAGATCGATGCTTACTCATCGATGCAGGATCTGCTTGGAGATTTGCTCGATTCCGTAGAACAGATAACTGGCGTTTCAGAATCCCTTACCCAAAAAGACGATGTTTTCTCCTCCCGTGAGGCCTATTTGACAGGTCTTGGCGGTGCTGATGCTGAAAACTCTCTGGTGGTAACCGCTGAGGCGGGGGTCGCGATTCAGACTTATGAGTTGACCATCGATCAGCTTGCGACTGCTCAGAAAGTTGCCAGTGAAACGCAAGAGAGCAAATATGATGCTCTTGGTTACACGGGAACTTTTTCTCTGGCTATGGCAGGGGCAGATATTCCGACCAATGATGATGGTGATGAAGACGCAACGCTTCTTCAGGTCGAAATAGATGAGACCATGAGCCTTGCCGAAGTCGCTGACGAGATCAACACTAAGACCGGTTACACGGGTGTTACGGCAACCGTTGTTGCTGTTAATGATAGTGACTATCGTCTGGTGCTCACCGGTGGGACTGGTGCAGACATCGAAATGACCACGGTGGAAGGTGACGACATCGGACAAGCCCTTGGGCTTACGGATACCGATGGTTCCTACAAGAACGAGCTGCAGTCGTCTCAAGTCGCCATTTTCTCTGTCGATGGCGTGGAGGTTACGCGGGACAGCAATACCATTGATGATGTCGTCGAAGGTGTTACCTTCTCGCTTTATCAGACGACAGGCACGGGTGAATCAATTGCCGTGGAGATTGGTCAGTCTCTCTCCAATATCAAAGATGCGGTCGTCTCGCTTGTTGATTCTTACAATGCTTATCGAGAATGGGCGATCTCGCAGCAGGAAATTGACGCCAGCGGCTCGGTTTCCAGTGATGCAGTCCTGTTCGGTGATAACTTGCTGCGCAGCGCGAATACGGATGTCGCCAGTGCTCTTTCGTCGGTTATTGACAGCAACAGCATGTCGCTTCTCGGCTTGTCATATGACGAGAATAACTATCTCGAACTCGACGAAGACGAGCTGAATGATGCGCTTCTGAACGACGTGGACGAGATTGAGGATGTACTCAATTTCCAGTATGAGACCAGCTCGTCTAGCCTTGCGGTTTTAAGACGCAATTCCAATATGCCTTCCGAACTGGAGCTGAACATTACTGTTGATGCAGATGGCAATCTGGCCAGCGTAACAGCAGACGGCAAGAGCGACCTGTTTGAAGTTGATGGTTCTCGTATCGTCGGTGTCGCAGGCTCCGAATATGAAGGCATCACTTTTGTTTATACCGGCAGTGAAGATGCGACCATCACCTTTACAAGTACTGCAGGTATCGCTGAACAGCTCTTTCAGACACTGAACAAATATACGGATGAAGACGATGGTCTTCTCACCGACAAGATTGCAACTCTGACTGAGCAAAACGAAGACTACGAAACCGAATATAACGACTTCATGGACACGGTTGATGCCTATGAAGAGCGCCTGACAACTCTTTATGCGTCTTACCAGGCGGCGATCGAAGCGGCTCAGAGTTCGCTGGACTATTTGGAAGCAATTCTCAACACGGGAGACAATTAATATGAATTACGCGCAAAGCCGCGCTGTGAACGCCTATCGTACGGCAAATATTGCTGTGCCTCCTGTCAAAGCTGTTGCCATGCTATTGGATGAGGCTCTCAATGCAATTGTTCTGACGGCCTATTACCTGAAGCGCAAGGAGTTCGAAAGCGCCTTCAGTCGCGTAGTGCATGCGTCCAAGATTTTGAGTGGCCTGCGCCAGAATGTGAGCCTTGAGCCAGATCCCAAGATGGGGCAACAGTTTATCGATATGTATACCGCTAACATTTTTGCGCTCCATAATGCCTATGGACGTGATGACGCAATCCAAAGATATGCTACTTTGGCCAGTGGAATTCTGGAATTCCGCAACGCGTGGGCAGAATTGGCAAAAATGCCGCAACGAAGCATTGACACCGTAATGGGTGGGATTCTAGATCAGGAAGACCAAGCAGTTACCGCTGAAGCGGTATAACGCCCTGACAGTCCTGTGTAATGCCATGGCTGTCCGGTCTGGGATAGGACAATCATGGCCAAATCTGACCATTCTATGTCGATTGAGCAGTTCGAGGAGTTGCTGGATCACTATGGGTCGGATTTAGATCGTTGGCCAACAGAGAGCAAGGCGGATGCTCTTGCTCTCCTAAGTGTTTCCGATGAAGCGCAGAATAGTTTGCGCTTCATGCAAGGCATCTCTAAACTGGCTAAGGCTTCTCCAGCTCCAAAAGCGCCAGCTTCTCTTGTCAATCGCATCATGAGTAAAGTGAAAAAGTAGAGTTTCCTCCTTTTTCAGTCAATTTTCACATGCACGCTTCAACGATTGTCCCATGCTTGCTTATCAAGATGTGATCAAGTAATAAATGCTGCTTTGTATTTTTTTGCCTTCTTTTTTGAGTATAAATTCCATATTCCTAAAATTGTAGACTGGTTTTTTTTGGATTTATAAAGATTACATTAAAAATTAAATTGTTTAAATACTTTTTGAATTTAAGTATAAATATTACTAGGCAAATTATTCCTAGAGGAAATAAGTATAGGGCAATTTTTTCCTAAATAAAAATGAAATAAATTCGCCTGATTTCGCTCGGGGCTCCGTTTCAGAAATAAGAGGGATGAAGGCAAAGCTAGAAATGCGTGCCTTTATCTCATGTTTTCTTAAAACGCGCGAGTGAAAGCCATGACTGTATCCGCACTGGCCTCATCAACTGCAAGCACGACAACAACAACAACGTCGAGCAATGCCCTCGGGCTGGACACTTCCGAATTTCTGCAGTTGATGGTCCAGCAGCTGCAGAACCAGAATCCCACAGATCCAACGGATACGACAGAATTCCTCAATCAGATGGTTCAGCTTTCAACCTATGATCAGCAGGTTGCGAACGCTCAGAATCTGGACAGCATTCTTTCTTCTCTGGATATGATGATCGCCTCAAACGGGCTCGGCTACATAGGTCAAACCGTATCGGTGGCTGGTGACACCTCAACGCTTCAGGACGGCGCGGCTAAGTGGAGCTACAGCCTCGATAGCGATGCTGAGACCGTAGAAATCTCGATTCTCGATGAAGATGGCAACGCAGTCTACACCACAGAAGGCGAGACCGCAGAAGGGACATATGCGGTCAACTGGGATGGCGTGACAAGCGCAGGAGCCCAGCTTGATGATGGTGGCATCTACACCCTTTCCGTAAAAGCAACCGATGCCGATGGCAAGGCCGTGGATACAAGCACCACGGTTACAGGCAAAGTGACGGGCATCGATTCCTCTACAGGCGACACGTACCTGCTGATCGGTGATGTCGGCTTCACAATGGATGACATCACGGCGATCAGCTCGTCGTGAAAGAGCAGCACGCTTTTCGGCGGCTAGGATACTGAATTCCAATCAATCTTGCCATGCATTCAACAGACATCACGTGTGGCGCATATGTAGGAGAGTAAAATGAGCTTGATGGGTGCAACAAACGCTGCGATTACTGGATTATCAGCGCAGTCACAGGCGTTGTCCAATGTTTCAAACAACTTGGCAAACTCGGATACCACGGCCTACAAAGCATCCAAGACGAGTTTTTCCGATCTCGTCGCAGGCTCAGGCAGCACCAGAAGCGGTGGTGTTCATGCAAGCAACACAACGAACAACACGGCTCAGGGCCTGGTTGTCGACTCTGCAATTTCTACCAACATGGCCATTCAAGGGGACGGCTACTTTGTCGTTGCTGAAGATGGCGACTCTTCTTCTCGTTATTACACGCGTAACGGTGAATTCTCCGTCGATGATGAAGGCTATCTGACCAACGGTGACTATTATCTTCTTGGTTGGGCAACCGACGAAGATGGCAAGGTTGCCGGTGGTGCAAGCAGCGTGAATCTGGACAAGATTGATCTGACCTCTATCCAGAGTTCTGCCAAAGCGACTACGAATGTTGCCATTCAGGCGACTGTACCTGCAGATGTTGCCGTGGGGACAACTTTTGAATCCAGCTTTGAAATTTATGACTCTCTTGGAACCGCGAGCACCATCACCGCGACTTATGAAAAGACGGCCGAGAATCAATGGGAGATTACATATGATGATCCGGTCTCCGCTGACACATCATCGACGACAGGTTCCGTGACCGCACCAAATGCGGCAAACCCGATCGTAGTCACATTCAACAATGATGGATCTCTTGCTTCAGCTACCCCCAATACTTTGGCCATCACCTGGAACACCGGTGCCGCAGCCTCGACCATCAATCTGGACATGGGCACAGCCAATGGCAGCGATGGCCTCGTGCAATATTCGTCCAACGATGTGACTGATGCAGAAATCAACGTAAAAACCATCACTGTGGATGGGCGCGCTTTCGGTACGGTTGATGATGTTGAGATTGAAACTGACGGCTCGGTTGTTGCGACATTCTCCAATGGCGAAACACGCAAGATCTACCAGATCCCGATTGCAACTTTTGTGAACTCCGACGGTCTGAATGAAGAAGGCGACGGCATCTACACCATCTCGAACTATTCGGGCAACGCTACCTTGCACACTGCAGGTAATGGATCAGGCAGCATCGCCAGCAAGTCGCTGGAATCCAGCACGGTAGACACCAGCACCGAGTTCGCAAGCATGCTGGCAGCTCAACAGGCCTACTCATCAGCTTCTCAGATCATCTCCACCGCTGGCGACATGTTTGACAGCCTCCTGCAGGCCGTACGGTGATCTAGATGGTGGATGATCTGGCCAATTGCAAAGCAGAGCTCAGGCGCATCAAGGCGGAAATCCGGCGCTACGAAAGAGAGCCAGACCCTGAGTCTGGCAAACTTCTGCTTTTGGTCGCCAGAAATTCTCTTAAGG
This sequence comes from uncultured Cohaesibacter sp., assembly GCF_963664735.1. Classification (NCBI taxonomy): domain Bacteria; kingdom Pseudomonadati; phylum Pseudomonadota; class Alphaproteobacteria; order Hyphomicrobiales; family Cohaesibacteraceae; genus Cohaesibacter; species uncultured Cohaesibacter sp. The sequence goes on along the minus strand of NZ_OY761553.1, from coordinate 2,776,648 downwards.
ACCTGCTGACACACATGCGTAGCGAGCAAGTTGGCATCAAGAAAAAGCGGTCTCGCAAAACAAAGGCGAACCAGGTCGTTTCCGCCTATTCACATTTGAACCAGTTTCGCAAATCGAACAAGTACGAAGGATGAACCATGAACTCTAACCCCAATTCAGAACTGGTCCATTCCGAGCGCGATATCAAACGTATCGAGAATGCTATTGATGCAGCGATTGAAGTGGCTGATGAACTTATTCGCATCGCTGGCGAGGAAAATCAGCGCTTGGAAAGCGGCCGTCCAACATCGCTTGACGATCTGCTTGTCCGTAAACAGAAGTTGACGACAGAGTTCGATACCTTCTTTGCGCGCTTCAAAGAAGAACGAGAAATCTTTCTCTATGCCTCAGATGAGAAATTTAACAAGCTGCAAGATCGCGTTCAGATTCTCGCTCAGTCCTTCATGGAAAATGCAAGTCAGCTAAACCGCGCGATGAACGCTAACGAACGGCGCATCAATGCCATTATGCGGGCTATCCGGGACAATCAGGGTGCCAAAGCACTCTCGTCCTATGGCTCCTCTGGGCAAAGCGCAGTCAGCACACCACAAGCCACATCGCTAAAAGGAAGCTGGAAGGCCTGAGTTGTCTGCTTCTTGAAAGACCGAACTGCTATTGATGAGGATATGGTAACACGCACACTTAACACGATCTTTCGGCTCTCACTGCGCAGAAGAGAGAAAGATTGACGAGGGAAACCAATGACTTCGCTGAATGTTGCTCGTTATGTTGCTACGAGCTCTCTGGGAGCAACGCAAGTTCAGGTATCTGTTACAGCAAATAACATCGCCAATGCTGATACCGATGGATATACAACGAAATCTGCCTCCGCTAGCTCCCGTGTCTTTGACGGAGTGGGCGGGGGTGTTTCTGTTGATAATGTATCATCCGCCGTCAGTCAGTACCTCGTGACCGACTTGTTTGAAGCCACTTCCAGAGCGTCTGCTGCTTCAATTGATGCAGAATATTTGAACAACCTTCAATCCATGCTGGGGAGTCTTTCAGATAAAACTGGCGACGGCACGTCTCTTGCCTCAGCCATCGCCGATTTCGAAGAGGCGTTGACCGAACTGGCAACGACGCCAGAGAGTACGACGCTTGCAAACAACGCAGTCACGGCGCTGGAAGATCTGACCAGCCAGATCCGGGATACAGCCTCTGATTTGCAAGGGTTGGTCGATACTGCCGACAGCCAAATTCAAGACAGCGTCGCTGAGGCGAATGAATATCTTAAGACCATCGACAACCTCAATGAAATGATCCGCTCTGAAAAGGCCGCCGGTAACAGCACTGCCAATCTGGACGATCAGATGAACACCGCCTTGGCAGGGTTGTCCGAGCTTATCGAGGTCAAGACATTTCCCTCAGACGATGGCTCGACAAAGGTTTACACCGCTACGGGGCAAATTCTTGCCGGCGCAAAGGTACATCTGTTGTCCACGGGGCAGGATGCAGAAGGCCAGACAACTGTTTTGGTCAACGGCTCGGATATAACAGAGCGCCTTGCAGGGCGTGACGCCAAGATCGGCTCTCTGCTTGAGTTGCGCGATACGACTTTGCCAGAATATCAGGATGCCCTTGATGAGCTGGCAACGACCATGATCACGACCCTCAATGGCGTTGCTGGGTTGAGTGGTGACATCCTGACGGGTACGAGCGCCGGGGACATCACCGTTGAGGCTTCCGTGCAGGCTGATCCGACGACCCTTTTGGGTGCTGGCAATGGTGCAACGACAATCAACAATCTGCTGGATGCCTTGCAGGGTGATACGAATTTTGCCGCAGCAGGCAACCTTTCTGCTGGTAACCGCACTTTTGCCGAATATGCGACAGAAATTCTCTCTGCGGCCGTATCAGATTCAAGCAGTGCTTCTACAGCATTGACGTCTGCAGAGACGAATTTGACCGGTGCCGTAGACGCAATATCGTCGGCATATGGCGTCAATGTTGATGAAGAAACGGAGCGTCTGTCGGAGCTGGAGCAGCTCTATTCTCTGGCTTCCACCATTTTGAGTACCTTGCAGGACATGTTTGATGACCTGAAGGCTGCAGTATCGTAGGTGACAGCATGGCAATGCGCGTAGCAACATTTCACACAACGTCGTCCTTGCTCCAGCAAACGATGTCGAGGCAGGCAAAGCTGGCCGAAGTGCAGGCTCAGCAGGCGACAGGCCTGATCAGTACTGATTATGGAGGGCTAGGTTCTAATGCGAGTACTGTGCTCGACTTCAGCGTTTCCATAACCCGTGCCGAGGCTAATATTTCGGCGGCGACAACCGTCATCTCGCGCTCAGATACGGCTGCGTCCGTCCTGCAGGATATGGTCGATGTTTTGACCAATGCCCGCAGCGCCGTGTCTGGTACGCGCTCAGCGGATGAATTGGGAACTCTTCAAACCAATGCTCGCGAAGCGCTTGAAGACTTGCAGTTGATGATCAACACCCAGTTTCAAGGCCGATATCTCTTTTCCGGTAGCATGACAGACACGGCGCCGGTTGATCTGACAGCTTATTCAGCAGCTGATCTGGTAACCGTCGATACATCCTATTATCAGGGTGACAACTATACCCAGACAATCAGGCTGGAGAATGGTCAACAGGTCGATTACGGAATGACTGCAACACTTGACGGAATCGAAGAGGCTTTTAGGGCACTTTCCTATGTCGCGGATGGCAATCTGGTAGATACCAGCGAATTGGACGATGTGGATGCCCTGCTCGTGAGCGCTCAAGACAGTCTAATCGCCGATATGAGTAAAGCAGGGAATACCTCAAGCCGGTTGCAAAGCTACATTCAAAATGAGGAAGATTTCATAACTGATATCGAAAATCTTGCTACCGAGAAAACGTCCATCGATGTTGCCGAGGCCACTGTTTTAGCCACCTCGTATGAAACACAACTGGAGGCAAGCTATTCTGCACTGAGCAAGATTTTGAATTTGAACTTGGCTGAATATCTCAGATGATGTGCCGTTAGGAGCTTAGGTTTCTGTGGTGTTGCGTTGGTTCCTTTCTTGCTGTTAGAAAATTAAAACGCCTCGTGGAAATAAATCCACGAGGCGTTTTGCATGTGCCCACCAAAGCGCCGTAACGGCGCGAGAATTTTTAGAAAAAGCGCCGAGACGAAAAGCCTCCAACACTTAGACAAGGCTCTTGGCCGGAGATCAGATCAGCGGTCATCTTGCCGGTGATTGGCCCGACTGCAAAGCCCATATGACCGTGACCGAAGTTGAAATACATGCCTTCATGCTGGCGTGATTTTTCGATCAGCGGCAGACTATCCGGGAAGCAGGGACGGAAACCCATCCATGGCTCGTCTTCAACCGGTTTCCCGATCGGATACAACTTCTTGGCCCACTTTGTGGCTTTTTTCACCTGAACCGGTGTCTTGCGTCCGTCACGGGGGCCAAACTCGATGCCGCTGGTCAAGCGAATACCATCTTCCATAGGGGTCAAAAGGAAGCCGATATCCTCGTCAACCACGGGGCGGTTCATGCTTGCGCCATTGTTGCTGGCAAAATGCTGATGATAGCCGCGTTTGACTTCAAGCGGGAATTTGTAACCGAAAGGCTTGAGTACATCCATGCTCCATGCTCCAAGGGCAACGACGACCTTGGGGGCGGAAACCGGCCCGTCCTGAGAGGTGACGGTCCAGCCGCCATTTTCCTGTTTGAGGCTTCGTGCGTCACCTAAAAGCAATGCGCCGCCACGGCCCTTGAACATATTGGCATAAGCCTCAGTCACGCCGCCCGGAGACGACACAGAAACGCAGCCCTTCCAGTGGATGGCCTTGTCCTGATCGGAAAAGTGGAACGAAGGCTCCAGAGCTTCCAGCTCTCTTTTGCCGACAACGTCATATTCCACACCGAATTCATCGGCATAGCCGAGGGTTCTTGCGGTGGACTCGAAGCTTTTCGCGCTGTGATAGAGGTTGATCCAGCCGGTGTCGCGGAATTTATCCATGATGCCAGCATCCTGAGCGAAATGATAATGCTCGGTTGCCGAGACCTGACGCAAAGGCGTGACACGACGTGCATAAGACGAAATGCCGAACGGTGTAGAAAGCCGCCACATGGCGAAAAGCCAAGGTGCCAGACGTGGCATCATTGTTGGGTGATAATGCATCGACACCTGAGTGTTGCTGCCATATTTCATCAGCGGCACCAACTCGCTCGGGATTACAAGCGGCACATGGCCGTCTTTTTCAATGATCCCGGCGTTACCGTAAGAGGCTTCAAGGCCCGGCGCTTGCCGGTCGAGAATGGCGACCTTCAGGCCACGTTCCTGCAAATGCAGGGCTGTACTGACGCCAACAATGCCGGCTCCCAAAACGATAACATCATATGACACAGCAATACTCCTAAATCAATTTTCCGGCAAAAGAGGCAATCTCGGCGGGACAGATTATAAGCAAAGGAAAGGAACAAGGGGTCGGAAACTATGGCCGACCCCTTGCAATGTTACATATCTTTGGCGTCCTCAGGAAGAACATCAAATGGAATGTCTTGATAACAAACCGGCCGTAAGAAGCGCCGGATTGACATGGTGCCAACCGATGTTGCTCCAAAGTTGGTCGAAGCCGGGAAAGGCCCGCCATGAACCATGGAATCGCAAACCTCGACACCCGTCGGGAAGGCGTTGGCCAGAATGCGACCGGCCTTGCGTTCCAGAATAGGCAGCAACTTGCCAACGAGCGGCTTGTCTGCATCATCCATAAGAATGGTCGCAGTCAACTGACCGTCAAAACTCTTGGCGATGGTAAGCATCTCGTCCGCGTTCTTGGCAGTGACGATAATGCCCATCGGGCCGAAGACTTCTTCTTTGAGAACCTTGTTGGCGAGCCAATCCGCGCCGGAAACAACAAACAGGTTCGGCGTGGCGTTGCGCATGTCACACATGGAGGTGAGCAATTCGCGAACACCGGTTTCCGAAGCAACGGCGGCGACGCCCTTGCGATAGGTATCTGCCATGTGAGAGGTGAGCATAACCTGCTCCCCTACGGCTTTGAGCCCTTCAACGGTGGCTTTGCCAAAGGCGTCGGCCTGTTCTTCCAGAATGATGGCAAGGCCGGGGTTGGTACAGAACTGCCCGGCGCCAACGGAAAGGGAGCCAGCCCAGCCCTTGCCCAACTCTTCTCCGCGCGCCTTGACGGCTTCAGGCAAAACGAACATCGGGTTGACCGAGCCCAGCTCGCCGAAGAACGGGATCGGCTCAGGGCGTGAAACGCAAAGATCAAACAGCGCCTTTCCGCCCCAGAAAGAGCCGGTAAAGCCGACGGCCTTGATCAAAGGATGCTGCACAAGGGTGGTGCCAACTTCACGTCCGCCACCTTGCACAAGACTGAAGACCCCGGGATGAATGCCGCATTTCTTGACCGCAGCGACCACAGCATCGCCGACAATCTCGCCAGTGCCCGGATGGGCGCTATGGCCTTTGACAACGACCGGGCAACCAGCAGCCAGCGCGGCTGCGGTGTCACCACCAGCAACGGAGAAAGCAAGGGGGAAGTTAGATGCGCCGAACACGGCAACCGGCCCGATCGGGCGCTGCATGAGGCGCAGGTCAGGGCGGGCGAGAGGCTTGCGGTCGGGCAGGGCTTCTGTCAGTCGACGGTCAAGATACTCTCCGGCGCGAATGTGATTGGCAAACATGCGCAACTGGCCTGTCGTGCGGCCTCGTTCACCCTCAAGGCGGCCCGTCGGCAGGCCTGTTTCCAGATTGCCGGTTTCGGTAATTTCTGCGGCGCGTGCTTCGATTTCATCGGCGATGCATTCCAGAAAGGCAGCACGTTCTTCTCTTGAGGAATAGCCATATGACCAGAAAGCCTCTTCCGCAGCTTCACATGCCTTTGCTACAAGGTCTGGTGTGCCCTTTGAAAAGTCGTGTGCGGGCCCGGAAACTGGAGCCGAGGAGAAAATCTCATTACTTTTGACCTTCTCACCCGCGATCAGATGGCTGCCATGTGGTGTATAGCTCATGGGAAAATCCTTTTGCTGCAGGAAAGACTTGAAGTTCTGACGACACAGATAATACAATTTGTATGCATTTGGCAACCGAAGGATTCCCCGATAAGCTCGGGAACCACAATTTGTCGCGATTTAATCGCTATTGAAAGCACGAAATCATCATATTGCAATATACGAGGACAGCATGTCGCAAATAGAAAAGGTAACAATTGAAGCGTTGGAACAACGCGTCTCCAAGATTTTCCAAAAGGTCGGTGCTTTGTCCGATGTTGCAGATTGCCTCGCCCATGTCATTGTCGCCGGGGAACGAGACCATTGTGCGGCACATGGGCTTTATCGAATCGAAGGCTGCCTGCGCACTATCAAGGCTGGACAGGTCAAACCGGACGTAAAGCCTGAGCTGATGTCCAGCGAGGGTGCAATTGTCAAGATTGACGCGAAGATGGGCTTTTCGAATCCGGCCTTCTATTTTGGCTTGCCAATGCTGGTAGAAAAAGCCAAGGAATTCGGCCTTGCCGCGATGGTCATTCAGGATTGCACGCATTTCTCCGCGCTCTGGCATGAAACCGAGGCCATCGCAGAAAATGGTTTGGCTGGTTTGGCCATGTGCCCCAGCTATGCAACCGTAGCGCCGTTTGGCGGCAATGCGCCATTACTGGGCACCAATCCGCTGGCATTCGGCTGGCCAAGGCCTCAAAAAGACCCGTACGTGTTCGACTTTGCCACCAGCATGGCTGCCCGTGGTGAAATCGAGCTTTACAATCGGGCGGGCAAGCAATTGCCTGAAGGCTGGGGCATCGACAAGGACGGCAATGCCAGCACAGAGCCTGCTGCTGTTCTGGAAGGTTCCATGTTGCCATTTGGCGCGCACAAAGGTTCTGCCATTTCTACCATGATCGAGCTGCTTGCCGGGGCCATGATTGGCGACCTTACAAGCCCGGAAGCGCTGGAAGCCTTGGGAACCACAACGCTCGCGCCGCATCACGGCGAGCTTATTCTGGCGCTGGATCCGGTCAAATTTGCTGCAGGCCGCAATGTGAACCCGTTTGATCGGGCTGAAATGATGCTTGATGCCATCGCCGGACAGGGCGCACGTCTGCCTTCCCAGCGACGCTTCTCTGCACGCAAGGAAACTCTGGCCGAAGGCATTATGCTCGATGAAAAGCAACAGGCTTTGCTGGTTCGTTTTGAAAAAGATGGTCTTGATGCCGTTAGCCTTTAAGGCATAAAAAACGGGGCCATCCTGCCTGTGGCAAGAGGCCCCGTTGGGGGGAACTGGGCAAGGAGAAAGTGAACTTACCCAAGGAATGGAGCGAGTGAAGACTGCTTGCTCCAATTTGCGAACCAATCGTCAAACAGCTTGAGCTGTGTTGCAATGAAGCCCTTTTGGCTTTCCGTCAGTTCGTCTGTAGCGTTGAAGTTATGCGTGTATTCTGTCTTGCCACGCAGAACCATCATATATTTGAAGCTCAGGACCAGATCCGGCATTTCGTCGAATTTGGACAGAACAGCAAGGGCTGCTTCAAGTTCCAGAGCCAGACGGCGTGCTTCCAGATCGCCTTTCACAGCGGCCTTGCACAGTGCGATCATCAGCAAAACTTCTTTGGCCAGGATGTTGCCGATGCCGGTGATCGCTCCCTGAGCACCGCAGTTGACATAGCCGTGATAAACTGCGGTATCGACACCGACCATCAAAAGTGCGTCGTCGCTGTCACTGCTTGTCATATTTTCTGCTGCATAGGAGAGGGCAGCCACGCCGCCAAATTCCTTGAAGCCAACGAGGTTCGGGTGGATTTTGCGCAGCTCGAAGAAAAGATCAGCACGGGTGAAAAAGCCATAGTAAGGGCTGTTGTAGATGACGCCGGGCAGGTCGGGGGCAGCTGAGAGCACGGCTTCGAAATGGGCTTTCTGAGCCGACGCAACAGAGGTGCGGGAGAGCTGGCGTGGAATAATCATCAAGCCTTTGGCACCGACTTTCTGCGCATGAGCTGCATGTGCGGCGGCCATTTTTGTGTTCATGGCACCAAGCCCGGCCACGACGGGCAGGCCAGCATCAACCAGAGCTTCAACGCCTTTCATGCGTTCTGCATCGGTCAGCAAAGGCCAGTCGCCCATGGAGCCGCAATAGACGACTGCGCCCATTCCGGCCTCGATCATTTCCTTGCCCTGTTTGACCAGAGCGTCAAAATCGGGGGTGCGGTCTTCTTTGCATGGCGTCATCAAAGCGGGCATGCAGCATGTGAAAATAGTGGAGTCCATGTATTTCTCCCAAGAAATATCCATTTCCCGACCGGTCCCGCCTTTTCGGGGTGGATAGAAAGATCTATGTTATGCAATGACAATAACAGTTGTATTTTATTTGTCGACATGAAATGTTGAGAAAGGCACGCCTTTTTTGCTGTCTGTTGATAGTAGGACACTATGGAGCTTCCCCTGATGAATGAAACAACGAAAAATTTATATGCATCCCGCCTGACACGACTAAGAAGCCGTATGGCCGAAGTTGGCGTGGATCTGGTAGCTGTCGGTCCGACCTCGAACATGGCCTGGTTGGCTGGCGTTTCTGCCCATGGTGATGAACGTCCGGTCATGGTGCTGGTCTCACAAAAGGATGCAGCCTTTCTTATGCCTGCGCTCAATCAGGATAGCGTACGCCAACACACTGATTTGCCTTTCTTCTGCTGGGTTGATGCCGATGGTCCGCAGGCTGCTCTGGACCAGATGCTGACAGAGTTTGGTTTGAAGAAAAGTGGTGTTTCGGTGGCTGTCGATGAAGCCATGCGCGCAGATTTTGCACTGCTACTGCTTGATGCTTTACCAGAGGCAAAACGCCAGTTCCTTGGTGAGACGTTGGGCTATCTGCGCTGTCGTAAGGACGAAGTCGAATATGCGCAGCTCAAGGAAAATGCAGTCCTGACGGACGCTTGTGTCACTGCGGCATACAAACATCTCAAAGTGGGAATGACCGAGCTTGAAGTGGTGAAGTTCATCGACGACTTTTTCGCCAGCCACGGAGCAACAACCGAATTTGCCAGCGTTTGCTTTGGCAAAAACGGAGCGTTCCCACATCATGACAGCGGAGAAACAAAGCTCGAAGAAGGCATGCCGCTGATGATTGATTTGGGCTGCCGCAAGAATGGCTACCCCAGTGACATGACCCGCTCGGGCTATTTCGGCGCAAAACCGGACGGCTATGAGGAGATTGCCGTCATCGTGGAAAGTGCGGTCAAGGCAGCGCTCTCAGCCGCCAAACCGGGTGTAAAGGCCAGCGCTGTAGATGATGCCGCACGTTCAGCCATTGCCAAGGCGGGCTATGGTGACAAATTCCTGCATCGCACCGGCCATGGGTTGGGCATCGATGTGCATGAACATCCCTATATGTCCGCAAGCTCCGAGACAATTCTGGAAGAAGGCATGGTTTTCTCCATCGAGCCGGGGGTTTATCTTGCTGGTGAGTTTGGGGTGCGTCTTGAAGACATTGTCATCCTGCGCGAAAACGGGCCGGAAATCCTGTCCGATAAACCGCGAGATCTGATCTCGGCGAAATGAGGGGCTGCCCCTCTTCTCGCTCTTGAAGGAGAGTGCCATGAGTTATGTTACATTCCCCGGCATCGCTTATAAGGACGTCACGGTGCCGGTGCCTCTTGACTGGAACAAAGCTGAAGGCGAAAGCCTGACTCTGTTTGCCCGTGAAGTGGTGGATCCTGTTCGCAAGGATGAGGACCTGCCGCTGTTGGTCTTTTTGCAAGGCGGCCCTGGCGGCAAGGGGCCAAGACCGCAAGGTGGCGGCCCTGTCTGGCTGAAAACAGCGCTCAAGACATTCCGCGTTATCTTGCTCGATCAGCGTGGAACGGGGCGTTCAAGCGCCGTGGAAGGGCGCCACATGCAGCGCTTTTCTTCAGCCGAGGAGGGGGCACAGTTTCTCTCGTGCTTCCGTGCGGACAGCATTATTCGTGATTGCGAGCATTTGCGCAAAAGCGTCTACGGCGGCCGGAAATGGTCAACCCTTGGCCAGAGCTATGGCGGCTTTCTGACCCTTTGTTATCTCTCCATGGCCCCCGAGGCGCTCAACGCCTGCTATGTCACGGGCGGGTTGGCTGGCCTTAATGCCTGCGCTGAGGATGTCTATGAGCGGACCTTCCCGCGCGTGGCAGAAAAGAACCGTCACTATTATGCCAGATATGAAGCAGACAAGGCATTGGTGGCCCGTGTCGCGGACATTCTGGGTAACACCGATGTTCGGTTGCCAGACGAGGACCGACTCACCATCCATCGCTTGCAAACCCTTGGCATGGCCTTCGGCATGAAGCCGGGTTATGAATCGGTGCACTGGATTTTGGACGAAGCGCTTGATGAAAATGGAGATCTCACAGAGAGCTTCCTTCATAGCGTCATGGTTGAAACGGGATTTTCGACCAATCCTCTATTTAGCGTGTTGCAGGAAGCGATTTATGGGCAGGATGGCAGGGCATCCAATTGGGCGGCGCAAAGGGAACGCGAAAAGCATCCGGCCTTTGCTGAAGCCCATCGGCCTTTGCTCTTTACCGGCGAAATGATGTTCCCATGGATGTTTGAGGAAATCCATGCCCTCAAACCGTTCCGGCATGCCGCAGAAGCGCTGCATCGCATGCCACTGGAGGGACGGCTCTATGATGCGGCGCGTCTTGCTGCCAATGAAGTGCCTGTCGCAGCGGCGGTCTATTTCGACGATATGTATGTCGATGCCGGCCTGTCATTGCAAACCGCGGGCCGGGTCGGAAACCTCAAGCCATGGGTAACCAACGAATATGAGCATGACGGATTGCGTCAGGATCCTCGTGTTCTGGAGCGCCTGATGGCGATGGTGTCTGGCACCGAATAAACAAAAGCGCGGGAGCCCGACTCCCGCGCCGATAGGCTTTTTATTGAGCCGGTTGGCCCTATAGCACGGTGAAGCCATGCGCATAAGGATCGCGCTCGTCAATGAAAATGGTGTTGAAGCCGGTCTGGCGAGCCCAACCGCCGATTGACGGAATGATGGCATCCTTGTCACCAACCTTGGCCGCAGCTTCTACCCTTCCCTTGAAAAGGCTGCCTATGATGCTTTCATGAATGAAATCGTCACCGACCTTCAACCTGCCCTTGGCGACCCAATGGGCCATGCGGGCAGATGTGCCCGTGCCGCAAGGGGAGCGGTCGATGGCTTTTTCGCCATAGAAGACCGCATTGCGCGCCGTTGCTTCAGGGTCTTTCGGGGCACCCGTCCAAAGAATATGGCTAAGGCCGTTGATCGCCGGATTTTCCGGATGCTCGAATTTATATTTGGCATTGAGCGCTGCGCGGAGTTTGGGGGAGAAGCCGACCAGCTCACCGGCTGAATAGTCGGCCATGTCCTTGTAGCAGTCCTGCGGCTCGACAATGGCGTAGAAATTACCGCCATAGGCGACATCTACATGCACCTCGCCAAGCCCTTCCACTTCAGCCGTCATGTCTTCGGCATAAAGGAACGCCGGTACATTGGTCAGGCGCACTTCTTCGACAAAGCGGCCCTCCTGACGATATTCGACGGTTACCAGTCCTGCCGGCGTATCAAGGCGCAGCTTGCCGGGCTCTTTTGGCGTTACCAGACCGTTTTCGATAGCCATGGTAACGGTGCCGATAGTGCCATGGCCGCACATGGGCAGACAACCCGACGTTTCGATGAAAAGAACGGCAACATCGCAGTCTTCTCGGGTTGGCGGATAGAGAATCGATCCGGACATCATGTCGTGTCCGCGAGGCTCAAACATCAGTCCTGTGCGAATCCAGTCATAGTTTGCGAGAAAATATGCTCGCTTCTCGATCATGTTGTTGCCTTCGAGCTGTGGCGCTCCTCCGGCAACAAGGCGTACTGGATTGCCACAAGTATGACCGTCAATGCATTGAAATGTATGATTTTTCATTGGGTAACTCTGCTCAGGTGTCGTGCTATGCACCTATCCTTGTTGCTAACTGCATTGACACACTAATATGTCGACAATTAAAATACAAACATTTGCTTCATGACTTTCAAGATATTCGCTAAAAAGATCCATCGCAACACGGTTGGGCATCAAGACTATGACTGAAACCAAAGAGAAAAAAACTTCCAAAGGGGCCTTCAAAAGAGGAGCTGGCGTCGGTCATGTCTACAAGACACTGCACCGGGAAATCATCGAGCTGAAGATCGCGCCGGGTAGCCCAATCGACGAATTGCAATTGGCGGCCCGCTTTTCCATGTCGCGCACGCCGATCCGCGAGGCTCTGGTTCGTTTGGCCGCAGAAGGGTTGATCACAACCTTGCCAAACCGCGCCACGATTGTTTCCAATATCGATTTTCTCAATCTCTCCCAATTCTTCGATGCTCTTACCCTGATGTACAGGGTGACAACCAGACTGGCCGCAGCCAACTATGAAGAAGGGGATCTGGAGGGCATTAATCACTGGAAAGAGGCCTATGCCAAATCGGTAGAGACGCGCGACGTTTTCGAAATGATCGCGACAAACCGCGAGTTTCATTTGGCTGTCGCCAATGCTGGGCGCAATCCTTATTACATTTCCCTCTTTACGCGATTGTTGGATGAAGGACGACGCATTCTGCGGCTTTACTATCAATCCTACAATGACGAAATTCCGCATCTTTACGTGGATGAGCATGAGGAAATGATAAAGGCGATTATTGCGCGGGATCTGGAACTGGCGGATCAACTCGCGGCCAAGCATGCTGACCAGATCGTGCGTCAGATCCAATCCTATATTTCAGCAGACAAACGCGCGAACAACAGCTTGACTCTGGGGTAATCCCAGAGTTTGACGCATTTTATTTTCAGGCCAGTCCAAAAGCTTTCAGCCTTCGGACTGTTCCCATGCCGGGAATGGATCGGATAGCCCGTCATATATGGACGGGTCAAATGTTTCGCCGCGGATCGGCTCTGCCAAGGCTCGGTCCAGCATTGAGCAGATGCGGTCCTTGTTCATTTCGCCCATCATACCGATGAAGACGATCTGCTGGCGTCTGTCCCCATAAACCGGGTCGAGAACGGCTTTGAGTTGCTTGCGTGTGGCACGATCTTTCGGCCAGCGATCTTGAGAAACCGACGCCCACCAGTAACCGAGTGGAGTGGTTCTGACAATAGAACCTGCCAAGCTATACTCTCCGACAATATGGTGGCGTGTTGCCAGCCAGAAATGCCCCTTGGCGCGGATCACCCCCGGCAGCGGCGTTTGAGTGAATTCGTAGAATTTCTCAGGGAGCAGCGGGCGGCGTGCCGTCCAGACAAAACTGGTAATGCCAAACTCGGTGTCTTCGGGCATATGGTCGGCGAAGCCGTTGAGTTCTTTATACCATTTCGGATGCTGATGCGCACGTTTGAAGTCGAAGAGACCGGTATGGAATATGGCGTTGGTATCAACCGCACCATAATCGGTTTCGATCAGGCGGGCGTCCGGATTGAGGCCGTGAACAATGGCGCGTGCCGCTTCCAGCTGCTCTGTGGTCGCACCGGAAACCTTGTTGAGAATAATGATATCGGCAAACTCGATTTGATCGACCAGCAGATCTGCCAGTGTCCTTTCGTCATGATCTTCCACATCGCGCGCAAGGTCTTCTCTATCGGTCAGGAAATCCTTGGACTCGAAATCCTTCAGCAAGTGGATCGTATCGATCACCGTTACCATCGTGTCGAGCCTGGCGACATCATTCAGGCTTCGCCCCTCCTCGTCACGATATTCAAAGGTCGTTGCAACCGGTAGCGGCTCGGAGACGCCAGTGCTTTCAACGAGCAAATAATCAAAGCGGCCTTCTTCGGCCAGTTGCCTGACCTTGAGCAGAAGATCATCGCGCAATGTGCAGCAGATGCATCCGTTGCTCATTTCAACGAGCTTTTCCTTGGATTGATCAAGGACGGATTCTTCACGAACCAGATCTGCGTCGATATTCACTTCGCTCATGTCGTTGACGATTACCGCGACTCGACGCCCTTCGCGGTTATTAAGCACATGATTTAGCAGTGTTGTCTTGCCTGCACCCAGAAAGCCGGAAAGCACGGTGACGGGCAATCTCTTGTCAGTTTTACGTAGTCTAAACATCTATATTCCGCGTGAAATGTTATAACGTCGCGAGTATCAACACCGGATGCATTCCGTCAAGAGTCCATAAGGGTCTCTTTGTCCCTGTCCAACATGTGCACCTGTGGCAAATTGTCTTTTAGAGCCATGGCAAGCCGCTGCCAGCAGGCTGCAAGCCCTCAAGGAGAGCGCGGGGCTTTGCTATAGGCAAAGAAAAAGCGGTGCCTCTCTGGGAGGTCACCGCTTAAAGTTCCACTAGGGCTTATGGAATTGTTTTTGCTTTTCTGAAATCTGTCAGATTACTGAGCCCATGCGAGTTTCTGGCCGACAGGCAGGCGCAAGCCAAAGGCTCCGGTGCCGAGCAGCGCGATGGCTACGTTTGTGAGCGCCCAGAAGAGAGGAAACTCCCATCCACCGCCCTGACTGGAAAAGACCCAACCATTGGCTGAGTGCACAAGCAGTGCGCCGAGCAGTGGAGGCAAGGTGAGAATGGCAACGGCGCGGGTTGCGACACCCAGAATGAGTGCAAGACCACCAACGACTTCAGCAAAAATGGTCAGATAGGCAAAGACGCCCGGGTAACCCAGGCTTTCAAAGAAGCCGACTGTTCCCGGAATGGTGAAAATGAAAATCTTCATCAAGCCATGGGCGAGAAGCAAAGCGCCGGAAGCGACGCGGAGAATGAAAGCTGCATAGGGTGCTGTGTGATTATCGATCATGAGAGTGTTCCAACTGTTTCGTGTGCAGTCTTTGCACAGGGTTCATATTCGGTGTGGTTCTTTGGAATTGCGTGTGGGCTTCCCGTTTCGGAAAGCCCACTTTGGATCGCCGTGGCCGCTTAGCGCAGGCCGATTTGCTTGTAGAAGGCGTCGTTGTCCCAGAAGAGATATTCTTCATCCATGACGCCATCTTTGGTCCAATGGCCAATGGTTGCCATGGTCAGCTTGTAGGCTTTGCCTGTTGGCTCGATGAATTTGCCTCCGCCGATCGGCATGGGCTCAGTAAAGGTGCCTGCGATTTCGCCAACGACGCCGGTCCATTCGCCTTGACCGATACGGACCGGATGCTTGTCGATCTTGGTGTCTGGTGCGAAAATGAAGAAGGCTTTCAGGTCTTCGATATGTTGGTCGATACCTGTTGCGGTATGGCCGTCTGGCCAATGAACGACAATGTCTTTGGCGTGGCTTTCATGAAGGCGATCCCATTTCTGGCCTGAGAAAACTTCAAAGTCGAGCGTATCAAAGGTGTTCAGATTTTTTGCAATGCGTGCTTCTTCACCCTGATAGTGGGAAAGCTCTTTAAGGGCCTCGGTTACTGGCTTGGCGTTGTCTGCAGCCAGAGCTGAAGATGCAAAAGTACCGATCAGGGCCAGTGCCGCTGTTGAAAGGGTCAAAATGTTTTTCATGGTCTCGTTCCGTCTTTTTGTTGTTGCCGGTTTGTGTTGAGACCAATATGGCGGATTTTTTTATTCAATAAAATGGAGATTGTATAGAATAACTATCAATGAAATGTTCTAAATAAAATGGATTATTGCTTGGGCTGTCGCTCTGGGGGGGGCGAGATTCGCAACAGAGCGCAGAACAAAAGCGAATAACGCGGTATGTTCGGTAAATTGAGCGCGAAGGACTGAAGATAAAGGTTGAAGATAACGGTCGTGTGGATCAGGGCTTCACATAACGAAGGATCGCTTCGACGATCATCTCCCTTTGTGCCTGCACGTCCTCTTCATCCCATAGGTCCATATCAAATACGGCCCGCCAAGAATAACGGTTGGAAACGCGCATGAAACAGAAGGACGAAATCAGGAAATGCAAATGCCAAGGGTTTATGTCTGAGCGGAAAATGCCTTCCTTGGCCCCGCGCTCCAGCAGTTCCCTGACGGTTTCAATGGCGATGGCGTTGCGCTCGATAAGGCTCTTCCGGCCGGTGATGTGCCGTCCCATTTCGATATTTTCCACCGTCACCAGCCGCACATATTCTGGATGTTCGGCATGGTGGTCGAAGGTGACTTCAACGAGGCGCCGCATGGCCTCCTCGGTGGGTAATTCGTCCAGATGAAGACCCTGCTCCTTGCTACGAACGCCACCATAAGCTTCTTCCATGACGGCAGCATAGAGCTTTTCCTTGCTGCCAAAATGGTAATAGATCATCGGTTTTGTGGTGCGAGTTCTGGCGGCAATGGCATCAACGCGCGCACCGCTGAGTCCTTTCGCGGCAAATTCCTCCATCGCCGCATCCAGAATATCCCGGCGGGTAATCTCGGCTTCTCTTCGGCGGGGAGAGGGGCGTTCCTCGATCAAGGGGCTCTGTGGTATGGAGTGCTCGCTCGGCAGGGTTTTGCTTGCACCATCCGCCTCTGCCTGCTGTGAAGCCTGAGAAGGTGTTTCGGTGGCTACGCCTCGAGACGCCTTTGTGCTATTGCTGATATCTTGCAATTCGGTTCGGGCCGAGGTGAACTCCTGTTCCAGATCATCCAGCATTGCCCGCGCAATTCTGACGCCTTCCCGTACATTGATAGCTCCGGTTGAGCGTTCGATCACCTTCGAGCGATTGCGATATTGTGGATGCTCCCAAAGGTCTCTTGGAACCTTTTTGAGAATGCCAATCCGGCCACTCCGCCCAATTCGAACATTTTTTGGAAGCTTCGCCATTTCTGCCTCAGATCTTTAAAAGAAGTATGGAACTCCTTCCAAAGTATGGATTTTTTGATTTGCCAGTATGGATGATAGGCACTTCTCTCAAGTTGTCAATATCCGAAGATTTGATCCAAAGTGCAAGGGAAATGTACGAATTATTTGTACAAAAATCGAGTTAACCTTCTAATATTATGAGTTTTTCTGAAAAACTTATGCCTTCACCAATCCGTTCGTTCACAGCTTGATGCGTCGCGTTGTCGCAATTGAGGTAAATGCAATACTTGATTATTGACAAAAACTACCGGTAAGTAGTGTTCTAGGGACGTGCTGTTTCGCGGTATGGATGACTGGAGACCATCCATGCTTCTTGCTTGTTCTCGCGGGCATATTGCCTGCCCGTCTGTTGGGGGGCGTTTGGCCCTCTGGAGCGAATGAACAGGCACCAGCCAAATATCGGGGGATCATCCTGATAGAAACTTGTGCGCGTTTGTTGGCTCCTCCGGTGACGGAAAAGCTCGAACGCTCGCCTGAACGAAGGACAGAGCAGGCCGAAACATGTGAATGAGTGGTTTGCTCAAGCGAGGAGAAAGAGGCGGTGAGGAATGCACCGTTTCGCCGTTCTGTCGGAAAGAGCGGTTTTCAATAGGGAGGCATTCATGAAAAAGGCACTTGCAAAACTTGCAATCATGGCCGTCGGGATCGGGCTTGCATTCCCGGTCATGGCATCAGACTTCAATTTCAAATTTGCGCATTCTCAGCCGGACAGTTCTGTTCGTCACAAATCGATGCTCTTCTTCAAGGACGAGCTTGAAAAGGAAACTAAGGGACGTATTTCCGTTGAAATCTTTTCGGGCAGCCAGCTCGGCAGCGAACCGGAAGTCATGGATATGGTCAAGATGGGCACCGTTCAGGGGACCCGTGGTGGCGCATTCACAAAGGCTAACAAGAAATTCCTGATCTATACCCTGCCATTCCTTTATGACAGCACCGACGCTGTGCTGAAAGCCATGCGCAGTGATTTCGGCACCCACATTGCTGACGCCGCCAAATCAAACGGATATTATATTCCGGCAACCGGCGTTGCTGGTGGTTTCCGCGTTGTGACCAACAACAAACACGCCATCAATGCGCCTGAAGATGTTGAAGGCCTCAAAATCCGCACGCCGGGCATCGAAACAATCATCAAGACCTTTGAAGCATTGGGCGCCAGCCCGACTTCCATCCCTTATGGCGAAGTCTATATGGCCTTGAAAATGGGCGTTGCTGATGGACAGGAAAACCCACCGAGCAACATCTCTGTGATGAAATTCTACGAAGCCCAGAAATATCTCTCCCTGCTGAACTACCAGATTCATCCAGATCCCCTTTTCGTGAATCTGAAATGGTATGAGAACCTGCCTGACGACCTGAAAGCAATTTTCGACAAGGTCAGCAAGGAAGCCATGGCATGGAGCGACGAGCATTGGCTGGCATCTGAAGCAGACTATCTCAAATTCCTCAGCGACAAGCTGGAAGTGAATGAGATTTCGGCAGAAAACCGCGCCAAATTCGTTGAAAAAGTACGCCCAGTCTGGGACTTCTACATCCAGAACGGCACATTCTCTGAAGAAGAGGTCAACCAGGCTATCGAAGCCGGTAAATAACTGACCGTCCCAAGATTTGGCTTCCGGAATGACATTGGTTCATTCCGGAAGCTGCCAGAGACCACTCAAACCATCTGAAAGCATTGATATGTCCGGTCCTGCTCCTGCCTATCAGGTGCATCCTGTTGTTTTTATTGAAAAACTGCTGATGCAATTATTGACATGGCTATTGACGGCTCTCTTTGGCCTGATTTTTGTCCTCATCGTCATTTTGGTGATCATGCGCTATGGCTTCAACACAACGATTGTGGGCGGCAGCGAAGCAACGGTGATGATGTTCATTTATACCACCGCGCTCGGAGCCGCAGTGGACATCGCTCGGGGCAAGCATATCCGCATCGACGCCTTGATCGACAGTTTGCCTGCCGGCGTAAAAATCTGGCTTGAAGGCATCAATCTTATTCTCATCGGAATACTGAATGCGATGCTGCTCTATTTCAGCACCCAATGGATCGCGGTGGTTGGAAACAGCGAAGACCCTGTTCTGCATATTGCGGAAGGGTTGATCGAAGTGGCCATTCCTATCGGCTGCGCCTTTGCCATTCTGTTTTGTATCACGCGTCTGATCTCGCTTGTCATGACGCCAACTCCTGAAACCTCTAACTAGCGGTGTAACACGCCATGCTCTTGCTTATTGGCAGCCTCGTTCTGTTTATGCTCATCGGTGTTCCCATCGCTTATTCGATGGGATTGTCAGGGCTTCTCTATTTTCTCGTTTATCAACCGGATCTGATCGCCGTTCTGCCTGCTCGTGTCTATGCGGGCATGAACAGCTCGGTCATGCTCTCGCTTCCCCTTTTCATTGTCATGGGCCATCTGATGAACCATGGTGGGCTGACCGGTCGCCTGATCGATTTCTGCATGCTGTTCGTTGGGCGGCTCAGAGGCGGGCTTGGTCTGGTCTCTGTTTTAACGGCGATGGTCTTTGGCGGCATCTCCGGCTCTTCAGTTTCCGATGCTGCGTCCATCGGCCAGGTGATGATCCCGGCCATGAAGAACAAGGGCTATCCGGTGCGCACGGCAACGGGCCTGATCGCGGCTTCCTCAACGATGGGCATGATCATTCCGCCGTCCATCCCTATGGTCATTTATGCCTTCGCTGCGTCCGAGTCGGTGGGGCGTCTGTTCCTTGGCAGTCTTATCGCAGGCGTCATGGTTGGCGTGCTGATGCTCGGCATCGTTCTGGTGATTGCCCATAAAAACAAGTTCCCGCGTGAAGAGGTGGATCTGGCCCCTGTCAAGGTGCTGCGCAGCACCATGGAAGGCCTGCCAGCTTTGCTGATGCCGCTTATTGTGGTTGGCTCTGTGGTAACAGGGATCGCCACGGCAACGGAATCCGCAGCGGTTGGCGCGCTCTATGCGTTGCTTGTGGGGCTGTTCGTTTATCGCGGGCTGACCTTCAGGGATCTGCCAAAGCTGTTTGGCGAAGCCATTCTCAGTTCGGCCAATGTCATGATTATCATTGCCTTCTCCGGCGTCTTTACCTGGATTTTGGCGCTTGAGCATGTCACGCAGATGATCGGCATGTTGTTCGTCCAGCTGCAGCTCGGCCCGACAACCGCGATGCTTGCTGTTGCTGTGGTCATTCTGCTGATCGGCTTCTTTGTTGATGTCAGCCCGGCGATTCTGCTGCTGACCCCGGTCTTCCTGCCTGCCCTGAAAATGCTCGGGGTTTCGCCCATCCAGTTTGGTGCGGTGCTGATTTCCGGTCTTGCCGTAGGGTTGGTTACGCCACCAGTTGGCATGTGTCTTAATGTCTGTGCCAGTGTTTCTGGCGAGAGCATTTTGTCCGTGTTCCGCGGGGCTTTGCCATTCTTGCTGGCGAACTTCCTTGTCGTTCTGCTGCTCTGCCTCTTCCCGGTTCTGAGCACATGGCTACCCGCTCTCCTGATGGGGTAGATCATAAAGGCAAAGAGGGAATAGCAGGCATTGCCATTTCACTTGACTGAAAGAGTGGCCTCGAGGGCGAAAGCTCCCGGGGCTTTTTGTGGTTGCCGCTTGCTCAAAAGGAAGCCAAGGCCAAAGTAAATGGCGTTCCTTAGGGCATTAGTTGAGCCCGGCCACCTGACCTTTGGAAATCCACCGCAGCAGGGTGATGAGCCCAAGCGGGATCAAGGTGGTAATCATGATGGCGCAAAAGGCCATTGCCATGCCAAGACCCGCAGACCCCTGATCAAACTGTGTCCAGATATAAACCGCGATGGTTTGAAACCCGACCGGCGCTACAAGCAACGAAGCCACCAATTCGCGTGAAGCCACCGCAAAAACGAGGATCATGGCGGTGATCATGCTCGGAAGGATTAGCGGAAAGACGATCCGGATGAAAGCACGCAAGGGCCCGGACCCACAAACCCGAGCCGCCGATTCAAGGCTGTCGCCCAGCTGGTGCAGAGACGCGGTGGCATAGCGAACCGGTTGCGGTAGCAGGATGCAAACATAGGCGAGCAGCAGGATGAAAGGCGTGTTGTAAGGCGTGATCGGCAGCCATGGCTGGTTCCAGGCCAGAATGATCCCCACAGCGACAACGACTCCGGGCAGGGAGTTGGGCGTGATGGAAAGGGCATCAAGCACAATGCGAAAGCGGCCTCGGCCTTTGACCACGGCGTAAGCGGTAATGGCTCCCAAAAGCCCGGCAAGAAGCGCCGTTGTCACGCCCAGCGTTAGCGAGTTGCCAAGGGCAATGAGCCCGTCGCCGCCAGCTTCCAGCATTTCCCTGAAATTATCCAGCCCCATATTTCCGGGAGTAAGACCACCGGAAATGGTGCGAGAAAGGGCTGTCGCCAGAATGGCCAAGATCGGCAATCCTGTGGCCAGAAATGAAATAAGGCCAAACCAGAGCGCGACCGGCACAGCCCAGATTCCAAGCGGCCTCTTGTCGCTGGCCTGTGGTTTGCCGCCAACAATGCGATAGTCGCGGCGGGTCAAGAGCCAGCGCTGGATCATGAAAGCCATCAGCGCCATGCAGACCAGCACCAATGAGAGTGTTGCCGAACCGGGCAGATCAATCGGCCATTCGGAAATGCGATTTTCAATACCGGTCACCAGCACTTCAAAGCCGATCCTGCGGCCAAGAGCTGCCGGGGTGCCATATTCCTCAATTGCCATCGCGAACACAAGCAACAGGCTCGCGGCAAGGCCGGGCATGGCCAGCGGAAAGGTGATGCGCCAGAAGGAGCGCCATTGTCCGGCACCGAAAACGCGGCCGACATCGCTGTAGCGGGCGCCAATGGTCTCGAAGGTGCGTGAAAGCACAAAATAGACCACCGAAAAAGTGTTGAGCCCCATGATGATCATGATACCGGGTATGGAAAACAAGAGGCCTGACAGATTAAGACCCGTCAATTGCTCCATATAGCCGCGAGGCTGCAAGGTCATGATCCATCCCAACGCCGCGATATAGGGCGGGATCATGAAGGGGACGAGCAGCAGCGTGTCCCAGACAAGAGCTCCGGGAACTCTGAACAGTGCCCGTAAAGCGGCAATTGGAACAGCCAGAATAGCGGCGCAAAAAACGGTGCCGACCCCCATCAATAAAGTGTTGCGGGCCAAACTCAACAGAGCCGGATCATCAAGGGTTTTGAAAAAGGAAGAAAAGGGGGCGGCAAATGAGCCGCTCCCGAATTCGGGGAAGATTGCCTGAATGATGATGAACAGGCAGGGAATCGCAACGACGAGCAGCAACCCGAAGGTGGCGATCCACTTGAGTAAAGCGCTGCCTTGTGCGCCTGTCGCCGTTGCTTGTGCCATTAGTTGAAGATCTTCTTGAAACCGGCCAGAACTTCGTCACGTGCAGGCGCTTTTGCAACCGACAGAAGCTTCAGATCACCGATCAGAGGACGGTCAACCTTGATGTCTGTGCGAGATGGCATCAAAAAGACCTTGGCGACTTCATTCTGACCTTCAGGAGAAAGCACATAATCGATGAATTTCTTGGCTTCTTCCTGCTGTTTGGAAGATTTCAGGATCATGATCGGGCGAGGCGCAACAACGGTGCCGCTTTCGGGGAACACGATATCCACGCTTTCACCTTTGGCTTTTGCGCCCATGGTGATGTAGTCAACAGCGGCGAAAACGTCAGCTTTTGCGCCTTGGAGAACAGGGTTAAGAGCCGCTTTGTTGGCACCGGCTACAATGGCGCCATTGTTCTTGAGGCCTTGAAGGACATCGGTCATGTCGTTCGCTGCGAAAGCTGCAACCAGTGAATAGGTGCCGCCGGAAGCTGCCGGATCCGGCAGGGTGACCATGTCTTTATAGTCAGGCTTGGTCAGGTCGGACCAGTCTTTAGGCACAGGTAGACCGGACTTGGTGTTGTAGGCAATACAGATGCCCGCTACACCCTGAGCAACTGCGCCTTCCATTTTCAGGAAGTCTGGAACAGTCTTCGCGTTCGGGCTCTCATAAGGCAAAAGCAGACCCTTTGCTGCGAAATCGGTTGCCGTGCCCCAAGAGGCGGAAACGACAACGTCGGCAACCGGGTTGGAGCTTTCGGCTTCAAGGCGAGCCATTACCTTGCCGGTGGTTGCCTGAAAGATGTTTGCCTTGATGCCGGTTTTGGCGGTGAAGCCTTTAGCAAGATTTTTGATAAGGGCACCGGGGCCAGCAGAATAGACCGTGATGTCTGCATGGGCGGCGGTTGAGGCCAAAAGGCCAAGAACAAGTGCAAGAGAAATACGACGCATGAATATGCTCCCTAAAGGTTTAGGCTTTGGCTGGAAACCAGCGCAGATCTTCGGGTGAATAGGAAATTTCAAGATTGCTTCCAGCCTTGACGGGGCTTGGTCCGACAAGGCGAATGAGGTGATCAGTCCCTGCAATGCGTAGGGTCAGGGCGAATCCGGTACTGCGCGTTTGTGCGCGAATAACCTCGGTGCTGAAAATGACAGGACCTTGATTGCCGATGCGAACAGCGCGCTCCGGCAAAAGCAGTTGGGCTTTGTCTGCTGACTGGGGGCCTTGAGGTAGAGCAATGCTCGTCCCTTCAATATGCCAGCCATTGTCGCGGCGCTGTGCGGGCAGTATGCAGCCCAGGCGGAGGAATTCGGCAACAGCAGGGCTTGCTGGCTGATCAACAAGAGCGTCCGGTGCGGAAAGTTGCACGATATTGCCACCCTGCATAACGGCCACATGGTTGGCCAAGGTCAGCGCTTCGGCATGATCATGGGTGACGTAAACCGCGCTTAGCTTGAGTTCAGCGACGAGATCGCTCAGCTCCTCGACCATGCTTTCACGCAATTCACGATCAAGGTTCGATAGTGGTTCGTCAAACAGGACCAAAGGCGGTTCGGCAACAATCGCACGGGCGATTGCCACGCGTTGTTGCTGTCCGCCCGAAAGATCGGATGGGCGACGATCTGCCATTGCAGACAAACCGACCTTCTCCAGAGCCTTCATGACGCGCTCCTTGCACGCCGCCCCGGATACGCGCTGCATTTCCAGCGGAAAGGCAACATTTCTTGCAACCGACATATGAGGCCACAGAGCATAGTCCTGAAATACCATGCCCAGCCCCCGTTGTTCAGGAGGCAAGGCAATCGATTTGGTGGGAGCGGCAACAAGACGGCCAGCAATTTCAATCTCGCCTTCATCGGGCAGAAGCAAGCCGGAGACCAGACGCAACAGAGTTGTCTTGCCACAGCCCGAAGGCCCCAAAAGTCCCAAGACTTCGCCTTGAGATAGGCTGACATTGATATCATCCAACACCCTGTTGCTGCCATAACTCATTGAAACAGAATGAATTGACAGGGCTGAGGTTTTGGAATTGGTCATGGGAAGGGACTTTTACTGGAAGAAAGAAGTCGTCATAAAATCTATGGGGGTCTATAGGCGTTCTATATGACAGTTATGTGAAGCTTTGATGTCAATCGGAGACGCGCGAGTAAGGAAACCTATGGTAGATCCGCATTTTTAGACCATTACTTTTAAGGCCTTTACGCCCTTCATTCAGCAAGGCATAGTGGCCCGATTAGGAGCCAGATAAAAATGGAATTGTTGAGCTGATGTCTTCGGGAATAATGCAAAGCGCCACAAATCTCATGCAGGGAACCGGGGGGCGTCCGCGTTGGGTCTTGGATGTCCAGCCGGAAGATGTATATGCAATCGGCGATATTCATGGTTGCCTCGATTTGTTGCTCCTGCTCGAAGAGCAGATCTTTGCCGAAGTTGAAGAGCGTGCCAGTCCGGCTCTCATCGTCTATGTCGGAGACTTGGTAGATAGAGGGCCAGATTCCAAAGGTGTCATTGATCATTGCCTTCATGCGCCATTGCCGCAAAATGTCGAACGTCTCGTTCTTTGCGGAAACCACGATTTGACCTATAGCGAATTTTTGATGCAGCCCAGCCTTTCCAGCCCGTGGATAGGGTGGGGCGGTTTGGCAACGCTCGCCTCATATGGCATCGATCTTGAGGATTTCAGAAGAACCGGGCTGCCCGAGAGCGCCCTTTTTCGCTGGCTTGCAGAGCGGATACCTGCCGAGCATATGGCGTTTATAGCAGGATTGCCTGCTGCTCTGACCATGCCGAAAGCCCACATTGTGCACGCGGGGCTACGCCATGACACACCGATGCAGGAGCAAACCGTGCGAGACTTGATGTGGAGCCGAGACCAGTTTCTGGTTGAAGAACCTGCGTCTGATCGGCTGATCATTCACGGTCATACACCGTTTAACAAACCGGAAATTGGGCCGGGGCGTATCGGTATCGATACCGGTGCTGTCTATGGTAACGCACTCACCGCAATTCACCTTCGAGGCGAGAGTTACCGCTTCCTCGAAGTGCCTGCGGCAAAGGATTGATCGTCGAACAGGCTTACCTCATCGCTTCCTGGCACTGGTTGTGTCAAGCGGATTAAAATCTGCAAGCCTGAATTCTCGTGTCCGCTTTATTGGCCGTCATCTTCATCAAACCAGCCTTCTTCTGTGATGTCACTGTCAGACAAGACGATGGTTTGCGGCGTGCGTGTTCGCATCGGTGAGATGGGCACAAACTGGCCTTTGTCGGTGCTTTCGACAGCATCGCGTTGTGTCATGCGCCAGATGGTGAAAATCAGGATACCGATGTGGGCTATGGTCGTGGATACGAACAGGCCCCTTGGTCCCTGCACGGACATCAGAACACCGCCAAGCAAAGGACCAATCATCGTGCCGCACCCCATGAGCAACAGCAAGCCACTGCTGGTTTGCAATCCCTCCGACGGGTCCGCATGGTCGTTGGCGTGAGCCACGAGGACCGGGTAGAATGAATAGACCGCCGCTCCGAATACCGCTGAATAGATAATTGCCAGCGAGGTTGTTGTCGGCGCATGGGTTACGAACATGCTATCCGACCCAATGGCGACCAGTGCAATGATGATAACGACCATACGTCGATCAATCAGGTCAGAAAGAAAACCGATCGGAATCTGAGCCGCCGCCCCAGCCAGAATCGAAGCACTGACGAAGAAGGCCACTCCTGTGACTGTAAGCCCGATGTCGTGACCATATACCGCGACAAGAGTGCCGAAGCTGCCGTTGGAAATGCCCGTCAGCAAAACGGCAACAACTGCAACTGGCGAATTTTTCCAAAGCCGAGTGACGTCAAGCTGGGCGCGCGCCAGAGGAGCGGGAGCCTGGGATTTGGTGAGCGCTGTCGGTAGAAGGGCAATAACGTAGAAAATGGCAGCCACCGTGAAAAGCTGGAAGGTCTCCGGTGCACCGATGGCAATGACCATCTGTCCTGCCGTACTGGAAAACAGGTTGACCATTGTGTAGGTGCCAAAAATCATGCCCCGACTGTTAGGGTCAGAACGCTCGACCAGCCAACCCTCAACAATCATCGCCGCACCCGCAAAGGCAAACCCTGCCAACGCACGCAAAATGATCCATGCATATGGGAAGACGAAGAGAGAGGACATCAGCACCGAAATGCAGGCCATGGCCGCCATCACGCTGAAGGCGCGAATATGTCCCGCACGAGACACCATTTGCGGCACCATCAGACAACCGGATACATAACCAACCGCCCATCCCGTACCAAGCAAGCCAAGGTTAAAGCTGGAAAAGCCTTCTATACCGCCCCGGACAGGCAACAGCACTCCAGTCAGCCCACCTGCAAAAAACAGGAAGGCAGATCCAAGCAGAAGCGAAGCGATAGAGAACAGGCTGCGAGACACGGTTACAAACCTCTTTCAAAATGAATTGGCTACTCAAACAGTTAAAGAAAACCACAGTGGAATCTGGCAATCAACCAAACAATAGCATTGTTGCTCAAAAGGGCGAGCAATATGACTGGGCTTCTGGATAAAAAACGGGCTCCACTCGTTTAATGAGCGAAGCCCGTTATTGTTCCTTGCAATTTGACTATAGTTTGCCTTTTCAGGCAGACGCAGCCTCATCTTTCTTTTTGCCTCTGAACAGGTTGGCGACGCGAACCACAAAGACAAAGAAAGCAGGCACAAACAGCAATCCCAGGAATGTCGCCGTGATCATGCCGCCGAACACGCCTGTACCAATTGCGTGCTGGGTTTCTGCACTTGCTCCGTGTGAGAGCATCAGCGGAACCACACCCAATGTGAAGGCAAGGGAGGTCATCAGGATCGGTCGCATACGCAACCGGGCGGCTTCCTTCACCGCCTCAAGCAAGCTGTGGCCTTCATCGTGCAATGCGCGGGCAAACTCGACAATCAGAATGGCGTTCTTTGCAGAAAGACCGATGATCGTAATCAGCCCGACCTTGAAGAACACGTCATTCTCCAATCCGCGCACATAGACCGACAGAACGGCCCCGATTACACCAAGCGGAATGACCAGCAGAACCGAGAAGGGAATTGACCAGCTTTCATAAAGAGCTGCCAGCACGAGGAAGACAACGAGCATGGACAAGGCCAACAGCATTGGCGTTTGCGCATTCGTGTTTTTCTCCTGCAAGGACTGTCCTGTCCACTCGATGCCGAAACCTTCCGGCAACTGCGATGCCAGACGTTCCATTTCAGCCATGGCTTCACCGGCAGAGACGCCCGGAGCGGCGCTGCCGCTGATGCGTTCTGCAGGCAGTCCATTATAACGAACCAACTGCAACGGGCTTTCTTCCCAGTCCGGCTTGACGACCTCGGACAGCTCGACCATGGCTCCGGTGGAGCTTGGCACATTGAGTTTGAGCACATCCTCGATCTGCATGCGGAATGGCGCATCTGCCTGAACGGTCACACGGCGCAACTGGCCCTGATAGCTATAGTCATTGACATAGTTCGATCCCATGGCCGACGACAGGGTCGAGGCGATGGATGAGAAGGGCACGCCAAGAAATTCTGCCTTCTGACGGTCGATAACCAGCCTGATGCTGGAGCCTTGCGGCAGACCATCAGGACGGACACCCGTCAGCAACGGACTCTGGGACGCCATTCCCAATAGCTGGTTGCGTGCATTGAGCAATGCTTCATTGCCAAGACCGGCACGATCCTGCAGACGCATGGCAAAGCCCGATGACGTACCCAGCGAAGGAATGGACGGCGGCAAGATGCTGTAGATCTGGCCTTCCGGTGCTGCGAACATGGTTCTGTTGGCTGCATTGGCCTCATCTGATGCCGCAGTATCACGCTCGGACCAGTCTTTCAGGGTGGTGAAGGACAGGGCTGTGTTTGCTCCCATGCCGCTGAAGCTGAAGCCCACCACCGCAAAGATGTCCTTGGTTGCCGGACGGGTATGGGCGTGGTTTTCATACATGGAAACGATTTCTTTGGTTCGTTCCTGCGTTGCTTCCGAAGGCAGACTGAAGAGGGTAATGAAGGATCCCTGATCTTCCACCGGCAGGAAGGAGGTCGGCAGCTTGATGAAGCTGTAGCCAAGCCCGGAAACGATCGCCAGATACAGCACCGCCATGACTGCGATCCTGCGGGCAAAAACCGCAACCATGCGCACATAGACATTGGTCACGCCATCAAGACCACGGTTGAACCAGCCAAAGAAGCCTCCCTTGGAGGCATGATGATCCGGATCGATCGGCTTGAGCAGTGTGGCGCAAAGGGCCGGTGTCATGGATAGCGCAAGGAAGGCCGAGAACAGGATGGAAACGGCCATCGACATGGTGAACTGGCGATAGATCTCGCCAACCGCGCCGGACTGCATGCCCATGGGAATGAACACCGCCGTGAGCACCAGCGTGATGCCGATAACGGCGCTGGTGATCTGTTTCATGGCCTTGCGGGTTGCCTCCTTGGGCGGCAGTCCCTCGGTCGCCATGATGCGCTCCACATTCTCGACCACAACGATGGCATCATCCACGATGATACCGATGGCCAGCACCATGCCGAACATGGTCAGAACGTTGATGGAAAAGCCTGCGGCATACATCACCACAAGCGTACCGGCCAAGGCAATGGGGGCGACGATTGCCGGGATGAGGGTGTAGCGGATCTTCTGCAAGAACAGCAGCATCACCAGGAACACCAGAACCATGGCTTCAATCAGGGTGTGGACCACCTTTTCGATCGAGACAGCAACAAACGGTGACGTGTCATAGGGCACCGACCATTCCATGCCTTTGGGCATTGAACTTGCCAGATCCGTCATGCGATCCTTGACCGCTTGCGATACGCGCATGGCGTTCGCACCCGGTGCCAGCTGAATGGCCGCGGCCGCCGATGGCGCACCGTTAATGCGCGAAACAAAGGCATAGGTTTCTGCTCCCACCTCAACACGGGCAACATCGCCCAGCGTCAGCTTGGAGCCGTCCTGATCCGATTGGAGGACAATATTCTCGAACTCCTCCGGCGTGCTGAGCTGGCCTTCCACCGTCAGTGGAATGCCAACCCTCTGGCCTTCCACGGTCGGTTCGGCACCAACGCGGCCCGGAGAAATCTGCACATTCTGCGCTGAAATGGCGCTTGTGACGTCAGACACAGAGAGCGAATAGGATAGCAGCTTGTGCGGATCGACCCAGATGCGCATTGCCTTTTTCGATACGAAAGACTGCACGCGACCAACCCCGGCCACCCGGTTGAGCGGCTGGACCAGATTGCGCTCCATAAAGTCGCCCAGATCAAGAGCGGACAGGGTGCCGTCCGGTGAGGTCAGGGCAACGACCATCAGGAAACTCGAAGAGGAGGATTCGATGGTCAGGCCCGTTTGCTGAACGGAATCGGGCAATCTGGGTTCGATGGACTTGATCTTGTTCTGCACATCGACCTGCGCCAGTTCCGGATCGGTCCCTGATTCAAAGGTTGCCGTAATGGTGGCGGAACCAGAAGAGTTGGCAGTGGATTCGAAATAGAGCAGATGCTTGACGCCGGACAATTCCGGTTCGATGATACTGACGACGCTGTCATTGACCACTTCCGGAGACGCGCCAGGATAGGTAGCACGAATGGATACGCTGGGAGGAGCAATATCGGGATAGCGCGTGACTGGAAGCATGGATAGGGTCAGCAGCCCTCCAAGCACGATAAAGATCGCTATGACCCATGCAAAAACGGGTCTATCGATGAAAAAACTAGGCATCAGAAATCCCCGTTATTGTTTGGGCTGTTCTGCAGGTGTCGCATGGACCGGAGTGCCGTCCTGAGAAACACGCGTCTGGCCGCGAATGATCACATTGGCATTCGGTTCGAGGCCTTCGGCAATGATGTAGCTTCTCTTGACCAGATCACCGAGAACAACTTCCTTGAAATTGGCTTTGCCTTCGCCATCAACTACAACCACGCGAGCCCCGCCGGTTGCCTCGCGGATGATGGCTTGCTGCGGAACGAGCAATGCATTTTCTACGGTTTTGACAGGAACAAGAGCGCGCACATACATGCCTGGCAGCATCTCTTGATCCGGATTGTCGACCAGAACGCGCACGGTTACGTCACCGGTTGCTTCGTCGACGGTCAAATCGGTGAACAGCGGTTTGCCTCTTTGCTGATAAGCTTCACCATCAGCATCCAGAATTTCCATCGCTGAATCGTCTGGAGCAAGATTTGCCATCTTTTGCATCTTTTTCAGATCCAGAGCGGATCTGCGAAGGTCAACATAAACCTTGTCGATTTGCTGGACCGTGGCCAAAGCCTGAGATTGGCTGGCTGAAACAAGCGTCCCTTCACTGACCAATGATGCGCCGATACGGCCGGTGATTGGAGAGCGAACCGTTGTGTGATCCAGATTGATTTGTTGTGCTTTCAAAGTGGCTTTCGCAGCAGCCACGCTTGCCTGAGCGCTTTTGGCTTCGGCCTGAGCGCTGTCATAGGTTTGCTGGCTGGCCGTTTTTTTCTCGAACAGCTGTTTGGTGCGTTCAAGTTGGATATTGGCCAGATCAAGCGCGGCTTCTGCGCTGGTCAAGGAAGCCTTTGCATTTTCTACCTGAGCTTCGTAAGTCTCGGAGGCGATCTTGAAAAGCGGTTGTCCTTCTTTCACGTTCGCGCCTTGCTCAAACAGGCGTTTTTCCAGAATACCGCCAACTTGTGGGCGGATATCCACTGTTCGATAAGCGGAAACACGTCCCGGTAGTTCGTCAGTAATGGTTACTGTTGTCGGTTTGATTTCCTGTGTCGTAACCATCGCTGGGGGACGGCCTGCGCCCTGAGCCATGCTGCTGACAGGTGCGAAAAGAAGGCCGGATACAAGGCCCATCGCAAAGACTAGAAAGGGTTTTCTGGAAGAATGGGTCATATTGCCTTCCACTATTCTCTTTAAAGGGATCGAACTCCCACCGCAATATGTGCCGCAGGATATATGAATGACGGTTAAACACAGATCAAAGCCAGAATACTCAGGCAGTTCGGATGTTGTACATATGTCCAAATTGATCCAGTGTCCAGTTTGATTTTATTTTTACAGCGAACTATTTAACAAATGCCTCGATTCCCTTTTTAAGGGGATTGGGTAATGTGTCGCTTTGGAAAATACAATGTCCTACCTACCTAAAGAGCAAAGACGCTCCGAGATTGTCGAAGCCGCCATTGATGTTATTCAACACCAAGGGTTGGCTGCAGCAACTGTAAGAAATGTTGCAAAAGTTACGGCATCTTCTCCGGGTCAAATCCATCATCATTTTGACTCTGCAGATGCTTTACGCGCAGAGGCATTCTTGTGCTTATGGGACCGTATGAAGGTTGATTTGCTTCGTCAAATCAAAACTTCATCACCTCTTTCACTATTATTGGCTTCTTTGGGAGGAAGTGCCGGATTAGAGGTCAGAGAGGCATTTTCCAAGCTTTATAAGGATTTGCTCGATGCGTCTCGCATGAGCGAGACCATGCAAACTGTTCTCATGAAGATTATGGAGACCAGTAAACTCAGATATGTCGAATTGCTTAAATCGGCACAGGACGCTGGAGAATTGTCCAAGGCCGCTGACGTGGAGCAGCTCGCAGTTACAATCCTGGCATTGTCGTTCGGTTTTGGCTTTATGCAGGATATCGGATTTTCGGCAGTTGAAGTGAATCTGGCCGTCAAGGCTCATATTGATCTGGTAAACCAAGCCCATATCTAGGCATTGTTCTTCGTTGCCATTTGATAAATACCCCCAAAATGCGTCATTTTGATCTTGGCGTAGCTCAAACTCTTGCTGTCTGGACAAATATCCCGTTGAGCGGTAGACCATCCCCAAAACCCCGCCGCCCGAGCCCCTTTGGATGCTAAAACCCTACGCAAGGGGCCAAAAAATCATGTTGCTTGCTCTTTTTTCGAGCCGCCAGAACCCACTGAAAGCGTTTCAAATGTCCTTTCCCCCGTTGCCCAAAAGAACCTTTTGCATGATCCGTCATGGCCAGACCACGGCCAATAGAGACGCCATTGTTGCCGGAGCAACCGATGTACCCTTGTCGGAATTGGGACGAGAGCAGGCCGCCAAGCTTTCTCATCTGTCATGGGAGCAAAAGACCGTGCTTTTTGTCAGCCCCAAAACAAGAGCGCAGGATACCTGTAAACTGGCATTTCCGGGGCGATCTTATGAAATTCATGATGACTTGCGAGAGAGAAACTGGGGCGAATATGAAGGGCACTTGGTCAAGGATCTGCCATCGCGCTATGCAGAGCCCAAGGACGGCGATAAGTGGGAAGAGCTGTTACTCAGAGTCCACAAAGCCATCAGCGAATGCTGTGCCAAAGTGGACGATGACTGCTTGCCGGTTTTTGTCTGCCACGCAGGGGTTATTCGCGCGACGATGGTGCTGTCCGGTTTTAGTGATGATGCTCCTTCGGCTCCTAATGCCACGCCGCTCTTTTTTCACTGGACCGGTTTGGCCCACGAATTAACGCCCCGACGCTAGGTGTTTTCTTGCGCAAGAGTTTTGAAGGCTGAATGGTCTATTAAAAAGGCCCGGTGCTTGTCCGGGCCTTTTTAATGAGATGGAACACCCTTCTAGCTCAACTCGGCGACAGCTTGTTTGACGCCTTTTTCGCGAATTGCCTTATAGGCTTTCTCGATTTCAGATTTGAGCGGTGCGCTCAAGGCCAGTTCCGCTGGGAAAACGCCGGAGCGTTGCATCAGACCGGTTACGATTGTCTCGACCGCATTGCCGTTCGCTAGGTCTTTCAGCTTGTCTGCCAACGGATCTCTGACGT
Source organism: uncultured Cohaesibacter sp. (assembly GCF_963664735.1). Classification (NCBI taxonomy): domain Bacteria; kingdom Pseudomonadati; phylum Pseudomonadota; class Alphaproteobacteria; order Hyphomicrobiales; family Cohaesibacteraceae; genus Cohaesibacter; species uncultured Cohaesibacter sp. The sequence continues at coordinate 2,743,788 of NZ_OY761553.1, read as the reverse complement.
CGATTGGCTCGCCGTTCAGATCTGTGCCGCTCACATAGATCATCCACCCCGCAACCAGCATGGCTAGGCGAGGATAAGGTGTTCCGGCCTTGAGGTGGTAGGCGATGGACTCCAGCGCACGCTGCGGCAGCTTCTGGCTTCCATCCATGGCGATCTGCCATGTGCGATGACGAATATTCGGATTGCAATAGCGCCCGATCAGGGCATCGGCATACTCGCTGAGGTCAACCCCTTCAGGCGCTTCCAGCGTGGGAGCCTGTTCCAGCATCATCAGATCATGAGCTGCTTTCTTGTAGGCGGCATCGCCCATTGTATCGGCTATGGTTTCGTATCCGCCCAGATATCCAAGATAGGCAAGGAAAGAGTGGGAGCCATTGAGCATGCGCAGCTTCATATTCTCGTATGGCAGAACATTCTTGGTAAAGGTTGCTCCTGCAAGGTTCCAGTCTGGACGGCCGGAAACAAAATCATCCTCGATGACCCATTGGCGGAATGGTTCACACAGGATCCCCGCAGGATCGGCATAGCCAACACAAGAGGCCAGAGTCTTGTGGCTTTCTTCGGTCATCGCCGGAACGATGCGGTCAACCATCGTGGAGGGAAAGCGAGCCTCAGCCTCGATCCAGGCTGCAAGATCGGCATCTACCGCCTTGGCAAAGTCAAGAACAGCACGCTTGGTCATGTGTCCATTGGATGGAAGGTTGTCGCAGGAAAGGATAGTGAATGGCTTTTTACCCTCGGCCTTACGCTTGGCTAGGCCTGCAACCAGTGTGCCGACGACCGTTTTGGGGGCTTCAGGGGAGGCGAGATCAGCCTTCACCATGGGGTTTTCAAAATCCAGCCCGCCATTAGCCGCCAGCGTGTAGCCCTTTTCGGTCACGGTAATCGATACCAGCTCGATGGCATCCTCCGAGATGGCGTCGACGATGCCAGCCGGTCCGACTTCTGCCATGTGGCGATGATCAATAACCGAGCCAACGATACGGGCGTCCTGCTCTTCGGCGCCATTTTCGACCACTGTATAAAGATAGCCCCGCTCGGCAAGCCCCGACAGGAGGTCGGTCGGCCCCATAAGTTCGATTTCCCGATAGGCCCAATCGGTTTTCTCCATGCCGATCAGCTGATCCGTATAAACCGCCTGATGGGCACGGTGGAAGGCTCCAAAGCCAATGTGACACATGCGGACACTGAGCCTTGAACGATCATAACCGGGGCGTTTGACGGTGTCTTTTGCCGCATCGAAAATTTCAGACGTCATATCAGTAACTCTTGGTTGATTGGCCCGGCTCTGATTGCTCGGGTCAGGAAATACAATAGACAGGTTTTTAAGAGACAGGAGCCGCAGGCAGGTTGATTGGCCCGGCGGCTCACAACTTTCTCTTTCTGAATGCGTGTTGATCGCTATCCGAATGCCCAGTTAGGCAGGAAGAGGACCAGCTCTGGCACAAACAGAAGTAGCAGAACCAGACACAGGATGGCCAGCATGAAAGGCAGGCTTTCCTTCACATAGTCTTCAATCGGCGTATCCAGCAGACTGCACACGGTGAACATCGCAACACCCACCGGTGGTGTCATGGAGCCAAAGGTGACGATCGTCATCATCAGAATGCCGAAATGTACAGGATCCACACCAGCGCTCTTGATCACCGGAACAAAGATCGGCGTGAGCAGTAAGACCAGAATGGTGCTCTCGAAAAACAGACCCGAGATCAACAGGAAGAGCAGAATGACCCCGACCACCAGATGCGGCTCGCTTAGAGAGTTGAGCAGGAAACCGGCCACGCTTTGGGGAACCTGCATGAATATGATGGCAAAGCCGATCATGCCGCTCATGAGGATGATCAGCATGATCATGCCGATATCTGACAGGGCATAGCCAAAGGCGCGTTTGATGGCTTCGAACGTCATGACCCGATGTGCCAGAGTGCCGATCGCAATGGCATAGACTACAGCAAAGGCACCCACTTCCGAAGGCGTGAAGATGCCGCCGCGAATGGAGATGATCAGCAGAACCGGAAACAACAGCGCCCATTTGGCATCCCATGCCGCACGGCCAACTTCACCGATGGTCGGTTTCTTCGCAGCTTCAATGACATAATTGCGCTTCTTGGCGATAACGAAAGCGGCCACCATCAGGAAGGCCATCATGAGCAGTCCGGGAATAACACCAGCCAGAAACAGCCGCCCGATAGAAACCTGCCCGACATATCCATAGAGAATGAGGCCGATGGAAGGGGGAATTGTTGCCGTGATGAGAGACGAGAGGGCAATGACCGAAGCTGTGTATCCCTTCGAGTAGCGATTGGCGAGCATTTGTGGCCCCAGTACCCGGGCTTCCATGGCAGCGTCCGCCACAGCTGAGCCGGAAACTCCGCCCATCAGCGTTGAAAGGAAAATGGAGACCAAAGCCAGCCCGCCAGACATCCAGCCCAAAGTGGCTTTTGAAAAGCGGAACAGGCGATCGGTAATGTCGCTTTCATTCATCAAATGTCCAGCCAACACGAAGAAGGGTACGGCCAGCAGAGGGAAGCTTTGTGAAACGGTCGCAATTTTCTGTACACCTATGGAAATCGGCATGATGTCAGAAGTCAGAAAGAAGACAAACCCCGAAATACCGATGGCAAATGCGACCGGGGCGCCCAACACCATGAGTATGGCAAAGATAAGTGCAATCAGTCCCATGGGTCAGTCCTCCAAGGCTTGTGGTTGGGCGGCCGCTTCATCGGCGCTATTGGGGCGGGTAAAGACAAGTCGCGCCGTTTCGCCTCTGGAACGCCAGGAGAGAACGGTATTGGACAATATTGAAATGGAAAGCAGGATGGATCCTGCGGGAACAGAGATCGTCACCCAAGCGTAGGAAAGTCCTGAATCCCCGAACACGCGCTGCCAGTTGAGCATGGTCAATTTGTAGCCCTCGTAGGCTAACACCATCAGAAAGGCGATGAAGAGGAAGGCAAGTGCGGTTTCGATCAGGCGTCTGGCAGCAAAGGGGAACAGGCGAACCAGAAAGTCGACACCCAAATGGACGCGCTCCCGCATGGCGCGCGTCGCTCCAATGAAGCAAAGCCAGATGAACAGCAATTGCGCCAAGTCCACAGACCAGATCAGGGGGTGTCCAAAGAAGCGCATGACCGCAGCAATAAACACCAGAAATGTAATCACGGCCAGAAGGACCGCACCAACAACAAATTCGATTTTTCCCAGAAACCCCGGCATAACAGCCTCGTTCGTTTGTGCATTCCTCCAAAACGGGGAACGGAAGAATGGAGCGGATTATTTTCATAAACGCGCAAAACCTCGGGGGCCTTAATTGGGGGGCGGAGGAGCGCTTTGATATATTGAGCAGGAAAAGAACCGCCGCCCAATTTGGCGGCGGTCTTCAAATCTTGCGCTTTATTCTGCGGCCATGGCGCGGAGTTTGTCGCGCAGATCGCCGTAGCCCAGGTCGTCATACACCTTGGCGGTGGCTTCCTTGAACGGCGTGACGTCGATTTCGCGGACCTCAACGCCTTTTTCCTTCAGTTCCTTTTCGATGCCTTCGAAGGATTTCAGGGTGCCGTAAGATGCGATGTCACCAGCCTTGAGCGCTTCGTCGCGCAAGACTTTCTGCAAGTCAGCAGGCAGGCTGTCGAACCACATTGCCGAGGTGACCATACCGGTAATCAGATTGATATGGCCGGTCTTGGTGACATATTTGATGACTTCGTCGAGTTTCGCGCCGACGATTGCAGGCAACTGTGCTTCAGCGGCGTCGATGACATTGGCAGACAGAGCCGAGTAGACTTCGCCCCAAGGCATTGGTGTCGGTGTTGCGCCCATCGCGGCAATTGTGCCGGTCCATACCGGAGCACCCGGCGTGCGCATGCGAACGCCCTTGAGATCAGCAGGAACGTTAACTTCCTTGTTGGTAAGCAGATGGCGTTCACCCTGCCACCAATTGAAGGAGAGAATCTGATGGCCGGAGGTATCATGAAGCTTTTTGACCCATCCCTCAAACAGGTCCGAGGTAACAACCTTGCGGATGCCTTCATAGCCAGAGGCCAGGAACGGTGCGCCCAGAACGCCCAATTCTTTTTCGAAAACGGCAAGGCGACCACCGTCGACGATCACGGCAACAGGGGCGCCAGCGCGGGCCTGCTCCAGAACGTCTTCATCGGGGCCGAGCTGGGAGTTAGGGAACAATTTGACTTCGATGCGACCATCAGAAGCGTCTTTCACATTGGTCTGGAATGCTTCCAGTCCCTTGTAAAGCGGGTCAGATGTGGCAAGAGCGGTATTGATGCTCAGAGTGTAGTCTGCTGCCATGGCAGTGGAGCCGAGAAGGCTGACGATTGCGCCAGCCAAGATGGTCTTGCTAAGGGCCGAAAATGACATTTGTTCCTCCCAGTCATTGTCGATGGGGACTAGCCGTCCCCCGGTTCAAACAGTTCAGGCTTTTCTTGTGCAATCTGCGGCAAATCCTTCAGGATTCGCCTCAGGTGGGACCGCATGGCAGCTTCGGCTGCTGCGGTATCGTGGGCAGCAATCGCCGAAACGATAGCTCGGTGCTGCTCCAGCAATTTCGCGGTGTTGTGATCAACAAGGCTAAGGTAGCGCACCCGGTCCATCTGGGCTTTCTGGCTCTGGATCACCGCCCAGGCTCCCGTCTTGCGGACGGATTCCGCCAAGGTTTGATGGAACAATTCGTCCAGTGCGATAAAGGCGTCAGGGTCGTCCGTGTCTACTGCTCTTTGTTGATGCTCAATCTGGTTGGATAGTTCCCGATCCAACGCTTCATCATGTGTTTCAGCAACAAGCCGAACAATGTCGGCCTCGATTGCTTCGCGCACAAAGCGTGCGTCCATCACTGCCGCAGGGGAGATCTTTTTCACAAAACTGCCGCGATTTGGCAAAATGTCGAGCAGGCCATCATTGGCCAGCTTGATGAATGCCTCCCGCACCGGCTGGCGAGAGACCGCAAAGGCGTTAGCCCATTCTGCCTCCGACATACGGCTTCCCGGCGTCAGTTGATTGCGAATGATCTGTTGGCGCAAGATCGCATGAATCTGCGGTGCGACAGGCAAGCGCAGATCAATATTTTGTTGCTCCAACTCCTCAAACAGCGACATGTATTATCCTCCAATTGAAAACCACCATACCGGTCTACCACCATACTTGTCAACCGGATTTGTCTGTGCTAGTTATTGATATAACGCGACGAGGAGGCGCATAGGATTGGACCATATGCGCATTGCATCTGGATGGAATTGTTCCTCTGATTTGGACTATGTCCATCGTCCGGCAGATGTCTGAGCATCTGCGCCAAAAAACAATATGGGAGACGGCAAATGCGTCAGACGTGGCGATGGTTTGGTCCTCAAGACCGGGTAGGAATTGAGGATATGCTTCAGGCAGGTGTGGAAGGCGTTGTCAGCGCTTTGCATCACATTCCGACCGGTGATGTATGGAGCCCGGAAGAAATCACCGCCCGCAAGGAGATCATTGCAAGAAAGAAAAATGGGTCTCCCTCTGGCCTTTCTTGGGAAGTGGTTGAGAGCCTGCCCGTTTCCGAAGACATCAAAAAGCAAAAAGGCAACTGGCGTACCCATCTCGAGAATTACAAACAGAGCATGAAAAATCTTGCAAGCGCTGGCATCAAGGTTATCTGCTACAATTTCATGCCTGTTCTGGACTGGACCCGAACCGATCTGACCTATCGATTGCCAACCGGGGCGACTTGCATGCGGTTTGATCTGATCGATTTTGCTGCCTTCGACCTGTTCATTCTTGAGAGAGCCGGTGCAAATGAAGACTTTCCTGCAGACGTTATTGAAGAGGCAAGGCGCCGGTTTGAAGCGCTCGACGAGGCTGGCCGTGAGTTACTGGCCGGATCAATCATCTATGGTTTGCCCGGCGATGCCGAAGCGCCATCCATGGACAAGGTGAGAGCCAACCTGGCCGAATATGACAATATCTCCCAAGACCAGTTGCGCGCCCATTTCATCGCCTTTCTTGAGGAGGTCGCTCCGCTCGCCCAAACCCTTGGCTTGCGTTTGTGCTGTCATCCTGATGATCCGCCTTTTGGTTTGCTTGGCTTGCCGCGCATCATGTCCACCGAGGCTGATTATAAATACATGATGGACGCCGTTGATGTTCCGGCCAACGGGATTACACTTTGTTCCGGTTCTCTTGGCGCCCGGCCAGACAATGACCTGCCCGGCATGATGAAACGGTTGGGTGATCGGGTGCATTTCCTCCATTTCCGCAATGTTGCCTTGGAAAGCGATGCGATCAAGGGCTCCTTCTATGAAGCCGAGCACTTGGGCGGACATGTGGATATGGTCGCCTTGATGCAGGCAGCATTGGATGAGGAAGCAAGACGCAAGGCTGAAGGGCGCGACGATTGGTCTATCCCCATGCGCCCTGACCATGGGCTTGACATCATGGATGATCAGAAGCGCAAAGCCCAGCCGGGCTATCCGGCTATCGGGCGCATGAAGGGCCTTGCCGAGTTGCGCGGTATAATGACTGCCCTTCAGCATGACTGACTGTATCGATCAGGAAATCTGTAAAATATAGTACAAAACCCATCGGGTCGGCATGATGTCGGCCCTTTTCTTTGCCTTGGGATTTGATCACAGTCACGGAGAGATCCTGGAAAAACGGACTTCCCCTGTTGACACCATGCGTTCCTGTGCGATCTGTTGCTGTAGACAAAAATATAAGAAAATCAAACCAGCCAGCCAGTCAGAAGGAACCAAACAGTGTCTCCGGTCGAAAATAGCGAACATCTTGAACTTGAGCATCTGGAGGTCGGATTTGATATTCCTGCCTGCCCGGGCATGAAGGAAGCTGAAATCCAGACCCCGTGTCTGATCCTTGATCTTGATGCGCTGGAAAATAACATCAAGAAGATGGGGGCCTATATCAAGGCTCATGGCATGCGCCACCGCCTGCACGGCAAGATGCACAAATCTGTCGACATCGCATTGCTCCAAATGGAACTTGGCGGTGCCTGCGGGGTTTGCTGCCAGAAGGTTTCCGAGGCCGAGGTTTTCGCGCGTGGTGGCATTTCCGATCTGCTTGTCTCCAATCAGGTTCGCGATCCGCACAAGATCGACCGGCTCGCCAGCCTGCCCAAGCTGGGTGCGCGCACCATTGTCTGTGTCGATGATATGGATAATGTCGACGAGTTGTCGAGAGCCGCCCGCAAGCATGAGACAGAAATCGAGTGCCTTGTTGAGATTGACTGCGGAGCAGGGCGTTGCGGCGTGTCCGATCCTGAGAAAGCGTTGCAGCTCGCCACGGCAATCAACAAGGCTCACGGGCTGAAATTCGCAGGGCTTCAGGCCTATCAGGGCTCCATGCAACATTTGTCCACCTATCAAGAGCGCAAGGCCAAGGTTGATGTTGCCATTGCGATGGTCAAGGCATGCCTGAAACTTCTGGATGAAGCTGGTCTTGCTTGCGATATTGTTGGGGGCGGTGGCACCGGCTCCTACTATTTCGAAACAGCATCAGGTGTTTACAATGAATTGCAATGCGGCTCCTACGCCTTCATGGATGCGGACTATGGCCGGGTTCTGGACGAAGAGGGCAAGCGCATTGACGATGGAGAATGGCAGAATGCTTTATTCCTGCTGACCTCTGTCATGAGCCATGTGAAGGCTGATCGCGCCATCGTCGATGCGGGCTTGAAGGTTCAGTCGGTGGATAGCGGCTTGCCCGTCGTCTACGGCCGAGATGATGTCTCCTATCTGGAATGCTCGGACGAGCATGGCACGATTGCCGATCCTGATGGCGTTTTGAAGATCAATGAAAAACTGCGTCTTGTGCCGGGTCATTGCGACCCCACCTGCAATATTCACGACTGGTATGTTGGAGTGCGCAAGGGCGTGGTTGAAACTGTCTGGCCGGTTTCCGCGCGCGGCAAGGCCTTTTAGGGCCAGCTCCGGCCAGCCTTGATCAATGCGGCAAGGTGCCTTGCGCCTTGCTGTCCTTGCCCAGCCATCGCTTGACGGTATTGCGATCAATCGAAAGCCGCTGTGCCGTTTTTGATATGTTGCAGTTTTCCTGCTTGAAAATCTGGTTGACCTTGGCGGCGATCATGTCATCAAGGGTTGTTCCCTCCAAGACGTTGCTTGCATCATGAATCCCCCGATGCATTTGCCCCATATGATGGCTTTGCGATGACAGTAGCGGCGTGTTGAAATCATGCAGGCTTTGCAGCGTGGCGAATTTCTCTGCGCAATTTTCCAGCTCGCGCACATTGCCCGGCCAACTGTGATTACGCAGCTCCTTCAGAGCCCGACTGGACAGGGGGGGAATGGGGATGTTCTGTAGCTTGCAGGCCTTTTCCAGAAATTTGGCAAACAGCACTTCCGGATCACCCTTGCGGTCCCGCAAGGGTGGGATTTTCAGATCCAGCACATTGAGGCGGTAGAACAGGTCAGCACGCAGCTTGCCAGCGCTGATGGCCTCTATGGGATTCTTGTTGGTTGCCGCGATGATGCGGACCTTGATCGGAATGATCTTGTTGTCCCCGATCCTCATGATTTCGCCGGTTTGCAGCGCACGCAACAGTTTGGCTTGCAGGAAAACCTCCATCTCGGTCAACTCGTCCAGAAACAGAGTGCCCTCATGGGCCATCTCGAACAATCCGATTTTTCCCGAGCGCGAGGCTCCGGTGAAGGCTCCGGGCGCATAGCCGAACAATTCGCTTTCAAGCAGATTGCCTGGAAGGGCCGCGCAGTTCACGGCCACAAATGGGCCGTTGGAAAGCGTGCCTGCATTATGAATGGACTGGGCAAACAGCTCCTTGCCTGTGCCCGTTTCTCCCACAATCATGATATTGCTGGCCGTCTGGCTGTAGAGTTGAGCCATTTCCACCAGCCGCTTCATCTCGTCACAGTGATAAAGGATATTGCTGAAGGTGTATTTTGCATAAAAGCCGTTCTCACTGAGCTTCTTGCGGATCAGGTTGCCAGTATCCTGAATTTTCTGCACCGGCTGAAACAGGATAACCGAGGCATTGTCGGAAAGCTTTTCGGACGCGACCGGGATATAGTCCAGCGCCAGCTTGTCGTCATGCCAGCTGACAAGAATATTGCGTGCGTGGGCTTTTTTGCGGAAAGCCTTGCTGAGTTCTGGCGTGTTGAAAAAGTCTGAAATATTGGAGCCGAGAAGGGTGGCTCTGGGATAGCCCAAGATCGTGCAGCCCTGCTTGTTAATCTCTTCAATCTTGCCATCATTGTTGACCAGAACGGCCCCGTCACGGGTGCAATCGAGCACGGCTTCGAGCTTTTTCTCTGCCATGAAATAGCGGTTGAGGTTTTTATAAACCAGCATCGCCCGCTCGAAGGCATCCACGATGGTTTCCATGCTGGATTCGATCAAATAAGCGTTCAGTCCCTTGGACTTGGCCCACTGGAAGGCAACAGCGTCACCAATCACCACATCCGGTTTCCATTGCACCAGAATGTCCATTTGCTCCTGAATGCTCTCTTTCTCCCTCAGTTCGAAAGAGCGGTAGTTACGCGACAAAATGGTGCAGATTGGTGCGACCAGATTGATCAGGGGAGCAAAGCCCACGATTCCGATGCGAGTGGTCTCTGAGGTCTCTTCATAGATGAAGGAGAGCGTTCGCTGCATCGAGGCTTCGACTTCTATGACCTCGACATTGAGAGCCTTGCGAATGAGGCGCGCGGTTCCTCCACGACTGATAATGATCTTGGCCCCTTCATCGATCGCTCGCTGAGCGGCTTTGACCCCCTGATGCAAGTCGCCCTGATAGGCTTTTGCTGGATAGTTGGATGTATCGATGATGCTCTGCGCCTTGATGCGGATCTGCTCAAAAGGCGCGATAAACGCAATTACCATGACCTGATCTCCCCCTCTGGTCGAGGTGAAGTATGCGGGAGCGCCCAAAAAAATGCAACGAACTGCTGATGCATCATGCATCAACAATTAGTGCAAATTTCGACACCGGGCATTTGGGAAAAATTCGTATAGAGAAAAAATAATCAATATAAATCAGTTAGTTGTGCTGGTGGCATGCGAATTGCAAATTTTTCGTTAAGGCGCATTCAAGAACGCCATTGCTTATACGAAGTTGAAATGAGAGGAGACAACTAGATGAAAAAGGATCTTTTCAAAGTCCTTTTGCTCGGGCTCGCAGTGCTCGGGCTGACACCGCTGCAAAGCGGCACGGCATCAGCCGAAGGCGGCCAGGTGCTTAATATTGCGCATCCGGTTCTGCAGCAGAACTGGTCGCCCCTTCAGGGAGGAGGACACGCAGCGCGTTGGCAATCTTTGAGCTGGGCTGCACCAATGTATTTCGACAAGGACGGCAAGCTGACCCCTTACGTTCTTTCAAGTGTTGAGTCCGATGACAGCTATGTCAACTGGACCCTGCATGTTAATCCGGATGCCGTCTGGTCTGATGGCTCAAAAATCACAGCTGAAGATGTTGTTGGCACATGGAACCTGTCCGCCCGTCCGGCAACCAAACATGCTCGCGTCAACCTGTTTCTGGGGGGGGTTGAAGGCTTCAACGATGTTGTGGTTGGCAAAGCCAAGGATATGACGGGGCTTGAAATCAAGGACGAAGCAACCGTTGCCGTCAAACTTGCAAGTGCTGACCCGATCTTTGATCAGAAAATCGCAACAGCCCTGATCGCTCCGGTCAAGATCTCTCAGGCTCAGGACGAGAATGGCAATGAAAAATCCGACTGGTGGATGCCACAGAATGGCGTCGTCGTTTCCGGTCCGTTCATGCCTGAAACCATGGACCTTGACCAAGGCATCCTGACCCTTGTTCCAAACCCGAATTTCTTCGGCCCGAAACCGAAACTGGAAAAAATCGTCCTGACGACGGTTGCTGACGCCAGCACTGCAACGCTGATGCTCAAACGCGGCACAATGGATGCCCACACCGAGCTCATCACGCCAACCATCATTCAGGACCTTGGTGCCGATTTCCTTGGTGGCCCGGCTCTGGCAAAAGGTCAGCAATTCTGGATCAATGCCAAGAAACCTCCAATGGACGACATTAACGTTCGCAAAGCCCTGATCATGTCGGTCAATCCTGAAGAGCTGGCTCTCGCAGCTTTCCCTGATGGACCGTTTACCGCTGCGTCACAGATCCTGAACAAGGTCCCCGGCGTAGATCCTGATTTCAAGAAATATCCATATGATCCGGAAGCTGCCAAAGCTGCTCTGGCCGCATCCAAATACAAGGATGCAAACCGTCTGCCAAAAATCATGTTCGTCGGTATTTCCACCCCGACCCATGAAGCCGCTGCCCAGTATATCGCTGAACAATGGCGCAAGATACTTGGCATTCAGGGTATCGAAATGAAACCTGCAATCGAAACCTATTCCGGTCCTGACCAGAAGAGCGTTCAGATCTTCCGTGACGATGTCGGCACACGTGTTCCTGATGCAGTTTCCTACCTGATGGGTTCGATTTACTCGAAATCCGGTAACGCCCGCAACAAACTGGGCGGTTACAAAAATGACAAGATTGATGCCCTGCTCGAAGAAGCATCCGTCAAGGGTGTGAAAGATCCAGCTCGCATCAAACTTGCTCAGGAAGCACAAGGTCTCTTCCGCGAAGACTGGACCTACATTCCTTACTATTACGACGTAATGTCGAAATGGGCCATGCCTTGGGTCCTCAATTTCGACAAGAACGATGACTGGCAGGTCATCGAGCCATGGAATGTAACAATCGACGAAGCAAAACGTCCGTAAGGGACGGCGAGCCTGGACGGGTCGTGGTGGTCTCACTTCCCGTCCTTTTTTCCCGAATTCGCAAGGATGACTTGATATGGGACGCTACATCTTATTCCGACTTCTGAAGTGGATTCCCTCGGTATTTATTCTTCTTCTGTTGATCTACGCTCTTGTGTTCTTTGGAGCTGGCGATCCGATCAAGCTTATCTTCCTGCAGGCCCCAGGCGATGTTGCTTATGATCCAGACAGGGTTGAAGCCATCAGGGATGCCGCAGGACTGAACCGGCCGTTTCTGGTTCAGTTCGTAGATTATCTTGGTAATATAGCGCACGGAAATTTTGGCAACTCGCTGGTTTCCGGACGCTCTGTCAACTCGATGATAAACGCAGCGCTTCCGGTAACCCTGAAAATCGGGCTTACCGCGATTTTCCTGCTCTCCATCGTTGGCATCATTCTGGGTGTGATTGCCGCGCTCAACCAGAACAAGCTTCTGGATAACCTGATCGTGGGTTTCGCGCTCATCGTATGGGGTATTCCGGTGTTTGTTGCCGGTCCCCTGATCATCGTCTTTCTCGTGCTGGTCATGGATATGGACGTGCCTTACGGCTGGTCTGGCCTGTTCAGTTTCAAGGTGATTGTTCCCCTGTTGGTACTGGGGCTCAACCCGATGGCGCTGATCATTCGACAGGCGCGTGCTGGGGTGCTTGAAGTGCTCAGCGAGGATTATGTGCGCACCGCGCGAGCCAAGGGTATTCCGAACTATCAGGTCGTGGTCAAGCACATCATGCGACCGGTGCTGACGCCTGTTGTCAGCCAGATTGGCCTTCTGGTGATTGCCACGCTCAACAACTCCATTCTTATTGAAAAGGTCTTCGGGCTTCCCGGCCTTGGCCGCCTCACCGAAACCGCAATCAAGACCTCGGACTATCCGGTCATTCTCGCGATCGTGTTGATCTTCTCGACGGTGGTCATGGCCTCCAACCTGCTGGTTGATATTTCCTATCCGCTGCTTGACCCCCGCGCCGCAGCCAAAAAGACGGGAGACGAATAATGACGGACAATACGCTTGAGCTGCAACAGGAAGAAAAGCAATTCAGTCTGGCCAAGGATGCGTTTGACCGGTTGATGGCCAACAAGCTGGCCGTTGTGGGCATGCTGCTCGTGCTGTTCCTGTTTTTCATCGCCATTTTCGGCCCCTATATCACGCCTTATGACTTCCTGTCGCAGGATTTGCATGCGCGCAATCAGGCACCAAGTCTGGTCCATTGGTTCGGCACCGATGATCTGGGGCGCGATATCATGAGCCGTGTGATCTATGGCGCAAGAACCGCCGTAATCGTCGCCTTTTCAACCACCTTGCTCAGCCTGGTCATCGGCATTTTCATGGGCTCTCTGGGGGGCTATTTCGGTGGCAAGATCGATGCCTTCATCGTCTGGCTCATCGACATCACCATGTCGGTGCCATCCCTGCTGCTGGTGATCGTCATCAACGTCTCGATGAAGCCGAGGCTGGTCAACTGGATGGATGAGCAATTCCTGCTTACGGGCAACGCCTTTTATCGGAATACCATTCTGGTGGACTTCGTTCTGGTGTTCGGCTCGCTTGCCCTCATCAAGTGGCCAAAGGCTGCCCGCATCATTCGTGGTCAGATCATGTCGGTACGCAACAAGAACTATGTGTTGGCCGCCGAGGCCATTGGTGTGCCGACGGCCAAGATCGTCTGGAAATATGTCATTCCAAATTCCATCGGCCCGATCATCGTCTATATCAGCGCCGCCCTTGGGGAAGCCATGGTGTTTGAATCGTCCTTCTCGTTCCTCGGTGTTGGCGTGCGTCCTCCAATCCCCAGCTGGGGCAACATGATTTCGGATGGTTTGCGCGTCTGGCAGCTCTATCCGCACATTCTCGCAGCGCCTGCCGCAGTGCTTGCGTTGGTCACCATCGCCTTCAGTTTCCTTGGCGACGGCCTCAACGATGCGCTCAACCCGCGGCAATGGAAATAGAGAAACAACGAACAGCTAAAGGGAGGGCGCTTTGACCAAACTTTTGGAAGTGAAAAACCTGCATACGCGCTTCAAGGTGCGCAATGGCTATCTTTACGCGGTAAACGGTGTTTCCTTTACCCTCGACAAGGGGGAAATGCTCGGAGTGGTCGGTGAATCCGGTTGCGGCAAAAGCGTATCGATGATGAGCCTCATCAAACTGCTGCCACCAGCGGCCCAGATCACAGACGGAGAGGTGCTGCTGGAAGGAACGGACCTGGCCAAGGCCAGCGCGCACGACATCAACATGGTGCGCGGCTCCAAGGTCGGCATGATCTTTCAGGACCCTATGACCTCGCTCAATCCCTTCATGAAGATTGGAGCACAGCTTTGTGAAGGCATCATCTATCACAAGAAGATGAGCCGGGCCGATGCCATGAAGCAGGCCGCCAAATATCTCGATCTGGTGGGGATTTCCAACAGCGAGCATCGCTTGCATGAATATCCCCATCAGCTTTCGGGCGGCATGCGCCAGCGGGTGATGATCGCCATGGCCCTGCTCGGCGAGCCTGAACTGGTGATTGCCGACGAACCGACCACAGCGCTCGACGTGACCATTCAGGCCCAGATCGTGGAGCTGGTCAAGGAACTGCGTGAAAAGCTCAACATGTCGATCATCTGGATCACCCATGACCTCAGCCTGCTGGCGGGCATGGTGGATCGCATCATGGTGATGTATGGCGGCAGCGTGGTGGAAGAAGCCCCGATTGATGAGATATACAAATCACCACGCCATCCCTACACAATCGGATTGCTCAAATCGATCCCGAGCATCAAGACCGAAGCCGGTAGCCGGCTTCCCTCCATCGCCGGAGCCCCGCCAAACCTGTTTGTCGAACCAACAAGCTGCCCGTTTGCGCCTCGTTGTGCCTATTGCACGGAGCGGTGCACCAAGGAAATTCCAAACCTTGAGCCGGTTTCGGGTGAAGGGGCCAATCCCAAACACCGTATCGCCTGCTGGGTTGACATAACCAGGGAGGGCGCAAAGACCAAAGAGGGGGATGTGCGATGACCAAAGCAGCCAAACAGCCATTGGTCAAGGTGAAGAACCTTGTCAAATATTTCCCCATCAAGATCGGCGCTTTCGGAAGTGAAAAAGCGATTGTCCATGCGATTGATGACGTCAGTTTCGATATATTCAAGGGCGAAACCCTGGGGCTTGTAGGTGAGTCCGGATGCGGCAAATCGACGACTGGCTACACGATCCTGCAAATCTATCGTTCCACGTCCGGAAGCGTCGAATTTGAAGGGGTCGATCTGGCCACCCTTTCCAAACCGGAATTGCGCACAATGCGCAAGCGGGCCCAGATCGTCTTTCAGGATCCATACTCAACGCTCAACCCGCGCATGACGATTGGTGAGGCGTTGTCCGAACCGATGAAGGTTCATAAAATCTGTCCGGACAAGGAAATTCCGGGGCGGATCGCGCAGCTTATCCGTGATGTGGGACTTAATCCCAACGTCGCAAACCGCTATCCGCACGAATTTTCGGGCGGACAGCGCCAAAGAATCTGCATCGCTCGGGCGCTGGCCTGCGATCCGGAGTTTATCGTTTGTGACGAGCCGATTTCTGCGTTGGATGTATCCATTCAGGCACAAATCATCAATCTCTTGATGGATATTCAGGACAAGTACAATCTCACCTACCTCTTCATTGCCCATGATCTGGCCGTGGTCCGCCATATCAGTGATCGAATTGCGGTAATGTATCTGGGCAAGATCATGGAAATTGCGGACAAGGCAGAGCTTTTCCGTCGGCCCATGCATCCCTATACCAAGGCGCTGCTGTCTGCCGTGCCGGAAGCGGATCCGGATATCGAACGGCAACGCCAGCGGGTCATTCTCAAGGGAGATGTTTCCAACGCCATCGATCCGCCAAGCGGTTGTCGGTTCCACCCGCGCTGTGCCTACGCAACCGATGCATGTTCAAAGGCTGTGCCAGAGCTGGAGGATCATGGCAACGGCCATCAGGTCGCCTGCTTGCGGTTGGCGGAAATCGCGCTTGAAGAAAGCCACGAATTGGAAGAGGCCTGATTACGGCTTGGGGCTCTTCCCCTTTGAAAATGAAATCAGCACATCACCGGCAAAGGCTTGAGCGTCCTTGCCAGTGCCACGATCCCTTTGTGCCTTTTGCCACGCCTAGCCGTGGTGGAATTGATGAATATGTCAGGTGTAGCCATGAAGATTGTTGAAAGCAGAGCCATTCCAACCCCATGCCTGAGCAACCATGCGTCAAATCTACTTGAGTTGGCAAATGGCGATCTTCTGTGCACCTGGTTTGGCGGAAGCATGGAGGGATCATCTGATATCAGCATCTATCTCGCCCGCTTCGACAAGGCGGCTGGTGTCTGGAGCGAAGCGGTCAAAATGAGCGATGACGAGGATCGCTCGGAGCAGAACCCGGCGCTCTTTTGTCAGCCCTCCGGTCAGCTCTGGCTGATTTATACCGCTCAGCTGAAAACTGATCAGGGAACGGCGATTGTCCGTATACGCCGCTCGGATGATGGGGGCGTGAGATGGGGGCCTATCGAAACCTTGTTCGATAGGGAAGGCACCTTCATTCGCCACCCGCCGGTGGTCAATCCTGATGGCAAGATCCTTTTGCCCATCTGGTTTTCCAGCATGAAGAATGCGTTTGGTAATGATCGCTCTCTTGTTCAGATTTCCCATGATGGCGGAGCAAGCTGGACACTTGCAGAGGTGCCAGCCAGTGAAGGCTGTGTTCACATGAATATCCTGCCCAGCTGCAAGGTGGCCTTCTATCGCCGCCGCAAGGCTGATTATATCTTCCGCTCGGTTTCGGACGATGGGGGCATCACCTGGTCAGCGCCAGAACCGACGCCACTGCCGAACAACAATTCCTCCATTCAGGCAACCGAGCTCGACGATGGCCGCTTGTTGATCATCTACAATCATATCAGTGCGGCAGGGCGGGAGAGCGAAAGTGCCGTGCCACCTTGGGTGCAGGACAAAGAAGCCTTTCTCGCCCAGTGCGAAGTGACGG
The DNA here is from genome assembly GCF_963664735.1 of uncultured Cohaesibacter sp. Lineage (NCBI taxonomy): Bacteria > Pseudomonadati > Pseudomonadota > Alphaproteobacteria > Hyphomicrobiales > Cohaesibacteraceae > Cohaesibacter > uncultured Cohaesibacter sp. The sequence continues at coordinate 2,727,026 of NZ_OY761553.1, read as the reverse complement.
AAAACAGTGCCATCTGGGGCGTGCCTCGCAATCCTCTCATTATCGCCAGCTCGTCAGATCTTGGCAAAAGCTGGACCGAGGAACTCGTTGTCGAAGAGGATGCGCTATTGTTGTCCGCTCACGACAGGAAGGGGGCCTTTAGAGGCGATTATTCCTATCCATCAATCATAAAGACGTCCGATGGGCGGTTGCAGATCAGCTACTCCTATCTGCGCGACTATATCAAACACGTGTCGCTAAGCGTGTGAGGGTGGCTTGCTCTAGGGAGCCGATTGAAGGAAACGGGAAAGAATGCGGGGGCAATCGTGAAAGAGGATCATAAACTGGCCATCATCGCAGATGATTTCACAGGAGCAGGGGATTCCGGCGTCCATTTTTCTCGTCTTGGCAAACAGCTTAAACTTGTTCTTCATCGCCAGTGTCTTTCCCTGCAAGAGCTGTTGGACGGTAATATTTCAATCAACAGTGAAACCCGCTTCCTTTCCCCTAACGAGGCAAGGCGAGCAGTCAAAGACGTCATCGGCTTTTGCATTCAGAAGGGATATGAACGCTTCTACAAAAAGATCGACTCTACCATGCGAGGTAATCCCGGCGCAGAAATAGAGGCAGCCCTTGAAGCAACCGGCAAGGCCGCAGCCCTCGTCTGCACCGCAATGCCAGAGACTGGGCGGACTTGCATTGAGGGCAAAATCTATCTTTTCGGGGTGCCCTTGCATGAAACAGACATCGGCAAAGATCCTTTTCATCCGCTGGCGACATCCGAAATTGCTGCCATGATCGGAGCCCAGACCACGCTGCCCTCCCAAAAGCTGTCAATTGAAGACATCGAGGCTGGACGGCCGTCACTGGTGGCAACAATTCGCTCTCACCTTGACAAGGGCGCGCGTTTGCTTATCGCTGATGCAACCTGCGACAACCATTTGTCAGCTCTTGCCGAAGCCGTGCTGGAGACAGATTGCCTACCAGTTGGAGCCGGCGGCTTTGCGAAGGCTCTGGCCGGATCAATAAAGACAGGTAAAGAGGTTTTTAAAGCTTCGGATGCCCCCCACTTTGATGGTCCGTTGCTTGCGATCGTGGGCAGCCTGGCCCCTCCTTCCCTCAGACAAGCAGATGCGGCAGAGGCGAAGGGGGGCTTTGTGTCGATCACTTTGCCGGTGGATACACAAAACGCCGATGTGGCAAAGCTCTGTTTCGAACAGATCGAGGCCAAAGGGGGCAGCGCCTCGGACATCTTGCTGCGCATGGACAACAGCGCCGTTGCGCCAAGGGTCACAAAAGAGGAGGGCGCACGCATAGCCTCACTCATAGGGCAAGCAGCCCTTGCGTTGTGCCAGCAATATCATTTCAAAACGGTTTTCAGTACCGGCGGGGAAACGGCAATCGCCGTTGCTTCCACCCTTGGAGTAGCCGCGATCGATCTCTCCGATGAGATAATGCCCGGCGTTGTCCTAGGCGCCTGCCAGTCCGAGAAGGTGGATACGCAATGGTTTATTTCCAAAGCTGGAGGATTTGGCAACGAGGCCGTTCTTCTCGACATTCAAGCTAAGGCTCGTAACTTGACATAGTAAAGACCAAAAAGATGGAAGATCTTCGTATATCCCGGAAAATGGCTCTGAAAAGGAAGCCCGAGACGAGCCAAAGATCCAATCAGGCAGAGGCATTCGTCGCCATGGTCACCTGCTTTAACTGCGATGATACAATCAACTATTCTGCGGTTAGAAATCAGGTGCGTCGACAAATTGGATTTGGCAACAATCTTCTGGTTTGCGATACGCAAGGCGATTTCGCTTGCCTGACGCATGCTGAAAAGGTTCGCCTTTGTGCCGAGATCGTCGAAGAAGCCGACGGACGCGTGAAGGTGTTTGCCAACATCGGCATGCCCTCGACTTATCAGTCCATATTGGTTGGTAAAGACATTGCAGGGTTAGGGGTGGACGGCGTTACCGTCTTGCCGCCCTATTTTGTTACATGCTCGGATGCTGATATCTCGCAGCACTACACAAAGGTGGCCGATAGTCTTCCGATACCGATTTATCTTTACAATGCGCCTGCGATAGCCATGCGCACCTTGTCCTCTTCTCTGGTTGAACAACTGGCCGAGCACGAAAACATTCGGGGCATCAAGGATGATGGCGCAGATCCGCGCCTGATGCAGTCCTATCTGGAGATTGCGGACGACAATCTGAAGTTCGATTATTATGTTGGCTCGGAGGCATTGATCTTTGAAGCTCTCTCAAAGGGAGCGACTGGCTGCATGGCCGATCTGGGCAATATCT